>CADBHI010000081.1 GCA_902794405.1 uncultured Prevotellaceae bacterium
AGCAAGTCGCAGTTGTGGCGAATGATGTGGATGAACTCCGTGCGCTCTTCGGTGGTACTGGCCATGTGAAGCAGGTCGGAGAAACCGACAATGGCATTCAGAGGTGTACGGATTTCGTGCGTCATATTTGCCAGGAAGGTGGCTTTTAATGCTCCCGACTGCTGGGCACGTTCTGTTTCCTTGCGCAGCTCTTCTTGAGAACGCATCAGTTGCGTGACGTTGCGTACGACACCAAAATGACCTATTCCCAATCCCTTCTGGTCAAAGATCGGTGTTCCGCTAACTGCAAACCAGGCTTCCTGTTTGGTGAGTGGCGATAGGGCGTGGTGACGAATAAAGCTGAAAGTGCGGCTTCTCATCAGAGGATTATACAGCACCATCTTGGCTTCCTCAATTTCGTCAGGTGGAAGGCTCTGAAGATACTCCTCAAAGGTGATTACCTTTTCAACTTTGTTGAGTGATCGTGATATCTCGATGGTGTTTTTCTGATAGTTGCTTCGCCAGATATACATGTTGGTGTTTGACAGCAGGTAGTTCATTTGTGTTTCAAACTTGTTGACCTCATTATTGGTCATCTCTAACTGTTGTTGTATGGTCTGCTGTTCTTTGTAAAGATTGCGCTCTCCGGTAATGTCACGTACGGTAACGACATAATAGCGTATTTCGCCTTCGTCAGAGAATACGGGGCGGATACGGTATTCCAGGTATTTGTCAAGATTGATATCCGGATAGTGGGTATGCTGGCAGGCATGAGTCACCTCCTTCATGTTCGGGAACAGGATATCCTTGAAGAGTGGTGCATCGAATAACCGTGTCTCATAGAAGAATTTCTGGTTCTCGGGCGAAGTTCCTGTTACCTTTCTCATCTGTTCGTTCATCTCCAGCAGACGTCCGTCTTTGTCGTAGAAAGCCATGGCTACAAGGGAAATGTCAAAGGCTTTGAGATACTTTGCTGCCGCTTCATTGTTGGAGTGCTGTTCGTCCATTTCCTTGGTAATGTCCTTGGCCACCACTATGTAGAAGGTATGCTTCGCATCATCATTCTCCTTGATACAGTTCCCCGACAGGTACTGCCAATGAGGCTGTGACTCCGTGCCGGTGTTTCTGCGTAACAGTATGTCAGAGTTACCCGATTCGCTGGATTTCAAATTCCTGATTTTTTCCTGAAAGACGTAACGATCGTCTTCATGCAATAAATTGTAGGCATCGTTAACGGAAAAGCTTTCGTCCATCAGGTTGCCATGCATGTTTTTGAATTGATCCTTCTGAACGTCGTATTCGGCCACCATGTAGCCTCCCAGATCAAGAGCAAGGTCCATCAGCCTTGCTTGCTCGGAGTTCTTTAACGTCATTCTTCTTACGTTTCTGGCGATGAGCCTGTTCAGTAGTGACAGGAGAAGTATCAGCAATACGGCCGCTATGGCAATATAAAGGATATAAGGCGATGCGTTGTCGTGATGGCGTTCAGGGTGGAACCATTTGTCGCGTATTAATTCGAGTTCACCTCTCTGTTCCAGACGGGCATACTGGTCGTCAATGGCGTCAATCAGTTCCTTATCGTGTCCACCGATGTGTATTTCCTGGATTGATACGTTCAGTTCATGGATTTTAAGGTTCTCAATGTTCAACTCCTTGATCTTCCATTTCAAGGGTTCTTCTCCCCAGATGAAATAGTCGTATTTGCCACTTGACACTCCCGATAGTGCTTCCATGGGCGCATGGTATTGAATATTAAGATGGAGCGCTTGCTCCGAGATACTGTGAATGGTAATCATTCCGTTCTCTCGCAAAACAACTTTCTTGTTAGGGGAAATGTCTTTTATCGATCGGATTGCCGGAACATCCTTCTGCATGGCTATTTTGACCTTGTAGTAGTTAAGTATGTTTTCCGACATGTAGCAATCGTTTACTGAGAGCCAGGAACTGGGAGCCACGTAAAGATCGGCTTCCTTTTTCATGAAGAGTTCTTTGATCTGGGGATTCTCCTTGAGTATGAACGTATGTTTGAGGTTCATCTCCTTGAGAATCTTATCGAGTATATCTATGTTATAGCCTGCCGGGTTCCCTCGGTCGTCAAGAAACTCATACGGAGGCAGGTCCCAGTCGCAGACTATGACCAGCGGCTTGTCGTTGTTGTATCGATCCGACAGCTTTGCGTAGCCCGTCATGCCTGTCAGTAGGATGACAAGTAGCAGCGTTACGGAACGCATGATGTATGTATTGTAAATTCTCTTCATTCTTTCACGCCATTAGTTACTTAACTGCTTCCTTTTCTCGATAACTGTAGCTTGGCAGGGGATGATAATCCACATGGTGGTGCCACTTCCGAGGGCAGAGTTCATATACACAGCCCCACCCATTTGCTCGGCAAGTTCTTTACAGATAGGTAAGCCCAGCTTGGTGCTATTGCTATCTGAGGAGTCGCTGAAGCGCTCAAATATCGATCTTTGTCTTTCTGCGCTGATACCGGGGCCTGTATCGTCGATAGTAATGATAAGCTTGTCGATAATGTAGTCGTAACGTGCGGAGACACGTCCTTTTGCTGTATAGTTTGCTGCGTTATTGGCAATTTGCTCAATAATGCGTCCCACATTGGCATCGTCAATATTAACGATGAGATGTTCATAGGGATTTTCTACGACGTAATTAACGTCGGGCTTCATCACTTTTGCCCATCCCATCTGACAATGTCCCTCGAAGGTATAGGCGAAGTCTATGGGTGACGGGTTGAACTCTATCATGTGGGCGTCAAGTCGTGACAGGAACAGAATGTCGTTGACCAGATTCAACAGGAAGTTGGCGTTCTTCTTGATTTCTTCAATAAAGCCGTCTTCATCGGCGGGATCATGCTCTTCAACAAACAGTTCAGCAAATCCCACCACAGTCGAAATGGGGGTACGTATCTCATGACTCATGTTGCGCAAGAAGGCATTCTTGACGTTTTCCACCTCCTGGGCTTTCGATTTCTCATGTTCCAGTTCTTCTTCGGTGGCCTTTTCGTGGCTGATGTCGTGACATAGCCCGAAGTAGTTGTCGATATTACCTTTTTCATCGTAGACGGGAATGAAGTGGAACTGTAGCGACAGCTTGTGTCCTCCCTCCGTCCTGATGTTGGTTTTGATGCCCACGTCTACGGCATCTCCACTACGCATGTCCATATTGTTGAACAGTCGGACGGCCCTACGTTTCGACTGGTCATCGATGAATGATAGACAGCGAGACTGGGTCAGGGTAAGCTGTACGACGTTCATTTCACGGAAGATGGTCAGCGTGTGCGAGTTGGGGGAATAGTTGGCTAATCGCACGCCTCCTACATGCAGGGCGAAGTTAATGTTGTTGATGTATTCTGTCACATCCGTCGCAGCCTTCTGGAGCTGACTAATGCTTCTTCGCAGTTGGTGATAGGAATTAACGAATTCGCTGACGTCGCGGCCGGAACCGAAGATGCCGAGGAATCGGCCAGTCGCATCATGCATGGGCATGAGCTGCTGTTCATAGTAAATATTATGGCTTAAGTTAATGGATTGAGCCATATTCATGTTCCCTTGTGGATGGATGATGTGGGTCGTGTAGGCACCTTCAAATGATTCTATTTTGACGGTTGGGTCTTCCAAGGCATTTCGGAATGACACGCCTTCAGCAAGTATATCTTCACGTTTGACTTTGAAAGTCTCACAAGCCTTCTGGTTGATGTCCGTCAGTATGCCCTCCGTATTATAATAGGTCATATCGACCATCGAAGATGAGAATATCGACTGGTAACGTAACATGGCGTCCTTGGCTTTCCGCTGCTTCTGCAATCGTTCAGTCTGGTTGTCTGTCATACCTACCAGCATGGTAGGCTCACCATTTCTGGAGCGCCTGAACACGGAGAGTGCCAATATGTATTCATTACCAGCTATGGGACCAATGCCCGTCATTCTTATAGACACTTCCGACTTCGTGCCGTCGATAATTTGCTTGATCGACTTCTTCAAATCATCGAATGACGTGGGAGTGAGCGCATGCTCATATTCCGGTAGAATATGTTCCTTATCCTCCAATTCGCCGTCAGACTTCACCCATGTAATCTTTTTACGCTTGACGTCGTATAGCCACACGTGAACCTTTGTCGTATTGAAAACCAATGCCAAACGGCGGTTATGGCGGGCAATGAGCTGGGTCATCTTACGTTGGCGGATATGTAGCACGAACACGTAGTAAAGCAGCAGAAATGCCAACAAGGCAATGAAGATGGCAACATAGGTCACCCATTGGGGAATGCCTGTATCAATCTGCTCGGGATAGAACCATTTGTTCTGAATGGCCAGGATACGATCCGTAGAGCGCAGACGGCTATAGGCACTATCCAAACGATTCAACAGTATGGTGTCGTTCGACATGAACTTGTATTCGCCGTGAGGCAGGTCGATGGGGGTGAGCTGGAGGTTCTGGGTTTGGAACTTCCGCATGAGCCATTTCAGCGACATGGTGTTCCATACAATCAGTCCCTGGTTCTCGGTGCTGACTTTCTGGATGGCTTCTTTCATGTCGCCGTATGGCAGCACGTTCGCCTTCCAACCAAGGTCTGTCATCATTCGGTGGCTGAGGCTCCCTGCATGGACAATTACCTTTTGTGAGGCAAGGTCGTCAACGGTACGCACCACCTGAATGCTTGATTTGGGACTGACAACACTATGGGTGAACATCTGAACGGTTTCCTTACCATATCGGGCGTAGTCGTCATGGAACGTGGCTACTAAGCGCAGCATCAGGTCAGACTGACCTTTCTTCAGGTCCTCCAGGGCTTCCTTGGTAGGCTTCAGCTTGATGACGAAAGGTATGTTCAGCTCTTTGAACAGCTCTCGAAGTACGTCAACATTAAAGCCTTCCGGCTCACCGTGTTCGTTCAGGAAAACGTATGGCCATAGATCCCAGGCATCTTCGTAAATGAGTGGATGCTCCTCAGTATAGGTCCTCTGGGCTGAGGCTTGGGCTGATGTATGTATAGGTGTGAAAGCGACTAACAAGAAGACCGCAAGCACCCTTTTTATAAATGATATCATCCGGTTAATGGGTTGTGCAGGCAAAGTTACGAAAAAAAATGTATGCCGACAAGTTTTTGACGAGAAAAATGCAAAATGTCGTTTAAAAGTTTGGCAGTTCGGGATATTATGCATATTTTTGCATAAGTTTAATGTGTGGAACGCAAAACCAGACAAGCAAATGGTGACACAGCATAAGTTACGGTTCGCCCTTTTTGGCAATATCTATCAGGACAAGAAGTCGGCAGCCATCCAGAAAGTGTTTTCCTGTCTCAGTAAGGCAGGGGCAGAGCTTCTTGTCGACAAGGAATACTACGAATTCCTGTGTAACTGTCAGCAGTTTGACGTACCTGCTGCCCAAGTCTTTAGTGGTGGCGACTTTGAGGCTGATTTTGCCATATCGATGGGTGGCGACGGTACGTTCCTGAAGACAGCCTGCCGGGTGGGCAATCGCAGCATCCCCATTCTTGGCATCAACATGGGTCGGCTCGGATTCTTGGCCGATACCGCGCCCAACGAGATTGACGACTGCATCAAGGCTCTCTACAACGACGACTATGCCGTTGAGAGTCGTGCAGTCATACAGGTGATGTTCTCGGATGCCGACGAAGAAATGAAGCCACTCAGCGAACTGTCCAAGCAGGAAGGGGCGTTTGCCCTGAACGACGTGGCCATCTTGAAGCGCGACTCCGCTTCGATGATCAGCATCCGTGCCAGTATCGACGGAGAGTATCTTACCACCTATCAGGCTGACGGCCTGATTGTTTCAACGCCTACCGGCTCTACCGCCTACTCGTTGTCGAACGGTGGCCCCATCATAGTGCCTGGAACGGGCGTGATGCTGATGACGGCTGTGGCTCCTCATTCGTTGAATATCCGTCCTATTGTTATTCCCGACAAGTCGGTCGTAACGTTCGATGTCGAGAGCCGTTCGCATTCGTTCCTTGTGGCTATCGACGGACGGTCGGAGAAGCTGCGGGAGGGTATCCGCCTTACCCTGCGTCGCGCTCCTTATAATATCCGGGTGGTAAAACGTAGTGGCAAACAGTATTTCTCAACCCTGCGCGAGAAAATGATGTGGGGAGCAGACCAGAGATAGTGAGTTGGAATGAGACTGTTAGACAGACTACATAATCCCGAAAGTAAGTATAGCGTACGACAGTTGCTGCGATGGCTGTGGAGAAACCTCCGCGGCAATCGTGTGCAGGTCGTGTTCAATTCCGCCATCGGCATGCTTGGCGTGGGATGTAGTCTGATGATGGTCTGGGCTATGCAGCGTACCATCGATATGGCTTCCGGAGCCCGCGAAGGATCGCTCTACTGGGGAGTGGCACTCATGGGTGCTGTCATCGTGGCCGAGTTCGCCTTGAACATTTCCCGCATCTGGATTAAGAACATTCTCGGCATCCGTGCTCAGAACCGTATGCAGCAACAGATGCTTGACCGCTTGCTCCGGGCAGAGTGGCAGAGTAAGGACCACTATCATAGCGGCGACATTATCAATCGTCTGGAACAGGACGTACAAACAGTAGTGACATTCATTACCGAAACGTTGCCAAACACGCTTTCAGTCCTGATTTTATTCTTTGGCGCTTTTTTCTATCTATTGTCGATGGATGCCTGGTTGGCCTGTATCACGGTGGGCGTCCTTCCCCTGTTTATGGCCGTCAGCCGCTTCTACGTGGCCCAGATGCGGAAATATACCCGTCGCGTCCGCTCAAGCGACAGTCAGGTACAGAGCCTGCTGACTGAGACCGTGCAGAACCGAATGCTCATCAAGACGATGGAGGCAGGTAGCCGAATGGTAGGCCGACTGGAGGAAACACAGTCAGAACTGCGCGAACATGTCCGCCAGCGTACGAAGTTCTCGATAGCCTCAAACCTCTTTGTCAACGGCGGCTTCTCGGTAGGCTATCTGATAGCTTTCCTGTGGGGTGCCGTCCGACTGAGTGCCAAGACCATCACCTTTGGTCAGATGACTGCTTTCCTGCAACTGGTCTATCGCATTCAGGGCCCTGCACGCGACCTAACTCGGCTCGCACCAGCCTTCGTTAGCGTGTTTACGGCTGCCGAGCGACTCATGGAACTGGAGGAGGCGCCGCAGGAGCAGCAGGGCTCGGGTGTTGTCATGCCCTCGCCCTGTGGTGTGCGCTTGAACGATGTTACCTATACCTATGACGATGCCGTAGAACCGGTCTTCAGCCATCTGTCGTTCGATTTCCGCCCAGGCACTTGTACCGCCATCCTTGGAGAAACCGGGGCTGGCAAGACCACGCTTATCCGACTCATACTGGCACTCCTGCATCCGAAAGAGGGTAGGGTGGAGATTTATGCCGAAGGCAAGGAAGATGAGGTGTCGCCTCTTTACAGATGCAACTTCGTCTATGTGCCTCAAGGCAATACTTTGCTGAGTGGTACCATCCGTGAAAACCTGCTGATAGGTCGCCCGGATGCTACCGATGATGAACTTTGGGATGCGCTTCATCTGGTTTGTGCCGACTTTGTCAGCAACATGCCACAGGGGCTTGATACCGTTTGCTCCGAGTCGGGCGGCGGACTGAGCGAAGGACAGGCTCAGCGTCTGAGTATTGCCCGTGCCCTGTTACGCAACCGCAGTATCATGCTCTTTGATGAAGCCACCTCCGCCCTTGACCCCGAAACAGAACGACAGCTCTTGCAGAACGTGCTCTCTGATCGTCGCAAGACCGTTATTTTCATTACCCATCGTCCTGCCGTTATCGACTATTGCGACCAGGTGCTCAAGGTGGAGTAGGGCCTCTGCCGCTCGTGTCTCGCGGTTTCCCCGCGAGAACCCGCTGCCTTACTTATGCTTACGGTTGGCGCGCTGCTCGCGGTACTTGGCCTTCTGACGGGCCGACCCTGAGCCGTGCGCTCCCGTGATATACTTCTTTTTCTTGGCTTTGGTCTTCACCTTTCCCTCATTAGGGTCGCGGCGATCACCGCCGCGACCAAAGGAAATGCCATTCTCCAGTATCTTCTGGAAATCGTCTTCGCCAGTCATACTTCTCAATTAATGGTGGAAAAGTCTAACGCCCGTAAACGCCATAGCGATGCCGTACTTGTCGCAAGTCATAATCACATGGTCGTCGCGAACCGAGCCACCTGCCTGGGCTATGAACTCCACGCCGCTCTTATGGGCACGCTCAATATTGTCGCCGAAGGGGAAGAAGGCATCCGAACCAAGGGCCACCTTCGTGTTCTGGGCAATCCACGCCTTCTTTTCCTCCAAGGTCAGCACCTCGGGCTGCTCTGTGAAGAACTGCTGCCAGGCTCCGTCGCGCAGCACGTCGTCGTGCTCGTCCTCCGAAATGTAGACGTCGATGGTGTTGTCGCGGTCGGCACGGCGGATGCCCTCCTTGAAGGGTAGGCCCATCACCTTCGGATGCTGGCGCAGCCACCAGATGTCGGCCTTGTTGCCTGCCAGACGGGTACAATGGATGCGGCTCTGCTGTCCTGCGCCGATACCAATGGCTTGTCCGTCCTTCACGTAGCACACAGAATTCGACTGCGTGTACTTCAGCGTGATGAGGGCGATAATCAGGTCGCGCTTGGCCTCGGCTGTAAAGGTCTTGTTCTGCGTGGGAATGTTCTCGAACAGGGCGGGATCGTCGAGTTTAATCTCGTTGCGACCCTGCTCGAAGGTAATGCCGAACACCTGTTTGCGCTCGATGGGCTCGGGCTTGTAAGTGGGGTCAATCTTGATGACGTTGTACGTGCCCTTGCGCTTGTCCTTCAGGATCTCGATGGCCTCGGGGGTGTAGTCAGGAGCAATCACGCCGTCGCTCACCTCGCGCTTCAGCAGCAGGGCCGTTGTGGCGTCGCAGGTGTCGCTCAGGGCCACGAAGTCGCCATACGACGACATGCGGTCGGCACCACGGGCACGAGCGTAGGCACAGGCAATCGCACTCTCGTCAAGTCCTTTGATGTCGTCGACGAAGTAGATTTTCTTCAGCGTGTCAGTCAGCGGCAGACCAACGGCGGCACCAGCAGGACTCACGTGCTTGAACGAAGCAGCGGCAGGCAGACCTGTGGCGGCCTTCAGCTCGCTCACCAACTGCCAGGCGTTAAATGCGTCGAGGAAATTGATATAGCCTGGGCGGCCGTTAATCACTTCGATGGGCAACTCTCCTTCGGTCATGAAGATGCGCGAAGGTTTCTGGTTAGGATTACATCCGTACTTTAATGCTAATTCTTTCATATTATTGGCTGTTTTTGTTTCCGTGTGCAAAGGTACAACATTTTTAGTAAACGCCCTTATTTTCTCCGCAAAAAGTTTCAAGTCTCGTCTTAATCTTGACTTTCTGTTTGCGAAGTTTCTTTACAAACACAAACATATCCAAATAAGCTGGAATTTTGCTCCGGGCAAACTCCGAGTTTAGTCCGGGCAAACTCCGCGTTTACTCCGACTTAACTCCGAGTTTGCCCGGAGTAAACTCAAAATGCCGTTTTTGGGGCCTTTTTGGGTCATTTTGGGAGTCTTTTGACTATTGCGAAATATCTTGTCATTTTTAATTCTTGCGTCAGAAAGTTACAATCTGGCAATGGGCTGAGTAGGGATTATCCCCTGAAGTTTAGGGAAACGGGGTGGCAACGGTAGGGATGCGGACTTGGTGGACGGAAGCGGTTTTGCTATCTTTGCACCGTCAAACCAATTAAAACGTGTACGACGATGAAAAGAATGATTATGATTTCGATGCTGGCCGTGCTGACGGCCGTGCCCTCAATGGCACAATATGTGAGGCGTCCCTACAGTCGCCCAGTTACTCCTTATCGCTCCAGCTACTATGCCGATGTTCCACGTCACCATTCTGCCATTGGCGGCTACTTCGGACTACGTGTGGGCTTTGGCGTGGCTACCGTTAATGCCGATGACCGCTACCTGGATGGCGACTCACCCAAGGCTGGCCTTAACATCGGCGTGGCTGCTGGCGTTCAGTTAGCTCCCGCTACACCTCTCTACTTGGAGACGGGACTCTCGTATATAGAGAAAGGTGGCAAGGGCGGCCTCAATGGCTCTTACTCCTACGGCTTGAACTACCTGGAAGTGCCCTTTCTAATCAAGTATCAGCATAACTTCGACCGCCTGACGAGCATCCAGCCCTTTGCCGGCGTTTACTGTGCGGCAGGCGTTGGTGGTAAGATCAAGGAAAAGGATCAGCGACAGACTCAGAGCTCGTTCTCGGACGATGCCTTCAAGCGCTTCGACGGTGGCGTGCGCATTGGCTGTGGCCTGCAGTTCGACCATCTCTATGCAGAACTGGGCTACGACATCGGCCTGACAAACGTGAGCCGCGACGATTTCAATACAGCCCACACGGGTTGCTTCTTCGCTAACGTTGGCGTGAACTTCTGATACTGGCCTCTTTATATATAATTAAGGTGGAAATGTTAAAAAAACATATCCGCCTTAATTTTTTGCCTGAAATATTTGGTTGGTACGGGTAAATGTACTACTTTTGCAGTGTAATAGCCAAGTAGTACACCAAAACACCATTAATTATGATAGAAGTAAACAACATCAGTTTCAAGTACGCAGGTCAGAAAGACCTGGTATTCGACAATTTCAGCCTTAAGCTGGAAGAGAACAACATCTACGGTTTGTTAGGAAAGAACGGTACGGGCAAGTCAACCCTGCTCTACCTGATTGCGGGTTTGCTGCGGCCAAAGTCCGGTTCCGTAAGTTTCGACTCAGTCGAAACATGCAAGCGGCAGCCGGAGACGCTGAGTGAGATTTTCATCGTTCCTGAGGAGTTCGACCTGCCGTCGATGTCGTTGGAGCAGTATTTGAAGATTAATGAGTCGTTCTATCCGCGCTTCAGCCGCGAGGTGTTGGAGGCCTGCCTGAAGGATTTCGAACTGACGATGGACATCAAGCTGAACGCCCTCTCGATGGGTCAGAAGAAGAAGGTCTTCATGTCGTTCGCCCTCGCCGCCAACACCAAGCTGCTGCTGATGGACGAGCCGACGAACGGATTGGACATTCCTTCGAAATCGCAGTTCCGCAAGGTGGTGGCCCAATACATGTCTGAAGAGCGTACGCTCATCATTTCCACCCATCAGGTACACGATGTGGAGTCGCTGTTAGACCACATCCTGATACTCTCACAGCAGAAGTTGCTGTTGGATGCGCCTGTAAGCGAGATAACAGAAAAGTACACTTTCGAGTATCGCACGCCCGATGAGATGGACGATGTGCTCTATGCTGAGCCGTCGCTTCAGGGCAATGCCGTGATCGCACCTCGTAAGGAGGGTAGCGCAGAGACGCAGATTAATCTCGAACTATTGTTCAACGCCGTCAACGAAAACAGATTATGATACAGTTTAGTTTCAACCGTTTCGGAAAGTTAGCCCGCTGGTCGCTGACCAACGACTGGAAGTACTACGTGAGGACCTTCCTGCAGATGCTGACGGTGCTGACGCTGGTATTCCTGTTCTTTACAATAGAAGGAAATGGCACCGTGAGGTTTGATGGAAAAGAGTATGTTTCGGATCATTATTCTCCGTGCTTCTTTGTGGCGTTGTATTTGTTCATCATCAACATCGTCGTAGGTCCTTCCTTGATCGCTGCCGGCCTCGAACCTGGAAAAGTACCTGATGCGCTATTCCACATGGATTCTCTTAGTGCCAATCGTCTTGCTGGCCTTCTTTGCTGCCGACCTGATTCAGTATATAGTGAACTTTCTGTTGGGCCGCGACTACACGACGTTTGTGACAACGAATTTCCTTTATGATAAGCACATGGTAATTTGGAGGACTGATATTGTCAATGAATTGTCATGGGAAGGAAGTCTTAGGCCATATATGATTGGTCTCTGGGTTCACTCTGTCTATGCACTTGGCGCCACGTTCTTCCGCTCGCACAAGTTTAACGCGATATTCACGACCATTGCTCTTATCATATTCGTCGAGTTGTTGATGTGGGCGTCTTACAATTTTGGGAACGCAGACAATACATTAGTTCGCGGTCATTATACAATCGGATACCTCGTTCGTATCGGCCTGACGATGGTGAACTTCTGGCTGTCTTACAAGCTCTTCTGCAGAACTCAGGTAATTGGTAAATTTGTAAATATTTAGTTGTTATGAATAGTTTCAATTTCAATAGATTCGGCCAGACCATGCGCTGGGTGCTGGCCACCAACTTCCGCAAATTACTGGCGTGGACGATAGGCGCTGCCCTGATGGTATTCATGGGTGAGATGTTCATCGTTGGCTTAAACGGCATGAATGGTCATCCTAAACCTGTCGAGATGCTTTGGGATTTTGCCGACATTGGTTCCGCATTGATGACTCTGGTAGCAGTTATCATGGTTTGCTCCGTTGTCTCAAGCATCAACGACAAGCCTAAGCGAGAGACGTTCCTGATGCTGCCGTCGTCGAACCTCGAGAAGTACCTCGCCCTGGTGCTCTATACGACCGTCATCTGCGTGCTGTGCATGTTCCTGGCCTACGTCGTGGGCGATGCCCTCCGCATGGCTTGGCTTTGGGGCGAGCATCTGATGTGGGGGCAGGAAACTGTCGGTCAAGTGGCTATGTACAACGGTATCGAGAAAACCTATTACAATTGGTCGTCGTCCTTACCGTGGCTGCTCTCGAAGCTGATTCCTCGTCTCATCACGGTGTGGAGCAGCGGCATTTACTGGACCTGGGAACACGAATGGTCAACTTTGATCTACAATGTGGTGGTGGCTGTCTGGGCACATTCTATCTATACGCTTGGAGGCACGCTGTTGCGCAAGTATGCCTTCGTTGCTACGAGCGTGGTGACGTTAGGAGTCGTGGCTTTGGTCAACTATGTTTTGACTTATTTCGGTATGCCAATCTTCATGAGCGGACTCACTACTTTAGGCGTTGTGCTTTGCATCCTACTGCTCATCCTCTCTGTCATCAACTATCGGGCATCGTTCTATATCTTCAAAGGTTTTCAGTTAATAACCAATAAGTGGACAAATTATGACATTCTCAAACGATAAAGCAATATATGTGCAGATGGCCGACCGCCTCTGCGACGAGATACTTGCAGGCAAGTATCAGGATGACGACCGCATTCCGTCGGTCCGTGAGTACAGCGTGCTGCTTGAGGTGAACACCAATACGGCCGTCAAGGCTTACGACGAGCTGGCTCGCGCGAACATTATTTATAATAAGCGTGGCCTGGGCTACTTTGTCACGCCTGGTGCCAAGAAGCAGATACTGAAGGAACGCAAGAAGGAGTTCATGAAAGAACGACTGCCAGAGCTGTTCCGACAGATGAAGTTGCTCGGCATCACGTTAGAAGATGTTAAAGTTGCGTACGACATGCAACAATAGTGTGAAAAGTCGCGTCTAAAGGACAAATGAACTAATAAATCGTAAATCGAAAATCTGTAAATCGTAAATAAAAGATGATTCATCTTCAAGACGTCAACAAGACCTACTATGGCGCACAGCCGCTCCACGTGCTGAAAGGCATCAACCTCGACATCGACGAGGGCGAGTTTGTCAGCATCATGGGAGCATCAGGTTCGGGCAAGTCGACGCTGCTCAATATTCTCGGCATCCTCGACAATTACGACTCGGGCCTGTACGAATTGGCTGGTGTGCGCATCTGGAACCTGTCGGAGACGCGGGCTGCCGAGTACCGCAACCACATGATAGGTTTTATCTTCCAGTCGTTTAATCTCATCTCGTTTAAGAATGCCGTGGAAAACGTTGAGTTGCCATTATTTTACCAGGGCGTGAGCCGAAGGAAGCGCCACGCCCTGGCTATGGAGTACCTCGACCACCTCGGCCTGAAGGACTGGGCCACTCATTACCCTAACGAGCTTAGTGGCGGCCAACGGCAGCGCGTAGCCATTGCCAGAGCGCTCATCACGAAGCCGAAGATCATCCTGGCCGACGAGCCGACGGGTGCCCTCGACTCAAAGACGAGCGTGGAGGTCATGCAGTTGCTGAAAGACCTGAACCGCGACGAGCACATCACTCAGATTATCGTTACCCACGACCCAACGGTAGCCGAGCAGACTAACCGTGTAATACGTATCAAGGATGGAGTTATTGAATGAGATATGGCAGACGGCCCGGCGCAACAAGCTGCGCACAACGCTGACGGGATTTGCTGTGGCGTGGGGCATCTTCATGCTTATCGTGCTGCTGGGTGCCGGCAACGGACTGATCAATGCCAACCTGAAACAGAGTGACAGGTTCCTCAGCAGTTCGATGGTGGTGTTCGGCGGTTGGACGTCGAAGGCGTACCAGGGCCTGAAGGAAGGGCGCAGCGTCCGCCTCCACGACCGCGACATGGAGATTACGGCTACTGAGTTCAAGGAAAACGTCGACGAGGTGGGCGCACAGTACAATACCAGCGCGACCATCAGCCTCGGACAGCAATACATCAGCACCACCATTAGCGGCATTTATCCCAACCACACGAAGATTGACAAGGTGGAGATACTCCACGGACGCTACATCAACGACATCGACATTAAGGAGAGCCGCAAGGTGCTCGTAGTGGGCAACAAGCAGGCAAAGGAGTTGAACTGCCGTGTTGGCGACTTTGTGAATGTGGGTAACTTCGCCTTTAAGATTGTTGGTATCTACAAAGAGCAGGAGAATGGACGTGCCGACGCCTTTGGCAGCTACACGGCCATCAAGAGAATCTACGGCGCGAAGACCGACGACATCGGACGCATCGAGTTCACCTTCCACGGCCTGGCGACTGAGGAAGCCAACACCGCCTTCGAGAAGAATTATCGTCGCCGCATCAATGCAGAGCATCAGGCACATCCCGACGATGAAGATGCCGTCTGGCTGTGGAACCGCTTTACCCAGAACCTGCAGATGGAGCAGGGTATCGGCATCATCCGTACTGCCCTGTGGATTATCGGCCTTTTCACGCTCCTCAGCGGCATCGTCGGCGTGAGCAATATCATGCTCATCACCGTCAAAGAGCGTACCCATGAGTTCGGCATCCGCAAAGCTATTGGCGCTAAGCCCTGGAACGTGCTGAAGCTGATTATCGTCGAGAGTGTGATCATCACAACGTTCTTCGGCTATATCGGCATGGTGCTTGGCATAGCAGCCAACGAGTACATGGATGCCACGCTGGGCCACGACACTATTGACACGGGTCTGTTCAAGGCCACCATGTTCCTTGACCCCACCGTCGGACTGGATGTCTGCATCGAAGCCACGATGGTGATGATTATCGCAGGAACGATAGCTGGGCTGATTCCAGCCTTCAAGGCGAGTCGTATTAGGCCGATTGAAGCATTAAGAGCAGACTAAAGCCCACCCAAGCCCTCCCGAAGGGAGGGATGTTTAAATACATAAAGAAGATGAAAAGAAATCAAGATAATATCAGCAAGGGAAACCGAAAGCCCCTCCCTTGGGGAGGGGTTGGGGTGGGCTTCGACCTAGATAGCTACCGCGAGGTACTCGATACACTCACACGGAATAAAAGCCGTTCGTTCCTGACAGGCTTCGGCGTATTCTGGGGTGTCTTCATGCTCGTCGGCCTCATGGGAGGTGGTGCCGGACTGAAGGAACTGCTTGAGCAGAACTTTGCTGGCTTCGCTACCAACAGCGCCATGGTCTGGGCACAGCCCACCAGCAAGGCCTACAAAGGCTTCCGCAAGGGCAGGATGTGGACTATGGAGTATAAGGACGTTGACCGACTGCGCCAGAACGTTCCAGAGCTTGATGTCGTCACACCCATGCTCTTTAGCAATGGTGGCATCGCCTACTACGGCGATCGCAAGGCCACCATCGGCGTGTCAGGTGCCATGCCCGACTTCCGCCGTGTCAACGAGCCGAAAATGTACTACGGCCGATACATCGATGAGGCCGATATCCGTGACCACCGCAAGGTATGCGTCATTCAGAAGAAGACCTACAAGGAACTGTTCCCTGGCGGCGGTGACCCCTGCGGCAAGCGCATCCGCATTGACAACATCTATTACCAGATTGTTGGTGTAGACTACAATATGAGTGAAGGCATCAGCTTTAGCGGCGAGACAGGAACGGGCGTCACCCTGCCCTTGACTTTCATGCAGCAGGCCTACAGCCGCGGCAACGCTGTCGACATGATTGCCGTTACTGGCCGCAAGGGAGTTGTCATGTCGAAACTTACCGACCGTATCCGTGAGACGATAGCCCGTGCCCACACGATTGATCCGACAGACGAGCAGGGGGCGATGGTCTTCAATACCGAAGTGCTCTTCCAACTCTTGGACAACCTGTTCCGAGGCGTTAACTTCCTCATCTGGCTTGTCGGTCTTGGCACCCTTTTGGCTGGCGCCATCGGCGTGTCGAACATCATGATGGTGACCGTTCGTGAGCGTACTACTGAGATTGGCATCCGCCGTGCTATCGGCGCCACGCCCAAGATGATACTATCGCAGATTATCAGCGAGTCAATAGTTCTCACCTTGGTGGCTGGTATGAGCGGCATCCTCTTTGCCGTCATGATCCTCCAGATGCTGGAGTTGGCGAACACCGAGGACGGCATTCTTGCGGCTCACTTCCAGGTAGGCTTCTGGACTGCTATTGTTGCCGCCTTCGCCGTCAGTATCGTTGGTGTCCTGGCGGGATTGGCCCCGGCCGCACGAGCCATGTCCATCAAACCAGTGGATGCCATGCGTGATGAGTAATCAATTCATAATTCACAATGCACAATTCATAATTCACAATGCACAATTCATAATTCACAATGGTAATTAGATAAGAATAATGATATGAAAAAGTACAGCAAACTGATTATCGCAGCAATTATTGCGCTGATTTTCATCGGAACTTTCGTGTTCCTGTGGCAGAAGAGCCAACCCAAGGAGATCGTCTACAACGAGTTCACCCCAAAACTCGACAGTATCCAGAAGACGACCATTATCACAGGTAAGATTGAGCCTCGCAACGAGGTCAACGTCAAGCCGCAGATCTCTGGTATCATCTCTGAACTCTACAAGGAGCCAGGCGATTACGTGAATACTGGCGATGTGATTGCCAAGGTCAAGGTGATTCCCGATATGAGTCAACTGAGTTCTGCTGAGATGCGTGTACGTCTGGCAGAGATCAACCTGAAGCAGGCGCAGACCGATTTCGAGCGTGAGGAGAACCTCTTCAACCAGAAGCTGGTGTCAGCTGATGAGTTTGATAAGTCCAAGCTGACATTGAACCAGGCTAAACAGGAGAAACTCGCTGCCGAAGATGCGCTTGAGGTTGTGCGCGATGGTGTTTCCAAGTCAAACGCTAAGGCCAGCTCAACGTTGATTCGCTCTACCATTAGTGGCGTCATTCTCGATATCCCTGTGAAGGTGGGTAACTCCGTGATTCTCTCCAATACCTTTAATGATGGTACTACCATCGCTACGGTGGCCAACATGAACGACCTGATTTTCCGTGGCAATATCGACGAGACTGAGGTAGGCCGGCTTGTCATCGGCATGCCATTGAAGATTACTATCGGTGCGCTTCAGGACATCTCTTTCAATGCCGCCCTGGAGTATATCTCACCCAAGGCAACCGAGAGCAATGGTGCCAACCAGTTTGAAATCAAGGCCGCTGTAAAGCTGACGGATGGAGGAAAGATTCGCAGCGGCTATAGCGCCAATGCCGAGATTGTGCTGGCCCATGCCGACAACATCCTTACCGTTCCTGAAAGTGCCATTGAGTTTAGCGGCGACACCACCTTCGTCTACGTGCTGACAGATTCTGTCGACAAGAAAGAGTACAAGCGTACTGAGGTCACCACAGGTCTCTCCGATGGTGTGAACATCGAGATAAAGAAGGGCATCAGCACCAAGGACAAGGTACGCGGCCCGGAGATTATTACTGACGATAATGAAAACAAGTAAACCATGAGAAGAAATCATCTTATAAGCTCCAGAGGCCTCATAGGTCTTATAGGCCTCCTTGGCCTCATGAACCCCATGAGCCTCAATGCCCAGCCCCGTCAATGGAGTCTCCGCGAATGCTGCGACTACGCTGTGTCAAGCAGCATCAGCATCAAGCAGCGGGAGAACCAGTGTCGTCAGCAGGAGATTCAGCTCTCCACAGCGAAGAACTCGCGTCTGCCCGACCTGAGCGGTAGTGTAAGCCAGAATTTCTCGTTCGGTCGCGGTCTGACAGCCGACAACACCTACTCAAACACCAACACCAGTTCTACGAGCTTCAGCATCGGCACCAGTGTTCCCTTGTTCACGGGTTTCCAGATCCCCAATCAAATCAAGATGAACCAGCTGAACCTTGAAGCCGCTACCGCCGACCTGGAAAAAGCAAAGAACGACATCCGCATGCAGGTGGCACAGGCTTACGTACAGATTCTCTATAACATGGAGATTGCCGACGTTGCTCACCGCCAGGTCAGCATCGACTCCATGCAGGTGGTTCGCATCCAGGCCCTCGTCAACAACGGAAAGGCCAGCGGCTCGCAGCTCTCCCAGCAGAAAGCGACGCTTGCCAACAGCCAGCTCACCGTTACGCAGGCCGAGAACACTCTCAGTCTTTCGCTGCTGACGCTCTCGCAGCTCCTCGAACTGCCCACCGCCGATGGCTTTGCTGTTGAGAGACCGATGATTGATGAGGCCAATGAGGTCTATAGGGCTCAGATACCTTCTGCCGACGCCATTTATGCCGAGGCCCTTGGCCTGAAGCCTGAGGTGGCGGCTCAGCAGCTTCGTCTGAAAGCCACCGACCACAACATCGCGATTGCTCGTGCCGGCTATATGCCGACACTCAGCCTTAGTGGCGGCATGGGTAGCAACTACTACACCACCAGCAAGTTCTCGTCAGATCCTTTCGGTACCCAGGTGAAGAACAACTTCTCGCAATATATCGGCCTGAATCTGAACGTGCCCATCTTCAACCGTTTCCAGACGCGCAACAGCATCCGCAACGCCAAAATTGAGCAACAGAACCAGCAGCTGCAGCTCGACAATGTGAAGAAGACGCTCTATAAGGAAATCCAGCAGGTGTGCCAGAACGCTGTTGCTGCTCGGGCCAAGTATGAGAGCAGCACGGTGGCCATGCAGAGCTCAAAGGATGCTTTCAACCTGATGCAGGCGAAGTATGAGAACGGAAAAGCCAACATGACGGAGTTCAACGAATCGAAGAACAACTACCTGAAGTCGGAGTCCGACCTCGTACAGGCACGTTACGAACTGCTCTACCAGCAGGCACTTATCCAGTTCTATCGTGGACACGACTTGCAGTTCAACTAAGCAAGAAGCTTACTTGGGCTGCTCAGCCTCCAGCTTGTCGATGCCGCCCGTCAGCGGGTTCACCCACAACCGGGTGCCATAATGCTTGTTGAACAGGTCGCCAGTCAGCAGTTCAATATTGCCGAACTGTCCGGCAGGGAATTCCTCCTTGCTGACCACGTCGTTGCCGCAGTAAATAGTGGAGCGCAACTTGCCGGGGACGTTGTAGTAAAGACCGTTGATGGCCTTGTGCTTCTTGGCAGCCATCTCCATGTCGGTAGCAGGCAGCTGGCTCAGGTTTTGTATACCTATATAATAAGGTGTGCCGCTGACATCGTCGGCATCAACGATTCCAAAATGCTTCGAGAAACGGAAAAGCGTCTGCGCCTGCACCTCCTTGTCGGGGGCGACAATGAAGATGGTCTCAATGGTATCGCGGACAGTCGTACCAGCAAAGAGGCTCGTGAGGGCCTGGTCTTGCATTTCCAACTGGCGAAGCATCAGTTTCATCTGCTCACCGTCCTGCGGCATAAAGTCGGCCTGCCCCTTGATGAGCTGGCTGCGGCTGTCGCGGAGGTCGTAGATTTCCTGAGCTGTGAGCTGGGCCATCTTCGACGTACTGCCGGCGGCTAATATTTCCTCGTTCATAAACTGGCGGGGATTGACAGCGATGGGCTTTGCGGCGGGTCGGAACGGCTGGGGTTCAACCTGCCGAGTGCCAGTGGCATTAATAGCCAACAGCACACCGTCCTCGGCCGTCGCTACGTTGATGGCTGATGTCTTGGGGCTGAAGCGGACGTTGTAGGCCTTAGTGGTGTCCCTGACACCTAAGGCCGACTGCTTCAGCGACAGCACGCGGTAGCTGACTGATGGCTCCGGACTGACGTTGTTCAGGCGGAGATACCGTTCTGCGTAGGGGGCAAAGTCGCCAGGGGTATAGGTCGACTTCTCAACGAGTACCGCAATGCGGACAGCCGTCTTGGGCAGGAAGTAGACAGCACCGTCGATCATGGCTCCAGGAACATACTGGCCCGTCACCGTCTGAGCCTGTAGTGTGGAAATGTGGAAAAAAGCAAATAAGAGGGCGACAAGACCCATTTTCCTTTTGCAATTCAATGTCTTCATATCATTTCTCTTTTTCTCAATCTCTCATTTTCTCAATCTCAGGAATGCCTTCGGCAAGCTTCTTACAATGTCGCGAGCTATGAGGCTCTCCTCACCCACGACAGTGGCAGCAATGTCGCCCGCCAGTCCGTGCAGATACATACCTAATTTGCAGGCATCGAGTTGGCTGTAGCCTCTGGCTAACAGTCCGGTCAGTATTCCTGTCAGCACATCGCCGCTGCCGGCAGTGGCCATACCGGCATTGCCTGTTGTGTTGAACACGATATGTCCGTCGGGGCAGCACAAGGCAGAGTGATGACCTTTCAGGATGATATAGGCTCCAAGACGCTGCGACAGGTCACGGGCTTTCGACAACCGTTCATAGCTGTCGGCAGAATGCCCTTCCAGCCTGTCGAACTCTTTCGGATGTGGCGTCAGGATGATTTCTTTCGGCAACTGTGAGATCCACGTTCTGTGGCTGGCCAGGATGTTGATGGCATCAGCATCGCAAACGAGTGGACACATAGTGCGTCTGATCTGGGATATCACGGTAATGGCTGTCTGCTCGCTGGTGCCTAAGCCCGGACCAATGGCTACAGACTGGAAGTCCTCTGTATCGACAGTCTCGCCGAAAGTGGTTTCCTCATGGTCAATCTGAAGCACAGCCTCGGGAACAGCGGTCTGGAGTATAGCCACATTCTTGCGCGGTGTATGACAGGTTACCTTGCCGGCACCAGAGCGCAGGCAGGCCTCAGTAGCCAGGATGGCGGCACCCGCCATACCGTAGCTGCCGGCTATAACGAGCGCATTACCCATCGAGCCCTTATGTGCAAAGGGGTCACGGGGCTTCAGAAGCTGACGTGCATCAGCCTCCTCAAACATGGTATATTGGGCATCTATCTTGGCTATGCCCTCAGCACTTAGGCCGATGTCTAACACACGGAGCCGGCCAATGAATATCTGATTCTCGGCAAACTGCATCGAGAGCTTCTTCTGGCCGAGGGTCAGCGTCAGCGTGGCACGAATAATATTGGCACGTACATTATAGGTGTTGTCTTCGGTCATCAGACCTGAAGGCATGTCAATGCTCACCACGTCGGCCTGCGAGGCATTGATATACTTTACCAGCGAGGCAAAGCCACCTGCCAGCGGCTTGTTGAGTCCTGAGCCGAACAGACCGTCGACGACCAGCATTCCCCGTTCCAGATGGGGCGGGTCGAACTCTTGCGTCACCTCTATGAACTGGTTCTTGGCCCGTTTCGTCTCCATGAGCCGCCGTTTGTTCTCAGTACAGTCGGCAGAGAGGTGGCCATTGATGTTAAACAGGAATGTCTGTACCTGATAGCCTTGCTCCGTCAGCAGGCGAGCAACAGCCAAGGCATCGCCGCCGTTGTTTCCCGGACCAGCGAATACCACGACGGGAACATTGTCAGGCCATTCTTCGCTAATGGCACGTGTCAGTACCCGCGCAGCACGTTCCATCAAATCAATCGACTTGATAGGTTCATGCTCGATGGTATAATTGTCAAGCTCGTGAATCTGAGTGCTGGTGAATATTTTC
This sequence comes from uncultured Prevotellaceae bacterium, assembly GCA_902794405.1. Taxonomy (GTDB): domain Bacteria; phylum Bacteroidota; class Bacteroidia; order Bacteroidales; family Bacteroidaceae; genus Prevotella. Next base: position 21,885 of record CADBHI010000081.1, read on the forward strand.
ATAATGGGCGCAAAGGTAAGGGAAAATCAGCAGAAAACAAAACATTTTGCTGTTTTTCTGCTGATTCCACACGTTTTTTTATTCGGTATCTTTGGGCAATAAGACCACGCCGGTCTGCTTCTTGCCGTCCATCATAATCTTCAGGGGTTTCTCGAAACGCACATGGCGTACATATTCTGTCTCCTCAACGGCAGGCATGGCATCGAGGATGTCCTGTTGGAAAATACCGTCCCCTGTGAAGGTGTTAATGGTGAAGTAGCCAACGCCGAACGAGGTCAGGTTCTGGAAGAAGTGCGTACCCTGCGAAGGGTCTACGTGGTAGTTCTTCAGGCCTGACTCCACAATGACACGGGCAGCCGAGATGTGGGGCCATTTCACGGGGATGCCTAACCAGTAGTCGCTGGAGCCCCATCGGCCGGGTCCCACCAAGACGTAGGAAGCACCTTCGTCGAGAAAATGCTGGTTGATTCTCTCGATGTGCGAGGCAATGGTGGGGTTGTTGGCTGCCGTAAAGTCGTCTCCGGTCTTAACGTAGACCACGTCATAGACGTCTTCGGAGATGCCGTGTCCTAATGAGTTGTCGGAACGGAGCAGACAATCCTCATCGGGTATTTTATGCAAATCCTCGTCAAGCACCTCCTTGGAGTCGACGATGGGACGTATCTGTAAGAGGTACAGCGTTCCCGTCTTGTCATCGTTCAGGTTACAGGCCAGCTCAATCTCGACGGGTCGGCGCATTTCCTCGGAGCCGAATTTCTGTACCATCTGCAACAACTCCGGCAAGGGGAACACGCCCTGCTGGAGCACACCGCAGAAAGAGATAATCTTGCGGCCGCCCTCATAGATGCCATCGCGAATGACCTGGTCTATGGGGTCAAAGGTCGAGGCAATATGGGTGAGCGAACCGTCCTGGTCGGCCTGCTTCACGCGGAGCTTTGTGATATTGAAACCGTCATCAACCTTGAAGTCGCCACCTATATGCGACATGTCCAATGCATAAAAGCGGGTCTGCGTGTCGCGCAGGGCTGTTTCCATCTCTGAGGTCTGGAGCACCTGCGTGGGATGATAGGGACTCACGCGCAGGGTCTGGCCCCCGTCAACGATATACTTGCCCAGTCCGAGAGCCAGCGAGGCAATGCCTTCCTCGGCAGTCTCGTCACCAATGGGATAGTAGTTCAGTGAACGGAGCACGCCCGAGAACGTAGGATAGTAATAGTTGCCGTACTGTCGGCCAACGACCTCCTGCAGGATGACGGCCATCTTCTCCTGGTCGATCACGTTCTGCGTAGCTATCATATAGGCCTTGGAGTCGCGGTAATACACAGAGGCATAGACGCCCTTGATGGCACAGGCCAGCATGCGCAGCATCTCGTACTTGTCTTCGAGATAGGGAATCATATACGTAGAGTAGATGCCGGCGAAGGGCTGGTAATGGCTGTCTTCGAGGAGCGAACTGGAGCGCACGGCGATGGGCGACTTCACGGCATCGAAGAACGTGAAGAAGTCGGCTATCAGCGAGTCGGGCAGCTGGGCCCGTAGGAAGTGCTGCAGGATTTCCTCGTCGGGAATATCGCTCAGGGCGATAGGGTAGAGGTTGTTCTTCTCCATGAACTCATCGAAGAAGTCGGTACAGAGTACCACCGTCTTGGGTATCGTCACCTGTGCCCCTTCGTACTGGTTCAGCTCGGGGTGGCGCTTGATGATGCGGTCGAGGAAGGCCAGACCGCGGCCCTTGCCGCCTAAGGATCCCTCGCCGATGCGGGCGAAGTGGGCATAGCGGTCGAACTTCAGACGGTCGAATACAGCCACCACGCCGATGTTCTTCATGTGACGATACTGCACGATGGCGTCGAAGATAATCTGGCGATGCAGGTCGATATCCTGTAGCTTATGCCACGTTACCTGCTTCAGGAAGGCCGACACGGGGAAGATGGCACGGGCGCAGAGCCAGCGGCTCATGTTGTTGCGTGACACGTGATACTGGAACGACTCGGCGGGAATCTTGAAGATGTTGTCCTGCAGTTCCTTCAGCGAACGGATGCGCGCCACCTCTGCCTTCGTCTTTGGGTCGCGGAAGATGAAGTCGCCGAAGCCCATGTGCTCTTCAATCAGCTGGCGTAGGTCAACGTTCATCTTCTTCGAGTTCTTGTCGACGAAGTGGAAACCCTCCCGTTCTGCCTTTTCCTTATTGATAATCTCCGAGCTCTGCAAGATGAGCGGCACATATTCGTTGCGCTTTCGGATTTCGCGCAGCAGTTTCAGGCCGGCTTCGGGGTCACCCTCTTCGACATGTGCCAGACGACCGTTCACGCCCTGCATGGGGAAGCGCGTATCGCTGATGACACCTAACACATTGTCGGGATACATCTCGTACCAGTGGATGGCCTCCTCGTAGGTGGTGGCCAGAACCACCTTGGGACGTCCGCGCTTGCGCTGTGCGGCAGCATGGGGATTCAGGGCCTCGGTCGAAAAGTTCTTCGACTGCGCCAGGATATAGCTATACAGGTTGGGAAGCACCGAGGAGTAGAAGCGTATGTTGTCCTCTACCAGCAGTATCATCTGCACGCCAGCCTCCTTGATGTCGTGATCGATGTTCATGTGGTCCTCAATGAGCTTGATGATGCTCAGGATGAGGTTGGTGTTGCCTAACCAGCAGAACACGAAGTCGAAGATGGACATGTCCTCGTTCTCGATGCGCTTTGTGATGCCGTGGGAGAAGGGCGTCAGTACCACACACGGTACGTATGGCGCCATGTGCTTCACGTCGCGGGCCACGGTGAAGGCGTCGTTGTCGGCATTACCCGGCATACAGATGACCAGGTCGATGTCGGTGGTTTCCAGCACCTTACTCGCCTCCTCGGTTGTAGACACCTGGGTGAACGTTGGCGGGTAGCGCATGCCTAACTCCATGTATTCGTCGAAGATTTTCTCATCCACACGGCCGTCGTCCTCGAGCATAAAGGCGTCGTAGGGATTGGCCACGATGAGCACGTTGAAAATGCGCTTCGTCATCAGGTTGACGAACGACACATCCTTCAGATAAAACTTGTTCCACTCCTGTGGAGTATTGTTGCTTTCGTCCATAATTGATGATATTGACCGCAAAGTTACAACATTTCCGCAACATTCACGAATAATTCCAATACTTTTCTTGACATCCACATTAAAAAAACAATCGGGGGCAATGCGCCAGGAGTGCGCATTGCCCCCGATGATGGGATTCAGAGAATTATTCCTTTTATTCTCCCCACCCCTAAAGGGGCGGGGCTGGGGGCGGGGTGCCCACTATGTCCCTCAACTCCCCACCCCTCTAAGGGGCGGGGCTGGGGGCGGGGTGCCCACTATGTCCCTCAACTCCCCGCCCCTACAAGGGAGGGGAGAGCGGTAAGGACACAGAAATCACGAAAATCACAGAAATTAATCCTTGGCTTTTCCGTGATTTCCGTGATTTCCGTGTGACTTAGATTACTTCTTCAGCACTAACTTGCCATCGATGATGACCACGCCCTTGCGATTGGCCTTAGCCTTGCGACCGCCAAGGTCGTAGGCCTGTCCGTGGTCAGCGGTTTTCCCGCTGACACCGTTGATGGCGGTAGCCTCACCCGGAGAATCAACAGCCTCAGGATCTGTCACCTCGGCCTTCTTCACAATCTTGAAGGTTTTCACCAGGTCGATGCTGCGGAAGTTGCCAGTACCGTTGACGATCACGGTAGCGGTGCCCTCGTTCACGTTGTTCTTGAACTTCACGGTGAAGTCCTTG
>CADBHI010000082.1 GCA_902794405.1 uncultured Prevotellaceae bacterium
CTTTTTTTCTTTGTTTTTCTCATCGCTTATAAATTATTAATAGAATATCCTTTTCATCTATTTCTGGTATTTCTTCCGATACTCCAGCGGCGTCATGCCTAAGTGTTCCTTCACGTACTTGCCGAAGAACGAGGCATTGGGGAATTTCAGGTCGTTAGCTATCTCCTGCATCGTCATGTCGGTAAAGCGCAGACGACGCTCAATGGCCTTCAGCGTAAAGAGTTTGATCATCTCGCTCGGCCTGCGGCTCATCGTCTCCTTGAGCAGTGTCGATAGGTATTTCGGCGTAATGTTCAGTTGATTGGCAAAGTCATCCACCCTGCGCAAGCGACCGTCGCTTTGCTCCACCAGACGCATAAACTTGTCTGCCAACCGTCTTCTGTGGAAGCCTGATGTACTGTCCTCCAGAAAGTCCAACTGAGCCTTCTGTTCCTTGTCGCGACGCATCATGCAGAGCATTTCAAGCATCATCGTGCTAACAAGCGAACGGACGATTTCGGAATACAACAAGGGCTTTTGGTCTCTCATGCGGCGGCATAACAACTGGAAATAATCATCAAGCAAGGTCACGTCTTCATCAGACAGATGCACTTTCGGATGTTGCTTGAGGTAAGCCAGGTCAGCCAAACTGACCTCACCGTACATATTGATGTTCCATAGTTCGCTACGGGAGAACCAAATCTGCCGACAATTAAAATCCGGCGATGACATGAAATTGCAGACCACACTATGCGCCATATATAGGTACAGGTCGTTCTTGCGAAGCTGTATCTGCTGTCCGTCATAGTCAAACTGAGCCATGCCGCCAGTACAGATGACGATAAGCCCATGGTTGTCAAGAGACAACTCGCCCTGTGGCAGTGAACCGAAGTTCTCCATGACCACAAGTTCGTCGCTGTCACCCAATCGTAGGGTGTCAGAACCGCTCCTTGGTTTAAGATCTTGTATCCCCATGCTGTTCCTTTTTTACTATTCGGCTGCAAAGTTCGACAAAAATATCCTTTTTTCGTTGTCTGAAATGTCACTAATTCTGTCCAATAGCGTAATTTGTCTTGAAAAAGAAAGATATTAGCCATCAAAAAGGAAATATGGAACACGAAAATCCCAACACTTTCAAGGTCTATGGTGTTCTTTTGCGCCTTCAGCTCGGAAGGTATTATCATTAACCCACCTTTGACTGAAGGGGTCAAAGGTGGGTTAAATCCTTAGAATTCATATCCGAGGTTGATGTAGAAATAAACTTTCTTGGTATGGTTGCTATAGCCTAAGGTAGCGCCAAGTGGACCAAACAACGAACTGTAATAGAAAGCGCCCTGGACACCTATCATCGTACGATGGTCAAAGATTTCCTTCAGCTTTCCTGCATTTTGGCCGCCAGCCACACGCAATAGTACGTAACTTTTGCCACCAATTCGCTCCTGGGCCTGAAGCTGGGCTGCTACGAACTGACGATCAATGTACTCCATATTGCCAATGCCGGCGAAAGGCATCTGCTGCTCGATGTAGTGACCGAACCACTCGCCGCCAATAGTATTGCTTAATCCGGCGGATACAACTGAGCCAAAAATCAGACGACCATAGAGCATGGGCTGGATGGTAAATCGGTCGTTAAAGGAGAATGACATGCGCCAGTTGGCACGAACATCGCTCATACCCATCGTCTTACCTTGCTTGTTGCCGTCGGCATCACGGACATCAAGCTTGGCGAAGTTGTTGGTAACATAAGCGTATTCCGCATTAAAGCGGACGCCACGTGTGGGGAAGTTCCAGTTGTCCTCAGTGTTGAAGACCATACGAGCACGGTAACTGAAGAAATGTTCGTTTTCGATTGATCCCAGTTTAACCGACTCCGATCCGAGTGTGTTGCGGTAGTGGAAGTAGTCCCAGCGCAGACCCATCTGCAGGTTGAAATGGCGCAGGTCGAAATTGATGGGTAGGAATTCTGCCTGCGACTGGTTGTAACGGATGTTATAGTCGAGGTCGCCATTGGTATAGACGTCGACGTCGTTTCTGCGGAACGTATAGCTGAAGGTGGGTCGCGTAAAGGATCGTGGGTGAACGGTAATCTCACCACGGGCCATCAGGCGCTTGCCCAGACGGAGAGTAATGTCGGTTTCAACGGGAACGGCCGTCTTCAGGGGAATATCGAGTCCCAACTGCAGGGCGGCAGATTCTTCCGTATCATAGCGCACACCAGCATGGAGTTGCAAAGACTTGCGGTCTCCTGCCGAGAGGACGACGCGCACCCCATCACTCTCAGGCACTAACTGACACTCAGCCGTCTGGTAAAAGAGGTCCATACGCATACTCGTTGTAAGTTCCTGCTCCATTTTGGCATCGATACTGTCAACCTTATTCAGATGGAACTTCTGTATCAAGAATCGCTCTGCCTGCGGAGTCATGTTCTCAAAAGAAAAACTGGTAACATGCTGGCGCTCTGTCATGGCGTTCGGACGCAGGGGGTGATAGATGAGTGGACGGAATGAGTCGTCGATGCCGATACGATTCTTCAAAGCGATAATCTCGTCCCAGTGGCGCATGGCCTCTTCCTCGCCATAACGTATCAGCGAGTCGATGGCCTCTGCCGTAAAGCTGGCAGTAGAATAGCCGTGAGGGTCCACATTCATCCACAGGTCGCTGAGGGCCTTGTTTTCTGCATACTTATTCACACAGTTCACATCGATAATCTGGCCGACTATCTTCATGGTGCCCGTGATGTCCTCGGCTGTCTTCGGTTTACCATTCAATGTGACGCCAATAACAATATCGGCACCCATCTCGCGAGCAACATCAACAGGGAAATTATTCTTCAGACCACCATCGACCAATACCATGTCACCGATTCTCACTGGCGAGAAGGCGGCAGGTATAGACATCGAGGCTCGAATGGCTTGTGGCAACCGACCACTATGGAACACCACCTCGCTGTTATCCATGATGTTGGTAGCCACACAAGCAAAAGGAATTTTCAGGTCGTTCGTAAAGTCGAGCGAGTCGGTGTAGCCCACAAAGAGCTTCTGGAACAGTTCGGCCAGGTTCTTGCCCTTGATGAGACCTCCGGCATTCACGCTGTGCTTGCCAATCGTCAGACCCGTGGAGAATAAATAGGTGTTCGCCTTCTTGCGGTCGAGGAGACTCTGTTTGCGCAGGTCTTCCTTGTCGGTAATAACATAGGTCCAGTCCTGTGCCCTTACCATCGAGTCGAGCGAATGGGAGTTATAGCCGATGGAATAGAGTCCGCCGACGATGCTACCTATCGACGTACCTGTCACGATGTCGACAGGAATGCCCGCCTTTTCCAACACCTTCAGTACGCCGATGTGCGCCATGCCCTTCGCGCCGCCTCCACTGAGTACAACGCCCACTTTCTTCCTTTGTACAATTGTACTGTCTGTCTGTGCACTTGCTGCCCCAGTCATGAGTACAGCAGCAATCAACAAAATTATCTTTTTCATTTTCCTTTATGGTATTTAATTCAAAAATCCATGATTCTAAAAGCCAACATCGTGAGATCGTCGCTCTGCTCGGTATCGCCGACAAACTGGTGGACGCCGGCGGTTATCGTTTCAATCAGCTCTTGGGGTGAAGTTCCTTTATAGGTCGCGATGATGTCTGAGATGCGTTGCTCTCCAAAGAGCTCACGGTCGCCATTCTCGGCTTCTGTCAGACCGTCGGTATAAAGGAATAATAACGTGTCCGGAGCTATCGTCGTCTCTTGCTCCGAGTATTCTATGTCTGGCGTAACGCCAATGGGAAGATTAGAATCGCAGGTAAGCAATGCGTCATGAAGGTATGGCGCATCGTGGCCAGCATTACAATAGTGCAGCCGCCGCGTCTGCAGGTCAAGCACGCCAACGAACAGCGTAACGAACATGCAATTGTCGTTGCCATCACAGATGTTCACATTCATCGTCTCCACAATATGCTTCGGCTTATCTGTATGGGCAGAGATATTGCGGAAAAGCGTACGGCTGACTGCCATCACCAACGAGGCTGGCACGCCTTTGCCAGACACGTCGCCGATGCAGAAATACAGTTTCTCGTCGCGGATGAAGAAGTCGTAGAGGTCACCGCCCACAGCTTTGGCAGGTGTCAGCGAAGCATAGAGTTCAATGTCCTTACGGTTGGGGAAGGCGGGGAACGTCTTGGGTAGCATCGACATCTGGATGTTATGTGCCACATTCAGCTCACTCATCATTGAAGCCTTGGCAGCGGTCGATTCTTTCAGCTCCTCTACATACTGCTTCAGCGACTGTTGCATGGTGCCGAACGAGTCGCGCATCTGAGCCACTTCGTCGTTGTGCTTGAATGTGGGCAGAGGTGCGTCAAAGTTACCCTTCGCCACCTCCTGAGCCGACTCGGACAGGAATCCCAACGGTTTGGTAGCACGGCGGATACTCCGTCTTGTGAAAAAGAAGATGATGATAGCACCAATACCCATGCAGAGCACGATGAATAAGGCAAGCACAACCCCCCAATAGAAGACTAATTCGCGATGCTGGAACACAACCAATGTCCAGCCCGTTTGACCCAACTGCTTCGTATTAATATAATAAGGTGTCCCCTTCAGGCTTTTCATGTCAAGATCGCCATTCACCGTCTCTTGCTCACCCTTAAGAATACTGATGTCAAGGGAGTCAGACCCAGCAATCCTGTTGCCCTTGCTGTCGACAATCTGAATAGAGAAATAGATTTCATCATCAATATTACTGCTGGTTTCAGTGTCAACCAAAAATTCCTTCTTGACACTCCTCAGCGTTTCCTGGATTGCCATGTTAACCCAATCAAGACTTAGGTCAACACCATATACGCCGACTTTGCGGCCCTGACGGTTGAAGATGGGCACAACGTAACTGCAGAACATACCGCTGTTGACGGTGTTGTCATAGTACAAGTCGGTCAGATAGCCGTTGTCGTTACGCTCTAAGGAAAAGCCTTGCTGATACCATGCTCCATTGAAATAGTCGTGCTGCGCAGAGCCTATCTGCTGTCGTCCAATATGCGTACTGTCAGAATGGTATACGTATGCTTCAAACCATCGCCCCTGATCTTTGAAATACTCAGGCTCTAATGCGACAAAACACCCAGCGAGGTTGTGGTTGACTTGCAGGATTTGGTCCAGGGCGTCGAAGATCTGCTCAGGACTGTCCATGTTGGCTTCCACATCAATGCGGTTGTTGAATACCGCCGTCTTCGCCACATGTAACATGGTCTCGATATTACCGGATATTCCGTCGGTCACGTACAGCCCTCGCGTGCTACTGCTTCCAACCGAGAAAATAAAGACAGACACAAGTATGGCTCCAATGATCAGCACATTGAAAAACGACATGATTCCGATAACGCGCCAAGTAATGCGGCGTGACAGCTGACTCTTTTTCATATCACCTTTTCTATAGTCAATACATTCTTATTGTCCTCGTAGGCATAGCGTACATCATCCATCTTACGGCGGATAAGAAAAATGCCAAGTCCACCAATGCTGCGTTCTTTCCACGACAGCCCGGTGTCTGGCTTTTTCCGCTCCAAAGGGTTGAAAGGCACACCGCCATCTTCGAAACGGATGGTGATGCGGTCGGTTTTCTGGATATCCACATCCAAAAAGCCCTCGGCACTTTCGGGATAGGCGTATGACGTCACATTCATGACGATTTCCTCGCAAGCCAACTGCAGCACCAACGTCTCTTTCATACTGCACGAGGCTATCTCGGGCGTTTCCAGGATGGCGCTGAGTATCTCGCGGGCCTTCCCCTTGATGGGTTGGAAATGCAGCTTGCTCATTTTTCAATGGTCAATGGTCAATGGTCAATGGTCAATGTTTTCCCCACAAGGATGATGATGGAACGCGGGCCGACAAGCACCTCCTGCTGATTCTCGATGAGGGGTTCCTCGCCTGGCTCGTAGATGTCGTCGGGCGACGGTACGCCGGTGTTGGCGAAGACGTGCCAGGCCATGCCGTCGGGCAGCTGGGGCAGCTCGAAGCCGTGCATCTCCCAGTGCATGTTCATGGCGACGTAGATAAAGTCGTCGGGAGAACCGCCGACCACGGGGGTGGCGGCGTATTGGCCGTTGAGCATGAAGGCTACGGTGAGGTTGTTGTGGCCGGTTTCGGGGTGCCAGGCCTTCACGCCGTGCCACGAGAAGTCGGGGTAGCCGAGGCCTAAGTAGTCGCTATGTTGCAAGTGCTCCTCGTAGCGAAGCACTTTGTGCAGAAGGCGGAACTGGATGATGCGCTTGAAGTAGCGGAAGAGGTCGGCGTTCGTCTCTAAGTTATTCCAGTCGAGCCAGGCGACTTCGTTGTCCTGGCAGTAGGCGTTGTTATTACCCTGTTGTGAGTTGCCCATCTCGTCGCCGGAGAGCACCATCGGTATACCCTGACTTACCATGAGCATCGTAATGGCGTTCTTCACCTGCTGGTGGCGCAGGGCGTTGATGTCGGGGTCGTCGGTCGGGCCCTCACAGCCACAGTTCCAGCTGTTGTTGTGGTTCTCGCCGTCGCGGTTGTCCTCGCCGTTGGCTTCGTTGTGCTTGCAGTTATACGACACGAGGTCCATCATCGTGAAACCGTCGTGCGCCGTGATGAAATTGACGCTGGCCTTGATGCCGCGGCCCTGCGAAGCGTAGAGGTCGGGCGAGCCAATGATGCGCTCCTTCACGTCGGCGAGCACCCCTTCGTCGCTCTTCAGGAAACGGCGCATGCTGTCGCGGAACTTTCCGTTCCACTCTGCCCAGCGTCCCCACGATGGGAACGAGCCCACCTGATAGAGTCCGCCGGCATCCCAGGCTTCGGCAATGAGTTTCGTCTTGCCGAGTATGGGGTCGTGGGCGAGCGATTCGAGCAGCGGCGGGTTCGACATGGGATGGCCCTGCTGGTCGCGGCCGAGGATGGCGGCCAGGTCGAAGCGGAAGCCGTCGATGTGGTAGTCGGTCACCCAATAGCGCAGGCTCTCGACAATCATTTCGCGCACATTGGGATTGTTGCAGTTCAGCGTATTGCCGCAGCCGCTGAAGTTATAGTAGTACCCCTCGGGCGTCAACATGTAATAGGTCTTGTTGTCGATGCCGCGATAGGAGATATAGGGCCCATGCTCGTTGCCCTCAGCGGTGTGGTTGAACACCACGTCGAGCATCACTTCGATGCCGTTCTTGTGCAACTGCTTCACCATGTTCTTCAGCTCGTCCACCTGCATGGCGAACTTACCTGATGCGGCGTAGGCGGCCTTTGGGGCAAAGAAGCCCACGTTGCTGTAGCCCCACAGGTTATAGAGCTCTCGCCCGTCAACCGGCGAGACACGGTGGTTTTCAAACTCGTCGAACTCGTGGATGGGCATCAGCTCCACACAGTTCACGCCTAACTCCTTCAGATAGGGTATCTTCTCGATGATGCCGGCAAACGTACCGCGGTGCCTAACACCGGAGGCCGCACCACACGTAAAATTGCGAACGTGCATCTCATAGACGATGAGATCGTTGACAGGCGTCTCCAACGGCAAGTCGTCCTCCCAGTCGAAGTCGTCGAACACCACACGGGCACGATACTGGTAGAGGCTGTCCCAATTGGGCTGCTGTCCCCACACGTCACGCCCGACGATGAGCTTGGCGTAAGGGTCGAGCAGTATCTTCGACTTATCGAAGCGATGACCTTCCTCTGGTTGGAAAGGCCCATCCATGCGGAAGCCGTACTCGATGTTCTCATAGTCCAAATCGAAGATGATCATCGAGAACACATTGCCCAAGCGGAACTCCTTGAAGAAGGGGATTTCGACAAACGGTTCCTCCTCGCGGTTGTGGAACAGCACCAGCGTGCAGTCGGTGGCATAGCGGGAATAGACCGAGAAGTTCACCATGTTGCCGACGACCGTTGCGCCAAACGGATAGGGCCGTCCCTGGCGCAGCTTCAGTCCCTGATACTCATGGGTAGGAAACAGATCGACTCTATGCATAATCGAAGAAATTACTAAAGCCCGTGATATCCATGATATCCTTCACCTCATGACTGATTCCTGTCAGACACATCTTCAGGCCTTTCGAAGCTGCCACCTTCTTGGAATAGAGCAACACGCGCAAGCCCGTACTGGAAATGTAGTTGCAGGCATTCATGTCAATCAACACACTCGAGCCTTTCTCCAGAATGGCCAGAATGTCGGCCTGTACTTGCTGGTAGTTGAAGGAGTCCAGCTTTTCTCCCACTTTGTAACTTTCCATATTCATGCTATCAGCTATTTAGTCCAGTTCATACAGTTGCGGACGCGCAGGTCGGCGTATGGTTCAGCATTAAAGATGGTGGGGTTGTTGGTCATCAGCTGCTCCGTGCCGTAGAGGAACGAGAACGGGCGCTGCAGCGACTTCGTGAACTCGATGGCGTCGTGCAGGATCGTTGCGTCGTCGTGGCAGTCGAAGAGGAAGCGGTCGGTGTCGTGGTTGTCGAGGAACAGCACCAGCTTGAAGTCCTTGGGATACTTGGCAAAGTGTTCCTCCACCTTTTTCTGGAGCATCTCGTTACCCTTGATGCCGCGGCCGGCATGAACCTCGTCGAGCAGGATGTCGCGATAGGCGAAGTCGAGCACGCCGTCGATGGTGTCGACGTAATCGGCCTGCAGGTCGTCCTGAGAAAAAGGTTTCGTCTCCTGCGCCATGAACTCCTGCAGCCGGGCGTCGGTCTTGAAGTAGAGCTGACTGGCCAACTGCGGGCCGATGCCGAACGCCCACACCTCGCCGAAGACGACGATGTCGCTGCTGACGCGCTGCATAGCCTCACGGAACTGCTTCAAGAACGCGTGCGGCTGTCCCAAAGCATGGTCAATGCGGAAGGCGTCGACGCCCATGCGGACAAGCCGCTCAGCCTTCTCAATCATGAAGCCTGCCACCTCGGGGTTGGTCAGGTTGAACTTCGGCAGGTCGCCGAAGCCGAGGAACGACACGAATGCGTCGCTGTCGTCGCCCTCGAAGAAGAACCAGTCGCGATGGTGTCCGCCGTTCTTGAGCAGCGACTCCTGGAACATCGGCGCCTCATACCAGCAGTGGTTGGGCACGAAGTCGCAGATGACCTTCATCCCCTTCGCGTGGGCCGTGTCCAACAGCCGCTGGTAGTCGTCCCACGTACCAATGTGCGGGTCCACCTCGTCGAAGTTCAGCGTGTGATAGCCGTGATAGTTGGCCGAGGCGAAGATGGGCGAGAGCATCACGGCATTGAAGCCGAGACCCTGGATGTAGTCCAGCTTCTCGATGACTCCCTGCAGGTTGCCCCCACAGAATACGTTCTCACTCTTTGGCGGCACTTGCCACCCTCCGTTGAATCTGTCAATCAGCAGATGATAGATTCGGATATTATCAAACCAGTTCTTCATATTCCTGTTCTTATTTCATTTTACGAATGCGATTACAGCCCTTTGGATTTGAGCAGGGCAGAGGCATCGGGCTGGGCCATGCCAGTGAAGTCGGTGAACATCTGCATGAGGTCGCCAGTATTGCCTCGGCTCAGTATCTTGTCGCGCATGTCCTGTCCTGTTTCAGGCTTCAGGGGACCACGCTGTGCAAAGATGTCGGCAATATTGACGGCGAGCACCTCTGTCCACAGGTAACTGTAGTAGCCGGCAGCATAGCCACCACCCCAGACGTGGTTGAAGTAGCTGGTGCTGTAGCGGGGAGGAATCTGAGGATTCAGCAAGCCAACCTGCTGAAGTGCCTCTGTCTCGAAGGCTGCTGCATTTTCGGCTGAGGGAACGTCCTTGGAGGCGAGCATGTGCCAAGCCATGTCGAGACAGGTGGCAGCAAGGTTCTCACCAAGGGCGTAGGCCGTCTGGAAGTTGATGCTCTTAAGCATGCGGTCCTTCAGGTCGGCGGGCATGGGTTCACCCGTCTCATAGTGGCGGGCGTAGTTATCGAACACTTCAGGGATGGTAGCAAACGACTCGTTGAACTGAGAGGGCATCTCAACGAAGTCGCGGGCCACGCTGGTGCCGCTCAGACTGTTGTACTGGCAGTCAGAGAGAATGCCGTGCAGGGCGTGTCCGAACTCATGGAACATGGTGGTGACCTCGTCCCACGTCAGCAACGACGGCTTACCCTCAGGTGCCTTGGCGCTGTTGCACACATTAAATATAATAGGTAGCTGGTTCCATTGGCGGCTCTGTTTCTGGAAACCGTCCATCCAGGCACCTCCACGCTTGGTGGGCCGACGGAAGTAGTCGCAGAAGAAGAGGGCCTTGGACTTGCCATCCTTATCAATCACCTCGAAAGCACGCATGTCGGGATGATAGGTGGGAATATCGTTACGCTCCTTGAACTCCAGGCCATAGACACGGTTGGCGGCATAGAACACACCGTTGACGAGCACGCTGTCGATGTTGAAGTAGGGCTTTACCTCGTCTTCGCTGATGTCAAGCACCTCCTTCTTCATCTTGGCCGAATAGTAGAAGCGGTCGTAGGGCTGCAACTGGAAATCCGGCCCCTCCGTCTTACGGGCAAAGTCCTCGATGGCCTTGGTCTCGGCATCAGCCTTGGACGAATACGCTTTGATAAGGTTCTTCAGGAAGGCATAGACGTTGTCGGGCGTCTTGGCCATAGTATTCTCCAACGAGTAGGAGGCGTAGTTGGGATAACCCATCAGCTCGGCCTGCTCGGCACGCAACTTGGCAATCTCGCTAACCAGGGGGAAGGTGTTGTACTTGCCCGTACCGTCGGCACGATGGATGCTGGCTTCAAAAACCTTCTTGCGCAGCTCACGGTTGTCGAGGCTGGCAAGGAGCGGCTGCTGGGTGGTGTTGGTGATGACGATGGCATAGGGGGCCTTTCCTCCCCTACCCTCTGCATCTTTCTGGCACTGGGCAATGTCGGCCTCGCTGAGTCCGGCCAGGTCTTCTTTATTGTCTACCCAGACAACGGCATCGTTGGTGGCATCGGGCACCATGTCGCCCCATTGTGTCTGCAACTCCGAGATGCGCAGGTTGATCTGCTTCATGCGTTCCATCTTGTCGTCGGACAGCAGGGCACCATTGCGCACAAATTCCTTATAAGTCTCTTCCAAGAGTTTCTTGTCTTCGCCCTTCAGCTGGTCACGCTGCTTGTCGTAGACCTGACGGATGCGCTCGAACAGCTGTTTGTTGAACGCTATCTCATTCTGAAGGTCTGTGAGCTTAGGCTGCACCTTCTTCTCTATCTCGGCAATCTCAGGCGTCTTGTCGGCTTCGGCAATGGCAAAGAACACGCGAGCAACGCGGTCGAGCAGCTTTCCGCTCTCCTCAAAAGGCAGAATGGTGTTCTCGAAGGTGGCGGAATCCGGACAGTCAACAATCTTCTGGATATTTTCGCGCTGTTGCTGCATGGCCGTCTCGAAGGCTGGCTCATAGTCACTATACTCTATCTTGCTGAAGTCGGGTGATCCAAAGGGGAGATTACTCTCCTGTAGCAAGGGGTTCTCATACTGTGCCTGCTGGCAGGCTGTGAATGTTGCCATCATCGCGGTTGTCATTCCGATGGTCATAAGGGCTTTTGTTATCTTCATAGCTTATTCATTGATTGGTGCAAAGGTAAATACGAAGTCCAGCAGGGTGCAGAGGGACTTTTCTTTAGTGTCGGACTTAAAGAGGAAGAAGATGGCATGCTGGCCGGCGAGGTCCTTCTCTTGGGCCTCTTTGCTGATACCGATTGCCGCATCCATGACGGTCTTTGGCATGTCGGCCTTCAGGGCCATCTCGCCTATCTTTTTGCCGCCCTGCGATTCCCAAGGACGATCCATCATCACTTCGATGGTGCCATCGATGCCCTCGGGGATAAGGCGCAGCACGAGCATCAGGTTGTCCTTCGTAGCTAAGCGTTCAGCGGGGAAGTTGAAGTACTTGTAGCCCACGATGGAGCCGTCGGTGTTGTTCACCACGCGGTTGGTGTTGTAGCGCAGGTCATAAGGCTCGGCGTACTTTTCCTTCGAGTCGAGAGCCTGCTCCTTGGTCATGTCGGGCGTGCCGCCATAGCTGGCCTCCACATACGAGCCGTAGAAGGTGTTGCTAGGCCACTCATGAGTAGCGGGCTTGGGGCCTGTGTACCAGCAGGCGATACCTGCGGAATGTGACTCGAAGGGGTCGAGACCGTCGAGTGCAAAGCCCTGGCTGTTATACTCGCCCTCGGAGATTTCCACCTTGCCACCCTTGCCTTCCTCGACCTTCACCTCGATGGGAGCAACCATAGCCTGACGGGCATATTCGTCGGTACCCGTCTGACGATGATAGAACACATACCATTGCCCGTTAATTTCGCAGATGGAGCCGTGGGTATTACCGTCAGGGGTTGCCGACGCAATGACGTTGCCCTGCTCATCCTTCTCACGGGCACGGCCGTCGATGATGGTACCGCCGTAGGTCCAGGGGCCTAAGGGCGCGTCGCTGTAGGCGTAGGCAAGGGTATAATTGGATACAGGCAGTCCGAATTCACCGTCTTTGGTAAAACGGCTATAGATAAACACATACTTGTCCTTGATCTTACGGATGGACGAGGCCTCGAAGAAGCTGAACACCCCTTCCTGGTTGCGGCCGGAGATCATGTCCTCGACAATCTCTGTCCCAGGCTTCACAGTAGCCATCGTCTCAGGGTCGAACTCAGCGGCATAGCTGCGCTCGAATCCCCAGTAACCGTAGACACGGCCGTCGTCGTCAACAAACACGGCGGGGTCGAACTGCAGCACGCCATCCACCTGATTGGGATTGTCCTTGTTCCAGTTGCACACCTCGAAGGGGCCGTCGGGACGGTCACTCTTGGCAATCAAGCCGTTGCGATAGCCCGTCTGGTCGTTGGGGAAGAGCCAGTAGGTCTTCTTGCCGTCCTTGTCGGTGGTCATCGTTACATCCGGAGCAAAGAGCACGTCGGCAGTACCAGCCGAGTCGAAGGGTTCGCCGTCGCGGTTCTTATCCACCACGAGGATGGTACCATCGTAACGCCAATGGCTGAGGTCTTCCACAGGGGCAGACCACACCACCTGGTCGCGGCCGCAGTATTCCGTTATAAGGTCATCGTGCGAACCATATACATAAACGCGCTGCTTCCCAGGATTGTCTGGGTCTTCAAACACGTAGGGTTCACCGTCGGGAATGTGTTCCCACAGCGGCATGTAGGGATTGCCGGGAGTGGCGAGTTGGTCGTTGAGCGTTGTGGTTTGCTGCTGGGCACACGACAGGGCCAGCATGGTACAGCAGGCTGCTGCAGTAGTCTTCAATGTTACAGTTTTCATGAGCTTTCAGTTCTTGTTTTTGATATTTCCGGGACAAAGTTACGAAAAAAACAGAGAAGAGCCAAATTTATTAGGTTGTTTCCGTTTTTTTGTGTATTTTTGCGCTCAAATATCTAACAATTGATCGCATGAAACAGAAAGATGATTTCGACTGGACCATCGTCCTGGCACCATTCAACGAGAAGCTGCCTGCACGGAAACGGACGGAGGTGGCCATTGAACAGTCGGAGCTGATATTGCGCATCGCCACCCATATCATCTGCCATACCATTGTGGAACGTGATGAACTCTTCCAAGAGGAGCGCACGGCGATAGCCCACGCCTTTCTACAACGGGAAACATCGACCCACATGTGCAACCATAAGCTGACCACCGAGGGACTGGTGTATCATTATAACGAACAGGCATTCCAGCTCCATGAGGAGTACAAAACGATGACGCTGACCCGTTCGGCCTACGAACATCTGGCCATGTTCTATTTCCTGTATGAGCACCCCAAGACTGAGGAGGAACGGAATGCGGTATGGAAATATTGGAAGTCAAACAACCGCAAGAACGGCAGTATCGAGGTGATCAGGGTGGATGGCAGGCTCGAAGTGAGCCAAGTTCCCTTCAGCCAGGCCTGGAAATACCTCTATCGAAGTAACGAAATGGCCATGCTCTATCGGCACCTCAGCATGCATTGCCACCCCGTATATAGTGGACTCGTGCAGTATCAGAACCAGACATTGGAAGACGAGGGCGAGGATGCCATTCCGCTCCACCTTTCCAGCAGTTTCCTCGCCTATATGTGTAAGCTGTTCCTCAAGCTGATTCCTCAAGGCGAAGAGATTCTCAAGCATGACTTCACTCCCCGCGACCTCTCCATCTTCCGTGCCCTGTCTATTCTATCCCGTGAATATCTGAAAAACAGTTAATTAACCCTATTTGGGGGCAGAGGGGCACACTTTTTTTATTTTTTCAGCTATGGGGATGGTGGATGGTGGATAGTGAATGGTGGATAGAGGATGGTGGATAGTGGATAGTGGATGGTGGATAGTGGATAGTGGATGGTGGACGGTGGATGGTGGATGGTGGATGGTGGATAGTGGATGGTGGATGGTGGATAGTGGATGGTGGAACCATAAATCTCCACCAAATCAGACAAAAAATCATCTTGACGGTGCAGCCTTTCCCTACCCCGCATGGCACTCCCCTCCCTTGTAGGGGAGGGGCTGGGGGTGGGGTCAGTAACTTCAAGAACCGCGTAGGGATATTTCTCACCCACCCCCTGCCCCACCCTTTCTTGCTACCGCATGAACTCAAGAACCTTTCGTGTGTAATTGAAAGAAGGAACGCAAGAAATGGAAAGTCAAATAATTCCTCCAAAGACTTGGAGGATTGAAATATTTACACTATCTTTGCAACCGAAAGTATAAAAAACAAGAAATATGGAAGCAAGAACCATCAACGTACACGTCAACGTACCCCGTTCGTACCGCATCGACCTGTTGGAGCGCCAGCTCACGTCATACGCCGAGCAGCTTATTGCTCAAGCCAAGCCTGCAAGGAAGAGCAGACGGCAGCACCGCCATGAGGCACTCTGCGGCATCTTCAGCTCAGGCGCCACAGAGGAGGAACTCGTAGAGGACTACCTGAAGGACAAGTACCAACTGTAAAAAGATGATGGCCATGAAAGTATTTCTCGACACGAACATCTTCCTTGAGTACTTCGAACGCCGGCGGCAGTACGAGGCTGTGAGCCAGTTGCTAAGTGCCGTTGAGGACAGGCGTCTGAAGGCCGTCGTCTCGGCAGGCTGCATCTACACACTGGCCTACCTCGTCCGCTCGGAACTGAAGCGGCAGGGCATCCACCGACCGGAGCAGACATTGCGGGTGCGACAGACGCTTGACATCGTGCTGTCGATGGTCACCGTAGCTGGTATCAGCCACAAGCGTATGGTGAGCGGTAACAGCGACCCGGCCTTCGACGACATAGAGGACAGCTTCCAGTACCAGTGCGCCGTGCAAAACAAATGTGACACGTTCGTCACCATCAATCTGAAGGACTACCGCAATGCCGATACGTCGGCGATGGAAATCCTGTCGCCAGAGGCGTTCGCAAGCAGATACCTGTAGGCCGCTCAGCCGACTTCCTCAGCCGACGCCATAGAGGACGGTGGATGGTGGATGGTGGATAGAGGATAGTGGACGGTGGATGGTGGATAGTGGATGGTGGATGGTGGATGGTGGATGGTGGATAGTGGATAGTGGATAGAGAAACCTTAAATCTTCATTAATCTTATAATAATCAGACCGATTTGAAAAATTTGAAAGATTTTATCTTTGCAGCCAGAAACGTAAAACGATACGATTATGGAGACAGTACAACTACGTGCGGAACTGTTCCGCGAGATGAACCCATTGCTTGATAGTAATGTGATGCTCAGTAAGATGCTCGCGTTCGTAAGGTCCCTGTTCGCAGCCCAGCAGATGGAGCAGGAAGCTGCGCAGAAGAAAGACTACGAGGTGAAAACCGTGTCGCCCGACATTGAGAAATGGAGCGGTTGCGCTACGTTCACTCAGGAAGAGATAGACAGTGACCCACGGTTAAAAGCAATCCTCAACCGATGAAACGCGTATTCCTTGACACAAACATCCTGATTGACTACATTCAGGCCCGTGCGGGTGGCGACGATGCCAAGCAGTTGCTTATGCGCGGACACGACGGCGAGGTAAGCCTCTATGCATCGTTCCTTACGTTTGCCAATATGGCATATATTCTTAACGGCAAGGCCGACATCTATGAGCTGTTTGCCATGCTCACCGGTTTCATCACCGTATTGCCTATGGACGGAGACCAGCTTCAGGCAGCCCTGAGCCTGCGTGCGAAGGACTTCGAGGACATGTTGCAATACCAATGCGCAAAGGTTGCCGGATGCGACGCCATCATCACTGGCAACAAACGCCATTTCACAGAGTTCTGCGACCTGCCGCTGATGACAGCCAGTGAATTCCTGACAGAGTTGGCACCTATGTAACCCCACCGACACCATAGAGGATAGTGGATAGTGGATAGTGGATGGTGGATGGTGGATAGTGGATAGTGGATAGAGAAACCTTAAATCTTCATTAATCTTATAATAATCAGACCGATTTGAAAAATTTGAAAGATTTAAATAAATCGTATCTTTGCAACCGAAACGTATTAACAACGACGATTATGGAGACAACAACCGCAAGAAGTCGGCACACGGTGCAGCCCATCATGAGGGCATGGAACCTGGCAAAAGAACTGGACAACAGCGAGAAACTGGAACTCGTCACAATGCTCATCGACAGCGTAAAGCCCATCCAGACGAGGCCGCTGATAGATGTGCCGATCGACGAGGACTTCGACGATATGGACAAGGAACTGTACACACCCGAGGAGGCCTACG
Source organism: uncultured Prevotellaceae bacterium (assembly GCA_902794405.1). GTDB lineage: Bacteria > Bacteroidota > Bacteroidia > Bacteroidales > Bacteroidaceae > Prevotella. The sequence goes on from CADBHI010000082.1 coordinate 16,639, forward strand.
AACTGACGATGAAGGACATCAAGGCTATCTACGACGATGCAGCAGTATAAGTACCTGTACACCAAGCGCACCGCCGCCAAGATAAGATCGTTCTACAAGAATGTGGCAAAGAAGTACCGCCACACCTACTCGTATGAGGACATGGAGCGCAATGTGCGCGACGCTTTTTTCGCCATTTACTACATAGAGCGTACGTTGCCGCGCCGCAAACCAACCCTTAGGCTTTGTTTTTCTAATACAACAGGGACAACAGAGGACAACATTTATATTTCGCCTACGACAGCAACCGCTGTCTACGGAGTCCGTGAGTGATTCAAGGCGTAGCAAAATCCAACCATAAATCTCCAACAAATCAGAACGTAAATGATTGGATAGATTTCCTGTGAGATTGGTGGAGATTTAAGGTTTATACGTGTGTAATTGAAAGAAGGAACGCAAGAAGTGGATAGTCAAATAATTCCTCCAAAGCCTTGGAGGATTGGGGAATTTGTCGTATCTTTGCAGGCGAAACGTATTAACAACGACGATTATGGAAGCAAAGACGACGACAACGACCGCTCCGAAGAAGCGGATTTCGAGAACAGTAAGGTGGGCACGGGCCCACAAGTGGTGCATTGAAATACTCGACCCTGAGCTTCAGGCACAGTGCAAGAGCTACAAGGACGGAAAGAAAATCATGAGCCATGAGACTGATGCTTGACACCTGTGTCATCATCGACCTTCTGGTCGACGTTGACAACCTGACCAAGGGAGCACTTGACCTGCTCGGCGATCCTGATAACGTGCTCTTCGCCAGTGCTGAGTCGATGCGCGAGCTGGTGGTACACTTCAACAACAAGAAGCTGCTGAACCGATACTTCAAGAACGCGACCGACGTGCTCAAGGCCGTCGAAGAAGAGCTTGACATCGAGTTCCTGCCCGTCCGGCGCAACGTGGGATACGCTTACTCGCGACTACAGCTGAACGAAGCCGACGACCACCGCGACCCGAGCGACCACATGATAATCGCCCACGCCATCACCGAGCGCATGGCACTCATGTCGAGCGACCTGAAGTTCCCGTTCTATCGCAACCAAGGCCTGGAACTCATCGAGTACTAAGGTATCTTTGCAGCCATAAACGTATAAACAACGACGATTATGGAAGCAAAGAAACTGTAATTCACCTCGAAGCCTGGAACATTTATAGATTCTATCCGAGCTTACCGTGAGTACAAGAAAGAGTGGCGCGCACGCATGGAAGTCAAATTGACGAAGATGGAAGAGCAGATACAGCGTGCCAAGGAGGACCCCTTCTTCAAGATGGAAACGTTATGAAGGAACAACAAACCAGATAATAATATGATTATAATGAGAATAGTATGGCTTGCCGCTGCCGCCCTGCTGGCAGCCACCAGTGCCCAGGCCCAGGTGCGCCGGGGCTGTACTCCCCCCGT
>CADBHI010000083.1 GCA_902794405.1 uncultured Prevotellaceae bacterium
TGTCGTTCTTTGCACACGACTTGGGGCAGTTGCGTTTCAATCGCGGCAAAGTGAAACGCGAGGAAATGATATGCGAGGCAAAGCATCGCAATTTGTTCAACCTCGACATTCCTTTTATGGTGCTGGAACGTTACGATAGATTTATTGACGACATCTGTGCAGCGGCCATCGAGAAATATTGCGTGATTGGCAGCGGCGTGCCCTTCCTGCAAAACATCTTGAAGAAGGCCCACGAAGGTCGGTTGAAACTATCCGAAGCGGAAAAAAGCCTTATTGAAAGCGAAATGCCCGCAGAGGCCGCCCTCGAAGTGCCATCATTGGAACTGCTCGATTCTGCTGGCGTTTGGATTGAGGGCTTTTACCTCACAGACACGCTACAAGCCATGTTTGAAAGTCGCCCCGAACTATTCAGCGAGATACCTCTTTATTACAAGCAAAAGAGAATACAGGCACTCGACTCACTTCTTAATCTGCCACCCATGCTTCGGGAGATTGTCATGGCTCGCCGGATACATAAAAGGCTCAAGCAGAATGTGGCCCCGCTTGATGAAAACGAAATGCTAATGCTCCGTGAGAACGTGAGCCATCCCTACCTACTCGGCACCGTACTGGAAACTAACGACAAACTGATTGCTGCACGCAAAGCCGCCGAAACCATCGTTACGCCCGACCCTCGTCCTTTGGCTGACCTCACCGACGGCGAAGACATCTTCCGAAAGATAGTGGAACCATATCGTGGCCGATTTATATACCTCGACGTGTGGGGAACGTGGTGCGCCCCATGTAAGGAGATGATGAAATACGTGCCGCAGATGAAAGAACAGCTCAAAGACCTTGACATCGTATATCTCTACTTGGCCAGCCGTAGCAACGAGGAGCCGTGGAAGACTGCCATTGCCCAGTTCCACCTCACAGGCGAGAACTGCATACACTACAATCTGCCCGACAAGCAACAGAGCGCCCTCGAACGCTATATCGGTGTCGATGGCTATCCGACATACAAGATTGTTGCTCCCAACGGAAATCTACTGCCAACAGAGGCCCCCCGTCCCAACCACCCCGAAGCCATCCGAAATATGATAGAAAAGTTGAAGGACAACAAATAACAATTCGTGACCCATTCACTTTATGTCTAACTTTCAAAAAAACAGTAAGGATTATGGAGAACCCGACATTACCTACCAACTGGCTGGCAGCGCTGAGCAACGCCCGCTCGGCCCTTGGGACGCTTGCCTAAGCAAGAACCACGACGGCACGAAACTGCAGATTGACGATGCCGTCGAAATTAGTTCAAAGACCTATAGACACCAAGCCTCGTCGCGTCGTGATGATGAGACGGGGGCCACAGAACACTGAGATAATTCCTATAGAATCCAATGGAAATACACATAGAAGGCTATCTCCAACACAGTCGTAATAATTGACAGGAGGGAAAGGGAGCCGACGACGTAGAACAGTTTTGCTGATAGCCAGACACCTTCGTTGTTCCTCACAATCTCCGTAAGTCGTTGGCTATGTTTCTGCCATAGTACTTCCTGCTGTTTGTATTGGTCGGCAAGCATCTGTTTCTCCTCTCCCAGCCATTGGGTATGGTGTCCCTGCATCTTCTCCCAGTCATCATCAGACACATTCACCGTCACCTTCAACTTTGTGGGCGCATCTTCCATAACATGGTCTATGTGCTTATTGATGGTGTCAACCTTGCCACTGATGGTATTCACGGCAGCACCGAGTACTCCTTCTTCACGCTGGGTTTGGCGGATTGAAGATTCCAAGGATAGCTTGGCATTGATGACGGCAGTCGTTGCCTTGTCTATGTCGGTACTCAACTGTTTGAGTTGAGGAACCCTGTCAACAATGTCCTGTTCGGCATCCTTCTCCTGTATTTCCTCCTGTACTTCGTTGAACATTACATCGAAGTCAGGCTTATTCTCATTGTTCTTACTTTTTCTAATCATATATATGTGTGATTGTTTTAACGGTGGAAACCGCGTTTAACTGATTTTGGTTTGTACATGGAATGTGCCATTAATAGGCAGCGACGGGCAAACATACGTTCATCCTCATCATCCTTTTTGCCCCAATCAGATTCTGGGGTGGAACCGCGACCAAGGTCGAGCGGAGCTTGCGAAACTTGAATAATCATTATTTTGAAAACTTCCAAGGAAAATGCACATAAAAGTGAAAAGTAAAGAGTGAAGAGTGAAGAATCAGCTGACGCCGGTAGGATACCTATACGGGGAAAGTAGGAAAGAGGTGCCGGGTTACAGGGAGTTTAACGCCGAGTTATTAGCGTTTGCGTACGCCCAAACAACCGTGCGCGTATACCCAAACAACCGTTTGCGTATACCCAAACAACCGTTTGCGTACGCCCAAACAACTGTTCGGGTATACGCAAAATAGAGACAGCTTCTGGATAGGAGCTGCCTCTATTTGTTAGTTGAAGTTTTACGTCTGGAATTACTTCAGGATGACTTTCTTTCCATCGATGATGTTCATACCCTTGCGGGGAGCGGCGATGCGCTGACCCTGGAGGTTGTAGACGGCGTTGCCAGCCATCTTCTTGCCCTTCTCGACGGACTTGATGGCGGAGGGATCACCGGTGTCGAAGAAATCGACGATGGTCTTTGTCTCATTGATGGTAACAGCTGCCTGACAGCCGCCGTGATGTCTGAAGTCGGTATATGAAACCTGAGCATCCTTCAGCATCTCACCCTTCTCACAGTCAATGGCGAGGAAGGTAGTCTTAGTAGCCATCAGCAGGTATGAGCCATCGATAGCCGAGGCCTGTGCGACGTTATCTTTACCAGAAGTCCAAGCCCAATTGGTCTTATTGGCCTCAAGATCGACTGATGCCACGAAAACGTCAGAGCCCTGACCCTCAGCCACGGCCTTGTTGTTGTCGAAGGGCAGCGTGCCATAGAAGGTACCAGCAACGATCAGGTTCTTGCCGAGCAGATTCATGCTGGTGATGTTGTAAGGCTTGGCATCCTTGTCGTGCATAGTGGTTTCAAATACATTTGCCGAGACGTTATTGCCGTCGACCGACACAAGAAAGAATGGGTGAGCCTTGTTTCCACTCTCGTCATCAGCCATCGCAATATCACAATTCAGGCTGGCATTACCGCTGGAGATTGTCAGGTTGCCAAAGCCGAAGAAGCCGATGTAGACTTTGCCGTCGCTGACGGTGAAGTTCAGGGCCTCGGGATAGAACTGCTGGTCGGAGAAGTTGTCCTTCTTCTGAATGACGGCAATGCCGGTTTCGCCCTCAAAACTCTTGTCCAAAGAGAACACGCCAGCGCTCTTATTGTCCATGTACATGAAGCCGAAGACATCGATATAGCTGCCCTTCCAACCGAAAGCAGGCACGTCGCCAGTAAAGTTGACCGACACATAGACCTTATCGCCGCTCACCATCAGATTGGTGGGACGGAGATAAACGTCGCCCTCCTCTGGGAAATACATGCCCGAGGAAAGAGCATCGCCGTTGGCTTCGGAATAAATGGCACGTTTTGCCAGCACCTGTCCGTTTGCATCGAGACTAACGAAGAAGGCTGCATAGGAGTCTTCGCTCTCAAGCGAGAATACGTTGGAACCGTTGGTGCCCTTAAAGGAGGCATCGTCGAAGAACGTACCAGCGATATAGACGTTGCCGTCAGCATCGGTCGTGATGGCGGTGATGAGCGATGTGCCGTTGAATCCCACCAGCCACTTTTCATTTCCGTTCCTGTCGTACTTGGCCATATAGGCAGAGGTCAGGCCATCGTTCTTCAGCGTGTTTCCAGCAAAGGAAAGGTCCTTGTCGTAAGTGCCGGTAACATAGACCGAGCCATCCTTGTCGACGAGGGTTTTCACGCCCGACAGCTCTTCTGCCTTGGTGACAGTCTCCAACGTCTTAGTCCACGTGGGAGAGATTAATTCTTCAGCATAAGTGACTGCAAAGGTCATCATTGCTGCTAATGTAAGTAAAGTTTTCTTCATAAAGTTGTTGTTTAAGTGAATAATTATGTTGAACTGTATCAATTGTTCCATATTTCAATCTCAGGATTCGCCTCCACGGCTTCTGTTGGGAAGCGCATGGTGTAGTGCTCAGGGGTGAGGGTATAGGTCTGATCCTCCCACTGGCGCTGTAGTGCAGGACGAGTGGTGCGTCGCAGGTCGTACCAGCGGTGGCCCTCGAAAGCCAGCTCACGGGCTCGCTCATCGAGGATTTCCTGCAGCAGCTGGTCGTTGGTCATCGTGGCCATGAGTGCTTGGGCTTCGTCATAGGCCTCAGCGTTGAGCCTGTGCTTAAGCAGGGGTTCCAAGCGTTGAACGGCATCTGCATGACGGCCTAAGCGGCAGGCGGCTTCGGCAGCAGTCAGGTAGGCCTCGGAAGAGCGGAAGGAGCAGGACAATTCGTCGGCTCCGCCCTTCAGCAGGGTATAGCGGCTGGACGTGGCCCGCTTATAGTACTGCGTGAGCCGTTGGTCGCCAGAGCGGTAGAGTGCCATGAAGTCGGGATTGGGCATGCCGACAACGGTATACTCATTGGTGGAGAAGCGCTCTAAAGCCACGATGTTCTCGACCGACTTATAGTGGTTGGGCAACTGGGGGTTGGCAACGGTCAGGTCTTCTATATCAGCATGAACAGAAATGACGTTGTTGGCAGCGTCGAGAGCATCCTGCCAGCGGCCCATATAGAGGCAGACGCGAGCACGGAGGGCAGCCACCGACGTGGTATTAAAGCGGTAGTTCAGCCCCGACTCCCATTGCCTGACATTCATCAGGCCGGCAGCCTGGTCAAGATCGCTGAGCACCTGGCTATAGACAGCTTCAACACTACTGCTACGGGGCACGGCGTTCACATCGGCAGCCAACTGGATTGGCACACCTCTGGTGCTGGCCGGCGTACAATGGGTATAGGGCTCGGCGTAGAGGTTGACCAGCAGGAAATGGCAGTAGGCACGCATCATATAGGCCTCGCCGACAAGCTGGTTCACCTCCTGATGCGTAGCGTTGGCAATCTCACCACGATGTTCAATAATGTAGTTGGCAATATAGATGGCATGATAGTAGCCGCGCCAGTTGAAGTAGGTGGTGGTCACCGAGGGGTCATCGTCCTTCCATCGCCACAGGTCGAGATAGGCGTCCTGGTCGGTAGTCGACGTGGCCTTGGCAGTAAGGATGACTTCATCGGTACGAACCGTTGTGAGATAGCGGTCCTTGGGGAAGTATTTGTACTCATAGGTGAGTAGCGAACGGTATTCCTCACCCGTCTTGGCAATGACCTTGCCTGTCGGGGTGATGTCGAGGAAGTCGTTGCACGAAGTGAGCAGCACCATAGTTCCGCAGCACAAACAGCTAATGAGAAGCAGATGTTTGATGTTCATGACGTTAGAAGTTTACGTTAAGACCAAAGATAAAACTGCGGGCAATGGGCTGTGCATAGGGGTTGCCCATGGTCTCAGGGTCAAGATAGTTGTCGTAGTCGGAAGCGATAACCGCAAGGTTACGTCCCTCCAAGGAGAGTGTCACGCTGCTGATGCCATAGGGAGAGAGCCACTGGCGGGGCAGACGGTAGCCTAAGCGCAGGCTTTGCAGTCGGCAATAGTTGCTGGAGCGCACCCAAGTATCGAGCATGGCGTAGGTATTGTACTCCGCATAGCGGGTATACTCGCTACTGCGTTCTGGCGTGCTGACCATCAGGGTAGCCATATCGCCGGCAGGGTTTGTAGCCGAACGCCGACGCAAAATGTCCTGATTGGTATTCAGCCCACGGTCATAGTAGGTAGGACTGTAGGAAGGCTGCACACGGACCTTCATTCCGAGGTTGAACATGAAGCCCACGCCGAGCTGCCAGTCGCGGTACTCAAAGTTGTTGATGAAACCACCAGAACACTTCGGGTCGGTGGTTCCCATGTAGGTGTACTGGTTGCGCTGCTCCTCGGCCGTGAGTGTAGAGGCGCCAAAGCGATTCAACTTCAGGAACTCGGCAGCGGTCTGCAACGAGCCGTCGGCCGCCACGAAGAGCGGATAGCCATCTGCATCGAGGCCTGCGGTCTTATAGGCGAAGATGGCGCCTACAGGATAGCCCTCGCGACCAGGATAGGTAGCATTCTCAGCCACGCTCTCGTTCAGCACCTCGTTGCGGTTGAAACCTAAGTTGATATTGGTGGTCCACGAAAAGTCGCTGGTCTGGATGTTGCGGGTGTTCAGCGTCAGTTCCCAACCGTCGTTGGTCATCGAGGCCCAGTTGATGGTGGTAGACGAGAAGCCCGTTTCCAAGGGCAGCATTCGCATGCCAATGAGGTCACTACTGCGGCGGTGGTAATAGTCGACAGTCAGGCGCAGGCGGCTATTGAGCACAGCAATGTCCAATCCAACGTTGACGTTCTGAGTCTTCTCCCACTTCAGGTCAGGATTCGGAGCCGTCTCAGCGGCAATAACGGTCTCGACGGCAGAACCGGCGAGCACCGAGGTCTTGCGCAGGGTGCCAATGAGATAGGGCGACGTGTTCTTGTCGATATTACCCTGCAGACCGTAGCTGGCACGTAGCGACAACTCACTAAGCCAGTCGGCAGATTGGAGGAATGGTTCTTCACCGACACGCCACAGGGCACTCACGGAATAGAGCGGCAGATAGCGGTACTTCTTGGCCACGCCAAACACATCGCTGCCGTCGAAACGAATGCTGCCACCCAAGGTATAGCGATGGAGCAACGTATAGGAGCCAGTGGCAAACCACGACACGTAGGCCTGTTCGACGTGGGTTTCAGCATGCAGGGGATACTGCTCGCCGACACTCTGCGAGGGGAAGATGACCGGCTGGGTGGTCAGCGTGCGCTCATCATAGCCATAGGCAGCAGAATAGAGCGACTCGGAATCGTTATGGCGCACCTCGGTACCCGCCATCAGTTCCACGTCGTGAATCTGGTTAAAGCGATGGCTCCATTCGAGCATGGCCTTCCACGTCCATTGCAGTGAACGGCCCTCAGTCTGCTTCGACGAGCCGCCATAGGGGAAGATGGACTGCTGGACGCCATTGATCATATAGGTGGCATAGGCTTTCTCCTTACGCATGGCATAGCTATCCTGTCCGGCATAGCGTTTCAAGTTGTAGGTGTCGTATTGAACGCCAAACTGCGTGGTGAGCTTCAGGTGCTGGCTGAACTTCAGTTCGGCATCGATGATGGCATTCAGCGAACGGTCCGTACGGGCCTTCGACGTGTTGTTCCGCTCTTCAAAAATGTTGAAATCGGGCACAGCCGACTCGCGGCCCTGCACATTCTGGTCGTAGTTATAGCTACCGTCGGCCTGATAGGGTTCGAAATAAGGATTGGCCATCCGCGAATAGTAGACGGGGTTGGTGAAGCCGCCCGTATCGGTCAGATAGCTCTCCTGACGACGCTGGTTGGCAAAAACCGAGGCCCCCACCTTCAACAGTTTATTCAGTCGGAAGTTGGTCTTCAGCGTCAGATTATAACGGTTATTCTCAACGCCCTTCACCGTTCCCTGCTCATTGTAATAGCCTGCCGAAGCGTAGTACAGGGCTCGGTCGCTACCGCCTGAGACGCTGGCATTGTACTCCTGGTTGAAGACATCGCGGAAAAGAATGTCGTTCCAGTCGGTATTAATGGTACGCAGGCGGTTGATACGCTGCTGGGTGTCGGCAGACAATGCAGCCCATCCCCCCTGCTTGTAGACATTAAATTCGCCGGTTTCATCGAGAATATTGGCCACTCCGCCCTTGTGCTGACGGTAGTCGTAGGCCGAGGAAAGCAAATCCAGTTCCAAGTCCACCTTCTGGTCGGCATTCAGCAGGTTCAGCCGATCAATGCTAACGCGGGGATTGTAGGTAAGCTTGGTAGAGAAGTTAACAACGGGGCGTCCCTCACGACCTTTCTTGGTGGTGATGACGATCACGCCGTTGGCGGCACGAGCACCATAAATAGCCGTAGCAGCAGCATCCTTCAATACAGTAATATTCTCAATGTCAGAAGGGTTCAGGCCGGCAATGCTGGTCTGATAGATGTCGTCAATGTCATTCAGATTGTCAATGGCAGGAATCTCGTTTCCTTCCATGGGAATACCATCGAGCACCCAGAGCGGCTCCTGAGTGCCATTAATACTGGCCGTACCACGGATTCGGATTTTCACAGGGGCACCAGGGGCGCCAGAGGCTGTGACGGCCGATAAACCCGCTATCTGTCCGGCCAATGCCTGGTCGATGTTCTTTACTGCACCCACCGTCTCATCGCTGATATCAAGCGTAGCCACCGAAGCCGTTAGCTTGCGACGGTCAATTTGCTGATAGCCTGTCACCACGACGTCACCAAGGCTATTAGCCAGCGAGGAGAGCGTCACACGGTAGTCGCTGACACCAGCCTTCAGTTCTATGGTACGAGTGGCATAGCCGATATAGCTGACGACAAGAGACTTCGTGTCCTCAGGCACTTTTAGGGTGAACCGCCCGTTGATATCGGTAACGGTACCTGTCGAAGCCTTGGCTCCGCCTACGGAAACCGTAGCGCCGACAAGGGGTTCGTCAGCCAAGTCGCCGTCCATCACGACGCCTGTGACAGTTCGCTCTTGCGCCGTCATAGCCAATACAACGACCAGCAAGTGTATGATGATAAAAAGTCGTTTCATATCTTCTACTATTTACTTAGTCCTAAAGCTGTCTGTATGCGCAGGATAACATCTTCATAATGCATTTGCGACGAGAGGTCACCACTATTGCGCTGGTTCTTCAACAGGCGCAGAATACGCAACAATTCGCCTCGCTTGACACTCAAAGCGTCGCTGGTGCGGCTTATCTGAGTGCTGGTCACGTCGATGGTACGCGATGTGCCGCTGGCCAATGTGCAGTCGTCTGCCTGGTAACGGTTTGCGTCTGTAGTCAGCTTCTTATTGATTTTAACGCTCTCGCTCTCAGCGGCAGCAGTTATTAGCGCATCGACAAAACTCTTCTGCAGACTGCGTTCCATGACATTGGGCGACTGACCCTTGATGGTCTTCTGGAAAATGCTGTTATGCAGCATCTGCATCATCTCTACCGCCGTGAAAGCACTACTGCCGTTCTGAAGTTCGTTTTCATACATACGCACCAGTCGCTCATTCTCCAGCAAGTCCCACAGGATATAGTTCTGCTGATTCCTCAACAAGAGCTGGGGTTCCTGTTCGTTCACGCCATTGGGAGTCTTACGCAGCGGATAGATCTGCTTGGTAAGCGGGGTGTCGAACAGCCAGCGTGGATAGCAAAGCACCTCATCGATCAGGAACTGAACGGCCTGACGCTGCCGGCTCTTCTCCACAAAGGTATAGCCCTTGACGCCATTGTCAATCGTGGGCCGTTCCAAATACATGCCGCCGACATTGGCCATGACATGATAGAGATACAGACCCCACTGGAAGATAACGCCAGAATAGAGATTGGCAGCCTCGTCGTAGTTCTGACCAGGCTCGCCAGTACGTGTCCAGTCAACCAAATGGGGCATGACACGCTTCAGGTTAGCGATACCAAGACGAGCCGAACGAATGGGGTCGTCGCCCAAATCCTCACTCAGAGCACGAGGATCGACTGCCGAACGCTGTGGCTGTGACTCGCTATAACGATACTCACGCCCGCTGTGACGAGCCAGAAACTGCTCCAACACCTGACGTTCGTTGGTGCCGGAAGGATACCAGCGATAGCCCCACTCGATGGCCATTAGGTCGTAGGGGCCAATGCCAGGAGACATCACCTCAACACCATCTTCAGGTTGAGCCACATAATTGAAGCGGGCATAGTCCATAATACTGGCCGACGTGCCTCCCATACGACGGGTAAACGACGGCGAACGCAGCGAATCAGTAGGATAGGCGGCAGACGCAATCATGTTATGACGCAGACCTAAGGAATGGCCTACCTCATGACAAGCCACGAAGCGAACGGCATCGCCTATCAGTTCGGTGGGGAGTTCCAGCGAACGAGCCTTGGGGTTAACGGCACCGGTCTGAACCATCACCCATTCACGTATCAGGCTCTGCACATTATGCCACCAAATGATGTCGGCCTCCAGAATCTCACCTGTACGAGGATCAAGCGTTGAAGGTCCCATAGCGTTGGCCTTCTCCGAGGCTGCGTAGGTCAGTACAGAATAGCGCAGGTCATCGCCATCATTGGCGGCAATACTATCGGGCAAGTCCATGGCTCGAACGGCATTCTTGAAGCCAGCGCGCTCGAAGGCTCGGTTCCAGTCGGTAATACCTTTCTTTATATAGGAACGTATTCGTTCTGGAACGGCCTTGTCGATGTAAAAGACGATGGGTTTAACAGGCTCCGTCAGTTCACCACGCAGATAGGCAGCTGTGTCGTTAGGTTCCAAACGCCAACGGGTAATATAGTTCTGATGCTTGACTTGCTGCTGCTGATCGTCGTAGCAGGTGGCAGGAGTGGTGAAATAGCCAACTCGCCAATCTTCCAAACGGCGGCTCATCAGCTGTTCTGGAAGCAGACTAATGGCTGTGCTGACAACAACAGTTACATTGACATGGTCCTTTCCTTCGTGGACAGTGGTAGTCAATTCTGACAGGGCAACAACACTATTGTCGTAACCCTTCACGCTGAGAATGCGCGACAATTCACTCACAGGCGACGTACCGATATTGGTCTCGTTGAAGACATCGTTCAGGATATTCTTCCGACCGTTGAACAAGTCGCTGACCTTAAATACGATGGTAGAGGAATCTGAGGCCACCGCCTCGACTTTTAGTGAGGCTATAATCGGGTCGATATAGTTATCAGCCACAGAACGGGCAATGGCAGAGTTCGTCGGGGCCTCAGGTGTTAACCGCTGCTGGCGAACCAGCAGATTGCCGGCCTTACGGTTCCACTCAAAGCGGATACACTGGTTCTGATAGTTGATGCCACGGTTCACGCCCGCCTCATTCATCTCTGATTGTACCTGCTGGAGCTTGTTCGAGACAAGGAAGACACGTCCCAGAAGTCTGACAGGCAATTCGAGATAGATCGTGTCGCCTTGGCCGATGACGTTCATCACGCTCTTCATCTCCACAGAGTCGCGACCGGTCAGTTGCTGATACTTGGATGCGGGCTTTTCCGTTTCCGTTGCTGTCTGCTTTTTCTTGCCAAAAAGATGGAGAGGAGAGGCAGCGTCAACAGAAATAGTACCAGCCGTCAGAAGCAACAAGACTAACATAGCGTTCTTCCGGAATTTCTTGCCGATAACAGGAAGGCTCGACAACGGCAAGTCGCGCTTGATAATGAATGCTACGAAGGCGATGATAAAAATCGTGTTGAATACCAACTGTGCCCAAGCAGGCAGATGGGCAGTGGCATACATCAGGGCTGTAAAGACAGCCGTCATAGCCACATACGCAATAATATCTTTCATAGGATAGGGAATTGGATTCTTCTTCTGACCAACGATATAGCTCAACACCATTGCCGTGCCGTAGCCGGCAACGCCACCCCAGGCGCAAGCCCAATAGCCGTACTTGGGAATGAACAGAATGTTGACGGCAAAGAGCACCAAGCAACCTGCCAATGAGAACCACGCACCATAGATGGTCTTATCGATGAGCTTGTACCAGAACGATAGGTTGAAATAGACACCCATCATAATCTCAGCCACCATCACAATGGGCACAACGCCGAGTCCTTCACGGTAGTCCTCACCTATTATATATTGTAACACGGGCATCCAACCCACCACGCAAAGGAAAGCTAACAGCGTGAAGATAAGGAAGTATTTCATGGCGGCGGCATAGTACTCGGCTTTGTCGCCATCCTTACTTTTAGCAAAGACTATGGGCTCATAGGCATAGCGGAAGGCCTGAGTAATCATAGCCATAATCATCGCAATCTTCACGCATGACCCATAGACACCTAATTGCACGTTGGCCTCGGCTTCATCAGGATAGACCAACGGAAACAGAATCTTGTCAGCCACCTGGTTGAGGATGCCGGCGATGCCCAATATCAGGATGGGCCAAGAATAGCTGAGCATCTGGCGCAGCAATTGTCCGTCGAAATGCCATCGGATGCGGAAGAGGTCGGGAATGAAGAACAGCGTGATAAAGCCCGTACATAACAGGTTGATGAAAAACACATAGAACACGGAGGTCTTGCCTAACACGACGAAGTAGAAAACATTCAGACCAATGTTCAGGAAGATGAAAAGCATCTTCAAAGAGGCGAAGCGGATGGGTCGCTTCTGGAAACGCAGGTAACTAAAGGGAATGGCCTGCAGGGCATCGAGAGCCACCACGACTGCCATCATCTGTAGATAGTCGGGATGGGCCGTATAGTGTAAGACACTACTGATAGGATCAATGAATCCGAAAACGAGCACCAGGAATAGTCCAGTCAGCGCAGCCACGGTAGCAAAAGCGGTGGAGAAGACCGTATCCGCCCAAGTCTCCTCCAACTGGAGGGGGGGCGTAGGCGCAGCAGAAGCCTCCCCCAGTGGGGGGAGGTGGGAGGGGGCTTTATTGGCAAAACGAAACAATGTAGTTTCCATGCCGAAGGTCAGCAACACGAGAATCAATGCCGTGTAGGCATAGACATTAGTGCTAATACCGTAATCGCCCGATGCCTTGGGCATATAGTTAGTATAGAGCGGTACGAGCAGATAGTTCAAGAACCTGCCGACTATGCTCGAAAGGCCATAGATGGCCGTGTCCTTAGCCAATGATTTGAGATTTGCCATACGTTTTCGTTATTTCGTTATAACGTTATTACCCAAAGAACATGTAACAGATAGCGATGGCGGCAATGATGCCTGCCAAGTCTGCCAAGAGTCCGCAAGCCACTGCGTGGCGTGTATAGCGGATGCCAACAGAGCCGAAATAGACGGCCAGGATGTAGAACGTCGTGTCGGTAGAGCCTTGGAACACGCAAGACAGACGACCCACAAATGAGTCGGCACCAAAGGTCGTCATAGCGTCAACCATCATACCGCGAGCACCACTACCCGAAAGGGGTTTCATCAGGGCAGTAGGCAGGGCTGCAACGAAGTCGCCGTCAAGACCAACGCCATTCACCATCCACCTTACACCATCCACTAAATAGTCCATAGCTCCAGAGGCACGGAACACACCGATTCCCACGAGGATGGCAACCAGATAGGGAATGATGCGTACGGCGGTAGTAAAACCATCCTTGGCACCCTCGATAAAGGCATCATAGACATTCACCTTCTTGCGCATGCCAGCCAGAATGAAACCAACAATAATCGTCATCAGCAGGATATTGGCAACGGTAGTGCTCACCTTGTTCATCGTGTCGGACGGCAACTGTGAAAATCCCCAGATAACAGCGGCTATCACAGCGCAGGCACCACCTAAGGTGAGTAACAGCGTACGGCTCAGCAGGTTGATACGCTGATAGAGTGAGGTAACGATGATACCCGCTAAGGTCGAGAAGAACGTGGCCAGCAGTATCGGAATAAACACATCAGTAGGCTGGGCGGCTCCCATCTGGGCACGATAGACGAGTATACTGACAGGAATCAGTGTCAGACCAGAAGTGTTCAGCACCAGAAACATAATCATGGCGTTCGAGGCCGTGTCCTTTTTCGTATTCAGCTCCTGCATCTGCTCCATCGCCTTCAGTCCAAGAGGCGTTGCCGCATTGTCGAGACCTAACATGTTAGCGGCAATGTTCATAAAGATGCTGCCCGTAACAGGATGTCCTTTAGGAATCTCCGGAAACAGTTTGGCAAACACGGGAGAAAGCACACGAGCCAGCACATTGACCACCCCACCCTGCTCGCCAATCTTCATGATGCCGAGCCACAGGGCCAGTACACCCGTCAGGCCCAACGAAATCTCAAATGCCGTCTTCGACGACGAGAACGTAGAATCCATCATGGCCGGAAACACGTCGAAGTCGCCGAACAACACCAATTTCACCAATGCGATGACAAACGCAATGACGAAAAATGCTATCCAAATATAATTCAATACCATACAAAGGGCAAAGGTAATGCTTTTTATTCAATTAGCAAAATTATATGCCAAAAAAAGGAGCGGTTGCATCGCGCAATCGCTCCCTCACCAATGTTAGTGTTATCAGTATTTGATGATT
>CADBHI010000084.1 GCA_902794405.1 uncultured Prevotellaceae bacterium
CTCTGTCGAGGCGTACAGCGTGGACAACATCGTGGGTGTGAACATGAACTTCCGTCCTGAGGGCGCAGGCTTCGAGGATGAGAAGCTCGACAAGAAGACGCTGAAGGACTCGGCGGTGTTCGAGCTTAACGACTACGTCGAGGTGAAGTACACCGACCCTGACCCCGTAACGGGCAAACGGAAGAGCTACCAGGTGCGTCACCCGCTGAAGAACTACAGCATCTACAAGGAGGACATCACGCCGGAGCCGTAAGCTTTTTGTGGATAGTGGATGGTGGATAGTGGATGGAGGATGGTGGATAGTGGATGGTGGATAGTGGATAGTGGATGGTGGATAGTGGATGGTGGATAGTGGATAGAGGATGGTGGATAGAAAATGATATTCAGCGGAACAACAAATCTCCATCCACCATCCACAATACACCATCCACTAAATTAATACTTCCGGAAATTGAGCCTGACGTCTTCCTTTTCCAGAATCATTTCGTCGCTTTCTAACGTCAGCACCTTGTAGCCTTGCTCCGATCTGTCGATACCGTAAGCCTTCAGACTGCTGACGTTGTGTTCGGGCAGCTGGCCACCTTCGCCGCTTTCGTCGTAATAGGGTGAGCGCAGTTTTAGTGAATCGCCGATAAAGTCAAAGCGGAAATATACACTCCCATGGCTTCCTTTTGTGTTACGAACCTCCAACAGATGCACCTGTACAGCCCAGTATTCGCCCGATGATCGCATGTCTACCGTGCGGCCCTTGCCTAATGAGTCAATAGCCGACAGTTGCCATAGGCCGTCAAAGTCACCATTATCCGACGTTCGTACCTCGCAGGCCGTTAGTCCTACACAAAGAGTCAATAACAAAAGGAGTTTCTTCATACCTTATTTATATATATGGATTCAACGATTCACTTTGTCTTGGGGGAAAATGACGCCAACAGGCATTCGCAGCCCTCGGACACATCGCGCCACGTAGCTTCAAAATCGCCTGTATACCAAGGGTCGGCTACATCGCCGCGACGGGGCGTGAAGTCGAGCAGCTTATATATCTTCCCCTCAGGGTCGCCTCCACAGATGCGACTCATGTTGCGGATGTTCCAGTCGTCCATGCCTATCAGCAAGTCAAACCGCTGATAGTCCTGGCGGGTCATCTGGCGGGCGGTCTTGCCCTTGCATCCGATATGGTGTTCTGCCAGTTTACGTTTGGCAGGAGGGTACACTTCATTACCAATCTCTTCGGTCGACGTGGCTGCCGACTCAATATCGAACTGAGCCTCGAGTCCTGACTTCCTGACGAGATCCTTCATTACAAACTCTGCCATCGGACTGCGGCAGATGTTGCCGTGACAAACGAAGAGTATCCTATGTTTCAATTCTTTTTCTATACTTTTGTTAATCAGACAACAGCGACAGTGATTGCTCATCGTCGCTGTTGTCGTTTCTATTCTATGCAATAGTCATTGCTATGTCTTAACGTTCGCCAGCCCAGTTGAAGCCGAAGGTTACGAAGAGAAGGCCTCTGTTAATGGTGTAGTCTTTATCGTTATTGTACCTGCCGTCGCGGTCATACCAGTTCTTCAGACCCAGGTCGTAACCGCAGTCAAAGTACAGACGGCCGTAGTTCAGACCGCAACCGAAGCGCAGACCATAGTCAAAGCGGTCGTCGTTCCAGTCCTTATTCTCCTCATCAATGTCAGTGAGGTTATAAGCAAACCAAGGACCCAAGAAGGGCTGCAGGAAGAGGTTGGGAGCCAAGTTGATATGATATTTGACGGTGATGGGCATCTGGATGCTGTGAGCGTCCCATGTCTTAGTCTCGTCTTTATGGTTGTAATTATATTCTACCTTGTAACCCATGTTCATATAGTTCAGGCCGATACCAACGAAGAGGGGTATGGGAGCTACTTGGAAGTCGAGTCCCAGTCCTCCATAGGGGAATAACAGGGCTTTGGCATCTTCGGTATAGTCACCAGTAATTGTACTTGCTGTCAAACCAGCGCGAAGACCCATGTGGAATCTGTCGGGTGTTCTGGTGGAGTTGACCTTCTTACGGAGCTGTGCATTAGCACTGAGCGTTGCAGTAAACAGCATGGCAACTGCAAGCATGATCTTAAATGAATTCTTCATACGTTTGTGATTTTAAAAGTTAATAATTAGGGATTATTTAATGTCTTTTGCCTTAATAACAAGTCTGACTAATCCTAAGTAGGCATCGTCCTCGTCCACCTTGTTGCTGCGGTCGAATTTTCCGCGTTTACAGTTATAGGAACGAATTACGTGTTCATCGCCACGCGAAGGACCTGTGGGGTCGGTCAGCACGGTTTCATCGTCAGGATAGTCGTCATGATAGTCACTACACCATTCGTAGTAGATGTCGTCGCGGCCGGTGAGCTTGAATATTTCGTTTTGGCTGTTGCCGCTAGCGGCAAACTCCCATTCAGCCTCTGTCGGCAGACGGTAGGGTAGGCCGGTCTGGGCGGCAATCTTGTTGACCAACTTCTGTGCGTCGTCAAATTCAAGCAACTGGGCTGGTTCGCTGCCCTTGCCTTCTACATCCTTTTCACCAATCAGTTGAATGGCTACCGAGGCGGGCAGGGGCTTATCGCTCATATAATAAGAGGTGAGAGCTATCTCGTGGACGGGTTCGCTCTTCATCTTGCGGCTGCCGTCGCCGTCATAGCCCATGTTCATGCGTCCGCCACGAACAAGTATCAGGTTGAACACCTGTCCACCGACGTTCAGCTTGATGCTGGCGGGATATTTGTTTCTGTCGGTAATAATCAGCTTCTGACTGCCTAAACTACCGCCAATGACCGGAGCTGTAGAGGAGGTTTCGGCTGCCTGGGTAGTGCTGGCCGAGCTGCTCCCGGTTGCTATGGTACTGCCGTCCTGTGATTCTACGGTCTGTACCTCGCTCATGGGAATCGTGGTGGTAATACCAGCTACGACGAGGGTAATCGACTGTGTGGGGTCGAAGGCCTTGACCCTACCCGTGAGTACGCTGCCGTTCTTCATCACCACGCGGGCTGTACCGCCAACGTTGCTGTTGTCTGAACCGGCTGTAGCTGTGGCAGCGCGAGTGGTGGCTGCAGTAGTTGCCTTTTCCGTGGTCTTGTTAGTAGTGGTTGTGGCCTTTGTAGTTGTGGCCTTTGTATTCGTAGCCTTTGTATTCGTGGCTTTTGTATTCGTAGCCTTTGTATTTGTGGCCTTTGTAGTTGAAGTAGTAGTGGTAGCCTTTGCCGTTGCTGCGGTAGTGCCGTCGGTCTCAGCAGCCTTCTTGGCTGTGGTTGCGGCAACTGTAGCCGTGGCGGCGGCAGCAGCCTGTCCAGCAATCGGGGTACCCTTCACTTTGCCTTTTGCCACTTCGTCTTCCACAAAGTCCCAGATGTCGCCGGCTACCTCCATCAGGGTAACGCCAATGCGTGTGGTCTCTGAAGGACTACCTGTGCCCTTGGCCTCGACAATGTTCAGCACACAGAGCAGCTGGTTCGTGGCGGCATCGTAGAAGTCGATGGTGCCGTTGATGATACATCCACCAGCCTTCGACGATGCCCAGGGATTGAACGCGCTGCCTCCATTACCAACATCGATGGTCTTGGGGCGTACAATCATCTTATAGACAGGTGACTTATCCTTGATTTGCAGGAAGTCGCTCTTCTTGTTGAAGCGAATGGTAAAGTATTCTTCCACCTTCTTACGGTCCTTGGGCCAGTCCTTCACAAAGTCATCGCCGCGCTTCCTCAGGTAGTCGTTCCACAGCAGGTTGTCGTGGTTGGTGACGCGGGCGTGGTCCCAGTCAAACTCGTACGATATGTAGGCTTCCTTCAGCAGAATACTGGGATCGCCAGAGTTGAAGGTTACGCAGGTGTAAGCGTTGGCAATGATGGTTACCAACAGTCCGGCAAGCGTAAATAAAGTCTTTCTCATTGTGAATTCTATGTCTCTTGATTTGTATTTGTTTGCAAATATATAGAATTCTTGTGAATTCACCAAAAAAAAAGCCCACAAAATGATGCTTACCGTTAAAAAAACATGTTATGTTAGGCTTTTGGGGTGAAGACAGGCAGTATTCGACCCTGTTTGTCAAACGTGTAGCGGCATGATAACCATATCGTCAGTCCGACGGAAAGTACCGACGATGCCATGCTGGCCAGAATCATCAGCACGAACAGGGCGATGGCCTCCAGGGGGGCCATGCCGCCGCCCAACAGACCCGACAGCAGCATTGGCATCACAAACAGTCCCATAGCCGACAGATAGGCCACGGCTGGTGTGGTCATGCTTCTCAAGGCTCGGGTGATGTAGGGTGCCAGGGCCTTCATCCGCGAGGCACCATTGCCCAGTAGGGTGTAGTAGGGCTGGCTGTCCTGGCTCAGGCTGTCAAAATAGGTACGTATGGCGTAGAGGCCCGTTGTGAGCACATGGGCGGTGAGCACTCCTGTGATGGGTACAAACCAGCGGGCACTCATCGGGTGCTCAGGGCGCAGTATGGCAAAGAGCACGTAGCAGCTCACGACAAGCACGCTGACCAGCATCCCCAGGAAGGCGGGCAGAAACAGTATTCTGCTGCGAATACACGTACGGCTGACCATCAGGAAAGCGGCAGCCAGCACGAGAACCATCAGCCACAGCAGGTTGATCCAGATACTGTTGAAGTGGTAGACAGCCCACAGGCAGCCGCCCATGACCGATATCTGGACAAGCATCCTCACAACCGCCAGCGCCGACTTCTTCAATGTCAGCCGGTCGTAGGTGTAAATGGCGTAGACGGGAACGGCCAGCAACAGCAGTCCCAGCAGCAAGTTAGTAATTGACAGTATCATGATTCTCGAGTGTTATTGTTTTGTCCGATTGACGGATATATTCTTCATGTGTTGAGGTAACGATTACCGTATGGCCTCCAGTAGCCAGCGATTTCAGCATGCTGAGCATCTTGGGTTCAGGGTCATCGGCAATGACAATGGGCTTTGAGGCCATCGGTTCTATGTCTAACAGCTCGTCGATGACCGTCAGCTTGTAGCGCTGTCTGTTGAAAGGCGACCATACAGTCTCCAGCCCTGTGGTGTCGACTTCTTTCGGGTTTAGCTCCACTTTCTGCTGTTGAGGCACGTAGGCCATCATACGTCGGAAGGTCGGAGCCGACAGCGGCGTCAGCAGTTCACCGTCTACACTCACCATCCCTTCGTCCAGCGGCAGCAGGCCCAGCATCACCTCTACCAGCGCAGTTTTTCCCGAGCCGGCACCTCCCGTGATGCAGGTCATCTGTCCGTCCTGTGCCATTAGCGATAGGTTCGCAAATAGTCGGCGACCGTTAATGGTTAGTGTAGCATCTTTCAGTTCCAGCATATCTCTTACCTTTTACTTCTTACCTCTTTTAATAAGAAGCCAGATGACTAAGCCTAATAGCAACAGCCCTACTGCACAGGCCATTAAGAGCAATCTCGAATAGCGGGCTTCGCTGTTTTGGTACGAAGCTTTCATCACGTTGGCGACATAACGCACCTGATAGTTACGCAGCTGAGGCGAGAAAACCGTGTTGCAATTCTCACAGAAACGCACATAACGATAAGCCCGATTGTAGTCGCCATCCTCACACAGCCGTTCCGACAGCATGAAAAGCGAAGCCTGGTCGTTGACGGCACACTTGATGTCGTCGAGGGCTGACTTTCCTAACCAGTAACGCAGCTGGGACTTATTACCCAACTTGTCGTAAACCACCGAGCGGTAGAAAGCGGCATAGGCATACTCGTGAGTACCATTGCTAACCTTGCCAAACCACTTGTCGCTGACGGTGAGTGCATCCTGATACTGCTGTCTGGCACAGAGCACATCCATCTTCAGGTGTAGGTATTCTTCGCTGCCCTCCTCAGCTACGGCGAGCACCGAGTCGCGATAGC
Source organism: uncultured Prevotellaceae bacterium (assembly GCA_902794405.1). Lineage (GTDB taxonomy): Bacteria > Bacteroidota > Bacteroidia > Bacteroidales > Bacteroidaceae > Prevotella. Next base: position 5,889 of record CADBHI010000084.1, read on the forward strand.
CGTCCTGCAGGGCGAAGTATTTAAGGCGCTCATCCTCTAACTGAGAGTAAGCACCAATCTCGCCGCAGACATGCATCCAGGCCGCGTAGTACTTCGTCAGCCCCTCACGCTCAAGTGACTGTTTATCAATCCTTTTCAGTAGGTCGAGTGATTCCACATACATGCCTACGTTTGAACATTGGTGAGCCTTCAGCGAGAGATAGAGTCCTACCTTGTTCTTCTGTTTTAGCGAATCGGCAAGCGCAACACACAGGTCGGCAAAATAGAGCGCCGAGTCGTTTTTATAGGGTTTATAGAGCGCAAAGAGCCGTTCAGCCAGGGTCAGCCGTTTCTCCAAGCTGCTCTCGTCAAGCAGCAACTTGTGTAAATCGTCAATCTGTCCGAGTCGATGGGCAATATACTGTGGTGAGTGTTCTATAGCATCGTCTATCTCCTGATAGAGCGCCTGCAGGTCGGGCTCTTTGTCGTTTCCTTGAGCCGACAACGGGCTTACACCCATCATCGTCAGCATGGCAGCCAGCACCCATTGAGATATCCTTTTCATGATGATTATTATTGATGTTGAATCACGTTTCTTTTCATATACGCCCACAAAATTACATTTTTTTTCGTAAACAACAAAGGAAAGCAGATAATTTAACGTTTACTCCGGGCAAACTCCAAGTTTACTCCGACTAAACTCCAAGTTTACTCCGGGCAAAAAAACGGAATACCCCCGCTCATGGTAGGGCGGGGGTAGTAACTCCTATGTGGAATAAGATGCAGGTTCGGTCAATATAAAGGACTTCAGAACTGAATGATGACCGAACTCTTTTCTACGGTCTCCTTCACGGGAGTACCCTCAATTTTGATGCGGTCTTCAGGATCATCGCTGTCGACACCATTGTCTAAGGCCCAGCTCTTCTTGACGTTCTTGACGTTCTTGACGCTAACGGTAAGTGAGCCGCCGCTGATGATGATGCCTGTGTCGCTCTTGATGCCCTTGGGCTTGCCCTCTTCGTTGGAACCGGTGGTGGTGACGGTGAGGGTGCCGCCCTTGATTTCCACGTTCTCATTACAGTTGATGCCCTTGCCGCCATCGCCACTACTCTTGATGGTCAGGGTGCCGGCTGTCATGGTGAAGAGGCTGTCGCACTTGATGCCTGCTGCCGACGATGTGTCGGAGCCGTCGTCGTTGGGAGCACAGTCGCCCGAGGTGGTAATGGTGGTCTCGCCCCCGTTGAAGGTGGTACGGGCCTCGCACCTGATACCACGTCCGCCATCTGACTTGACGTTGATAACAAGCATTCCTCCATTGATAGTGAAACCGTCGTTGGCCTTGATGCCGTTGGAGCCTGTGTCGGAGGTGTTGATGCTGATGTTGCCTTCGTCAATCATGATGTAGTCATCGCTGGCAATGCCGTTCTTGGCGTTACTGTTGATAGTGAGCGTTCCATTGCCTAAGAATTGCATCTGACCCTCGCTGAAGAATGTACCCTTCTGGTCGTAGGTCTGCTCGGCGTAGGTCTGGCCGTCGGTCAGGGTATTCTCAGTACCTTCGGCCAAGGTGACGTAGAGCCACTTAGAGCATTGGTTGTTGATGGCAGGGCCATCGGCGTTGGTAATAGTGACACCGTTAAGTATCAGCCCCCAGGCCTTATTGCTGTAGACCAGTAGTGAGCCGTCGGTAGTAGAGCCGCTGAGCGTCAGCTGTAGGTATTTCTCACTCTCGGAGGTGATGGTAACGTCGGCACCGTTCTGGCTGACTGTCACCTTGTCGATGTCGCCTGTCAGTGTGGCAGAAGAGCCATTGTAGGCAATAGCCACATAAAGGGTGTCGGACTCGGGTGTGGGCTTTGCCTCCGGGGCTTCCTTTTCTGAGCTGCCGTTGTTGCCGTATTTCTGGGTGAAATAGTCCAGACTGTATTCGTCGTCGGTGGAGCATGCCGTAAAGGCGAGTGCTGCCAATATGAATGCAAATAGTTTCTTCATGACGTTGTGTGTTTAAAACTTATATTTATAGCCAAGTCCAATCAGGTGAATGTTAGACTCGTTGTCATCGTCGCCGCTGTTAACGGTCTGATAGCGGTAGGTAAGCGAGAAGACGTGCTGCTTCTTGATTTTGTAGTCTACACCCACCTGGTAGCGCATCTTCTGGATGCCGTCGCCGTCGCTGAACATCTCGACGTTGGCAAAGGGATCGACCTTGCAGCTGGGAATGTCATAGCCCACCTGCAGACGGCTGCGGAGCATGCCCTTGTTCCGTTCCTTCACCGGCTCAAGCGTGTAGCCCGACAGGTAGTCGTCGCTGTCGTAGTTGAAGGCGTATTTCTTGTCCTTTGCCTCAGGACGGTGGGTGAACTGCCAACGTTCGCGCAGTCCGATGCTGAAGCGGCCCACATCGAAGCTGCCCGACAGACTCAGGTTCACACGATGGCGCACACCCCAGTAGGTGGGAGTCCACTTCTTCGGGTCGCCGCTATTCTTCCACGTCAGTTCCTCTTGGTTGTTGTCGTAGAGGAAAGTATAGCCAGCCGAGGCCTTCAGCCCCTTCAGAATCTTGTATTCAGCGTTGATGCCCGCACTCCAGCGATCGGCTGTCTTCGAGTTGTTACGGGTACGGAACTCACCTTCCAGGCCTAAGCTCCATTGCTTCGACAGCTTCTTCTCGGCACCCAGCTCATACCACATGCCGAAGTCGTCGCTTTGGGCGCTGGCCATTGTCGCCAAGCCTAAGAAAGCCCAAATCATGATAATCAGTCTCTTCATTGTCTTGATGTGTTAGTAATTTGCGCGCAAAGTTACGCAAAAAGAAGAAAACTGGCAAATCCTTTCAGTAAAACCTCCCTTTTTTTCAGTAAAATTAGTAATAAAATCAGATTTTCGTTTGGTTATTCGCTGACTTAATCGTACCTTTGCAGTCAGAAAAAACCGTAAACTAATGATGAAGATAGGATTTGACAACGAAAAGTATCTGAAAATACAGTCGGAGCACATCCGTGAACGCATAGCGCAGTTCGACGGCAAGCTGTATATGGAGCTGGGTGGCAAACTGTTTGACGACCATCATGCCTCAAGGGTATTGCCGGGCTTCAAGCCAGACTCCAAGCTGAGGATGCTGGCGCAGTTGCGTGACAGTATTGAGATTATTATCGTAGTAAGTGCCGACGACATTGAGAAAAACAAGATACGTGCCGACTTGGGTATCACCTACGACGAGGATGTGCTGAGGCTGCGCGACGAGTTTATGAACCGTAACTTCATGGTGGGGTCGGTAGTGATTACCCATTACAACGGACAGCGTGCCGCCATTCAGTTCCAGCATCGTCTGGAGCGTATGGGTATTCGCACGTATTTCCATTATCCCATCGACGGCTATCCCCACAATGTGGAACTGATAGCATCTGACGAGGGCTTTGGCAAGAACGACTATGTGGAAACGTCACGTGAGTTGGTCATCGTGACGGCACCTGGTCCTGGAAGCGGCAAAATGGCCACCTGCCTGTCGCAACTCTATAATGAGCACAAACGTGGCATCCGTGCTGGCTATGCCAAGTTTGAGACCTTCCCTGTGTGGAATCTGCCCCTGAAACATCCCGTCAACATTGCCTATGAGGCTGCTACTGCAGACCTGAATGATGTGAACATGATAGACCCGTTCCACCTGGAAGCCTATGGCAAGACCGCTGTCAATTACAATCGCGATGTTGAGATATTCCCTGTGCTGAACGCGCTGTTCGAGGGTATCTATGGCGAGAATCCCTATAAGTCGCCTACCGATATGGGTGTCAATATGATAGGCTTCTGTATCTCCGACGATGAGGTGTGCTGCCAGGCCAGCCGCGATGAGATTGTACGCCGTTTCTACGATGCTACCAATAAGATGGCTGACGGTGCTGACAACGAAAGTGAGGTGAACAAGATTAGGCTGCTCTTTAATCAGGCCAAGATTACAACAGCCTTCCGTCGCACAACAACGGCGGCCTATGAGAAGAAGATTGAGACGGGCCATACGGCTGCGGCCATAGAATTGGAGGACGGCACTATCATTACTGCCAAATCGTCACCCTTGCTGGGATGTAGTGCAGCTCTGTTGCTGAATGCCACGAAATATCTGGCAGGTATCGACCATGAGGCCAAGCTGATTCCGCAGAGTCTGATAGAACCCGTGCAGAAGACCAAGACCGAATACTTAGGTGCCAAGAATCCCAGATTGCATACTGACGAGGTGCTGGTGGCGCTCAGCGTATTATCGGAGAAGGACGAGCTGTGTCGTAGGGCTCTGGAGCAACTGCCCAATCTGCGTAACTGTCAGGTTCACTCCACGGTGATGTTGAGCGAGGTTGACCGTAAGATTTTCAAGAAGCTGGGTTGCGGACTGACTTGTGATCCCGTCAGGAAGAAATAGTTTTTTCCACCTATTTATATATATAAGGAAGAGGGCCACCTGATGACAGGCGACCCTCTTTCTTCTGTTATTGATGTTTTGTCGTGATTACTTTTTGCGCTTGGTGGTAGTTTTCTTGGTAGCACCAGAGCGGTCGATTTCAACCTTGGTCACACTGCCAGTACCGTTAAAGTGGATAATCATCAGTCGGCCGTTAGAACGGGGATATAACCATCGGTGTACTCCATTGTCACCCTCAATAGTCTTTTCGGGGTCACCAACAGCCATCAGAACCTCGTCTTCCGACATATTCAGGATAACACGACCTTGACGGATGGCCTCACGGGTAGCCTGAGAGGTCTTGCGGGCCTTACCCTCGCCCATAGCAAACAGGTAGCCGAAGTAGTCTTCGCGGACACCGTCGATGTCACCTGCCACATTGTCAGTATTGGTAAATGTCACGTCTTTAAAGTAGACACGGCGCGTTTCCTGATCTTTAAGTGTCAAAGTGACATAGCTGCTGTTCTGCTTGGGGGCCAAGTTCTCGATGGAGAAGGTGGACTGACGCGGAACGTTCAGGATACGATCCTTGCCGGCACCCTTGGTGAGCATCTTGGTGCTGTACTTGGTGTGTACAATCTTTCCGATATAAGTAGACAAGTTCTTCGACACAGCCATCAGGGCATCCTGCAACTCAAACGAGCCGGCAAACAGGAACTTGGTGTTATCCATGATGAACTCGTCGTCGCGCATGCCGCTGTTGGTCTTGGAGATGGCCACATTCTGGTAGAACTCGTTACCGTTCTCATCCTCAACGATAATCTTTACGGGGAAACTGCGGGTGCCAACGCCAATCTGCGTAACGGTTACTTCACTATTCTTGGGAACACTAACCTCCTGGAAACCGTCACTATCGGCATCCGAATCAATGCGGTATACATCAGTTTTCGTGAACATCTTCTTGCCAATCAGCTTCTCGCAGGCAATATCTACGTCGCCAAGATAAGCCAGCGTGGGAACGCCCATCTTGCCGTAGCAGTAGTCCTCGAAAGAGCCGTTGGGCACTTCGTAATAGTAGTTCTTGTTGTTGTCCTGACACCAGAAGTTGATGTGGGCACGTCCGTCGGAGGACACGGTGTGACCTTTATAGATCATAATCTTGTAGCGAAGTGTCATACTGCTCACTTCCTTGCCGTTCAAAGCAGGATCATGGAAGGTCTTGACAACCATGTCATACTTTTCTGGCATCACCATGAACTTCATGCCTTCCTTCCAGTCACACAGACTATAGTACTTGAAGTTTTCGGAAATGAAGTCAAATACTTTTTCTTCCTCCTGAGACTGCTCATCATCAATTACAGTCAGATTTGTGGCATCTGCCGTCTTCTTTGCATTTTTGGTTTTTACGAGATAATCGCTTGAGGTCTTCTGGGCAGAGACCATACCGAACAGAAAGGCCAAACCAACTGTCAAAATTGCTTTTTTCATATTAAGATTTATTACATTGATATCAATTTTGCTGCAAATTTAAAAAAACTTTTTGAAATATGTGCCAAAATGTCGTAACAAATAACATTTTTCTTCAAATTTCTTGCTTTTGGCACATGCTTTGCTACATTTTTGGTGTCAAAACGTGAAATTATTAATTAAAAACAATACAGAATTATGGGAAAGATTATTGGAATTGACTTAGGAACTACCAACAGCTGCGTTGCCGTGTTCGAAGGTAACGAGCCCGTAGTAATTGCCAACAGCGAGGGTAAGCGTACAACTCCCTCAGTCGTTGGTTTCGTAGAGAACGGTGAGCGCAAGATTGGCGACCCCGCCAAGCGTCAGGCTATCACCAACCCCAAGAAGACCGTTTACTCCATCAAGCGCTTCATGGGTGAGAACTGGCAGCAGACCGAGAAGGAAATCTCGCGCGTACCTTATAATGTTGTAAACGAGGGTGGCTATCCCCGTGTCGATATTGATGGTCGTAAGTACACGCCGCAGGAAATTTCGGCTATGATTCTTCAGAAGATGAAGAAGACCGCTGAGGATTACCTCGGACAGGAAGTGACTGATGCTGTCATCACGGTGCCTGCCTACTTCTCTGACTCTCAGCGTCAGGCCACGAAGGAAGCTGGTCAGATTGCCGGCCTCAATGTGAAGCGTATTGTCAACGAGCCCACGGCTGCCGCTTTGGCATACGGTGTTGACAAGGCCAACAAGGATATGAAGATTGCCGTGTTCGACCTCGGTGGTGGTACGTTCGATATATCCATTCTGGAGTTCGGCGGCGGCGTGTTCGAGGTGCTCTCAACCAATGGTGATACCCATCTGGGTGGTGACGACTTCGACCAGGTCATCATTGACTGGCTCGTACAGGAGTTCCGCAACGATGAGGGTGCCAACCTGAAGGACGACCCGATGGCTATGCAGCGTCTGAAGGAGGCTGCCGAGAAGGCCAAGATCGAGCTGTCAAGCTCTACCTCGACAGAAATCAACCTGCCGTATATCATGCCCGTTGGCGGTGTACCCAAGCACTTGGTGAAGACGCTGACACGTGCCAAGTTCGAGCAGCTGGCTCACGAGCTGATCCAGGCTTGTCTCGTTCCCTGCCAGAACGCAATGCGCGATGCTGGTCTGAATACTGCCGATATTGACGAGGTCATCCTCGTGGGTGGTTCAAGCCGTATCCCCGCTGTGCAGACACTGGTGAAGAACTACTTCGGCAAGGAGCCTTCAAAGGGTGTGAACCCCGACGAGGTAGTGGCCGTAGGTGCCTCTATCCAGGGTGCCATCCTGAACAAGGAAGGTGGCGTGGGCGACATCGTGCTGCTCGACGTGACTCCGCTGACCTTGGGTATCGAGACCCTTGGTGGCGTGATGACCAAGCTCATCGAGGCCAACACCACTATCCCCTGCAAGAAGAGTGAAACGTTCTCTACTGCAGCCGACAACCAGACCGAAGTGACCATCCACGTGCTGCAGGGTGAGCGCCCGATGGCCAACCAGAATAAGTCTATCGGTCAGTTCAACCTCACCGGTATTGCACCCGCTCGTCGTGGTGTGCCTCAGATTGAGGTGACCTTCGACATCGATGCCAACGGTATCCTGAAGGTCAGTGCCAAGGACAAGGCTACCGGCAAGGAGCAGGCCATCCGCATCGAGGCTTCGTCAGGTCTCTCTCAGGACGAGATCAACCGCATGAAGGCCGAGGCCGAGCAGAATGCCGAGAACGATAAGAAGGAGCGCGAGCGCATCGACAAGATGAACCAGGCCGACTCGATGATCTTCCAGACCGAGACCTTCCTCAATGAGAATGGCGACAAGCTCGGTGCCGACAAGGCCAACGTTGAGCAGGCCGTACAGCAGCTGAAGGATGCCCACAAGTCTGGCGACATCACTGCCATCGACAATGCCATCAACAACCTCAACCAGGTGATGCAGTCCGCTTCTCAGCGTATGTACCAGCAGGCTGGTGCTGGTCAGCCCGGAGCTGATCCCAATGCCGGTGCCGGCTTCCAGGGTGGTCAGCAGACTCAGTCGAACCCCAACGACGACGTCCAGGATGCCGACTTTGAGGAGGTCAAGTAAGATTCGATAAGCAACAATAAGAAAATCATAAGAAAGTGGTGTAATCCAAGTGGTTACACCACTTTTTGTTATTGTTAAACTTTGTTTCATTTC
>CADBHI010000085.1 GCA_902794405.1 uncultured Prevotellaceae bacterium
AGCGTATGGAGGCCTTGATTTCTAACTTTTCGGGGCAATTTGTTTCAGTTTTTATCTCAACTGGCTTATAATCTCGGAAATTTTATTTAAATTTGCAGCAAACTTTTCGAATAGTCGAAAGCAAACATGTGAAATAACAATACTGACCCCACCCCCGACCCCTCCCCTACAGGGGCGGGGAGAACTGCAGAGGATGCCGTCGCTCAACTCCCCTCCCTGTAGGGGAGAACCGCAGAGAATGCCGCCGCGCAACTTCCCTCCCTGTAGGGGAGAACCGCAGAGAATGCCGTCGCGCAACTCCCCTCCCTGAGGGTAGAACCGCAGAGAATGCTGTCGTGCAACTTCTCTTCTTTAGGGGAGAACCGCAGAGAATGCCGTCGCGCAACTCCCCTCCCTGTAGGGGAGAACCGCAGAGAATGCCGTCGCGCAACTCCCCTCCCTGTAGGGGAGAACCGCAGAGAATGCCGTCGTGCAACTCCCCTCCCATGTAGGGGAGGGGTTGGGGGTGGGGTCAGTAACTAAGTTATATAGAAAGCAGAAAGATGAAAACAAAAGAGATAGCGATAAGCGATTATAACTATGAGCTGGCCGACGAGCGGATTGCGAAGTACCCGTTGGCCCAGCGCGACCACTCAAAGCTGCTGGTCTATGAGCATGGTGAGGTGGGGGAGGACGTGTTCTACAACCTGCCTGCACACTTGCCCAAAGATGCGTTGATGGTGTTTAACAACACACGAGTCATTCAGGCCCGTATGCATTTCCGCAAGGAGTCGGGAGCATTGATAGAGATATTCCTGCTGGAGCCTTACGAGCCAGCAGACTATGAACAGATGTTCCAGACGCGAGGTTGCTGCTCATGGCTCTGCCTGGTGGGTAACCTGAAGAAGTGGAAGGAAGGTGTGCTGACCAGGACCATCTCCATCCAGCAGAAAGAGTTGACCATCAAGGTTACCCGAAAAGGAGAGCACGGCACGAGTCAGCTGATAGAGTTCGAGTGGGACAACAACCAGGTGTCGTTTGCTGAGATTATAGATGTGATGGGTGAACTGCCCATTCCGCCGTACCTGAACCGTAAGACCGAGGAGAGTGACAAGACGACCTACCAGACGGTGTATTCGAAAATAAAGGGTAGTGTGGCGGCACCAACGGCCGGCCTTCACTTCACGCCAGAGGTGCTCCAAGCACTCGACGCCCACGGCATAGACCGTGAGGAGGTGACGCTACATGTGGGTGCTGGAACGTTCAAGCCTGTGAAGAGTGCTACGATTGGTGAACACGCCATGCATACGGAGTATATTGCCGTGAGGCGACAGACCATAGAAAAACTGCTGGCCCACGATTGTCAGGCTATTGCTGTGGGTACTACCAGTGTGCGTACGCTTGAAAGCCTCTACTATATGGGCCTGAAGGTGCTCCAGAACCCCGATATTGACGAGGAAGGGCTGCATGTGGAACAATGGGAACCGTATGAAAGTGAAAAGGTAAAAGTGAAGAGTGAAGAATCACTTAATGCCCTGCTTGATTGGATGAAGCGGAAGGAGCTGACGGTACTACACTCGAGTACGCAGATAATCATAGCGCCAGGCTATGACTATAAGATTGTGAAGATGCTGGTGACTAACTTCCACCAGCCGCAGTCAACGCTGCTACTGTTAGTGAGTGCCTTTGTGAAGGGCGACTGGCGCAAGATCTATGACTATGCGCTCGGCCACGGGTTCCGCTTCCTGAGCTACGGCGACTCGTCGCTGCTCATCCCCATCCTGATGACTGCCATCATGACACTCACGGCATGTGGCGGAGGGTCGGAGAGCAACATTCCCGATTTCGAGACAGTCAGTAAGGAGAAGACGGTGAGCATCAGCCAAGAGACGAATGCCCCCCAATGTAGCGTGAAGCTGGAACTGGCAGCCGCGAAGGGAACGTCGGGTAAGGAACAGGCAAAGTTGCTGAATGAGACTGTAGCCCAGCGACTGTTCTACATGGAGGGTCTCACACTGGCCCAGGCTGCCGACTCGTTTGCTAACAAATACACCCGCGACTACGTTCGCAACTTCGGACCATTGTATCGTGAGGATAGGAGTGATGAGGCGAAACGGGCGTGGTATGAGTATCACTACTATGTCACGAGCAAGGCCTACGGTGGACGAAAGGACGTCGTAGTGTATGAAGCAACCATCGACTACTACGAAGGAGGTGCACACGGCATCAACCAGCGGGTGGTGATGAACTTCGATAACAAAACAGGACGACAGCTGACGTTGGCCGATGTGTTTGTGCCAGGTTATGAACAGCCGTTGTGCGACCTGCTGCTTAAGGCACTCGTCGACAAGGTGGGGGCCAAAGACGTGGACGATCTTAGGGCGAAAGGCTATCTGTATTCGATGGAGATGTTTGCACCCGAGAACTTCGTGTTAGGCGATGACGAAGTGACTTTCGTCTACAATCCCTATGAGATAGCTCCCTATGACCAGGGCCTGATAACGTTAGAGATCGACAACGACGAATTGGAGAAACTATGGAAATAATCAGGAAATACTTTCCAGAACTAACTGACGCCCAGTTGCACCAGCTGGAACAGCTGGATGGCTTATATCGCGACTGGAACGCCAAGATAAACGTGATTTCACGCAAGGACATTGATGCGCTTTATGAGCACCACGTACTACACTCGATGGCCATAGCCAAGGCCGTGAACTTTCGTCCAGGAACAGAGATTCTGGACTTTGGCACAGGTGGTGGTTTTCCAGGTATACCCTTGGCGATTCTGTTTCCTGAGTGCCGCTTCAAGCTGATCGACGGTACAGGTAAGAAGATACGGGTGGCGCAGGAAGTATGCAACGCCATCGGGCTGAAGAACTGCCAGCCCGCACACCTTCGGGGCGAGGACGAGAAGGGCAAGTACGACTTTGTGGTGAGCCGTGCTGTGATGCCGTTGCCCGACTTGGTGAAGATCGTGCGCAAGAACATTTCGAAGACGCAACGTAATGCTACGCCCAACGGCATTATATGCCTGAAGGGTGGCGAGTTGCAGACTGAGCTACAGCCGTTCAGGAACATGGTAGAGGTGAACCCCATCAGTACCTGGTTTGAGGAAGAATGGTTTAAGGAGAAAAACGTGATTTGTCTGCCGATATGATAGAAGTAAAGAGATTTGTGGTAAACATGTTGCAGGAGAACTGCTACGTAGTGAGTGACGACAGCCGCGAAGCTGTCATCATAGATTGTGGAGCCATGTACGATGAAGAGCGACGAGCACTTCTGGACTATATTGCCAATCATCAGTTGAAGCCAGTTCACTTGCTGTCGACTCACGGACACTTTGACCATAACTTCGGCAACGACACCGTATGGAAAGCCTATGGTTTGAAACCAGAAGTGGCAGAGGCCGATCTGCCCCTGATGGACATCAAGAAGCAGGTGAACGAGCTGTTGGGCGTGGGCTATGAACACGAAGTGCCGCCTGTGGGCTCTTTGCTACCCATCAACGGCACCATTGGCTTTGGCCATCATCAGCTGAAGGTATTGCCTACACCAGGACATACGCGAGGGTCGGTGACCTTCTACTGCGAGGATGAGCATGTGGCCTTTAGTGGCGACACGCTGTTCCGCATGAGCATAGGACGTACCGACTTCGAGGGTGGCAGCTGGCAGCAGATCAGCCACAGCCTGAAACAGGTGTTAGCGCTGCTGCCTGACGACACGAAAGTGTATTCAGGCCACGGAGAACCCACCACCATTGGCGAGGAGAAACGGTGGAATCCTTATATGCGGTAGGACGGGGAGGTGGGATTAATCAAATAGATTGTTAATCTCGGAAATCTCGTCTTCGTCAAACCATTTCGAAAGCTTTTCCTTGGCACGTTCCTGAATGCTGGGATCGATATCGGTCCATACCGTCTTCAGCACGTAGAGCAGCACGGCAAGGTCGTCGCTCAGGCCGACAATGGGAATGGCGTCGGGAACGACGTCGAGCGGACTAATCATATAGCCTAAGGCACCTATGATGAGGGCCTTGTTCTTGGTGCTGACCTTGTCGCTCTGAAGGGTATAGAACAGGATCAGCGCGGCATACACTAATTTAGCGCCGGCGCGCTTGGCAATGCGCGAAATCTTCTCAACAAACTCGCTCTGCGAAAATTTGTTGGCATAAGTCATAAAATCAGGCAGTTCCATATTCTTTCTTATTTTGTTTTACTTTCTTCTTTATTTCTCAATCCGTATGATACGAATACCGGTGTGCGAGGGGTGCTTCTGCAAGTACTGGCCGAGCGTCATGGGTTCCTCGACGACACGCTTGTGCAGCTGCGAAGCATTGAGCAGGTGAAGACCGTCGTTGCGCCAGACTGCAAACCCTAAATGGGCAATGTCGAGGCCGGGTTTGGAGCAGGTGATGGCAATGATGTCGCCGTCGCGGACTGCCTGGCGCATGGCCTTGGTATTGGCAACGGAGGTCTTGGGAATATAACGGTACTGACGACCGTTGAGTGAGTCCTCCTGAACAGCGATGACGGGCACCAACTCAGGATGTTCCTTCAACGCCTGGTAAGCCTCGGGATGGGTACTCATGTAGTTCACCTTAATGGTCTGGGTAGCCGTGAAGGGAGGTACGGGTTGCTGTATCTCGCTCACCAGCTCCTTACGGGTGTTGTCGGAAATCCAGTCGGTAAAGTAGTGCAGGCGGCTGGTGTATCCATCGAGCAATCCATTCCGATAGCGCATCTGCAGCAGCGCATTCAGATAGTCGCGCCAGGTATAGAGGTTGCGATAGACACAGAGGGTGAGTGCCGTAACATTCTCGACGAGCGTGGTACAGTCAAGTTGCCGTGTGTTGACGACAAGCCTTTCAGGGTCGTTGCCCTCAAGGGTGTAAGCCACGTAGGGCCGTCCCAGGAACTTGCGTGCAAAGTGCAGCGGGAAGTTAGTGGTGCGTGGTAGCAAACGTGCCTCCATGAGTGCTTCGGCAACGAAGATACTGTCGTCGTCATTGGCTGCGACAGCACGCTGGGTGGTGTTGTCGGCAACAGCCGTGGCGGCTGTCATGATTCCTATTATATATAAGGTGACGAGTCGTCTCATTTCTGGCGGTACTTTTTACGTTTGATGAAGTTATAGCCCACGAACGCGTTGAAAGTGCCAAAGATGTTATTGGCCGTGAAGCGCGTAGTATGGTAGTTGTTGGTACGCATGATAGCGTTGAGGCCAGCGTACCAGCGGGTATTGTTGTATACGAATGCAAAGCGTCCGATGCCGTCGAGGTTGACCTTCGAGAAACTGAAGCCGTCTTGTTCGCCGGCCGTGTTGCCATAGCTCGTCTTGTAAGCTACGGCAGCCTGTCCTGAAGCACAGAATATAAGGTTGCGAGTCAAAACCCACGTATAGGCATAGCCTGCCGAGAGGCTGTAGTCGTTGTACTCAATACGGTCGAACATCATGCCGCTATCCAGCTTTACTTCTACCTCACGATTGAGCCTGTTTTCCAAAAGGTCCTTGAGCTTGTCGAATTCGAGGTCGAGGGTGTTCTTGGTAAAACCTGCACCTGCAAGCCATGAACCGCAGCTAATCTTCTGACAGCTGCCAGGGCTGAAGGCTGCTGGGTATGAGAAATGATGGTGGTTGAAGATGTAGTAGGCGTTGATGCCGGTGATGCCGACGCTGAGACCGTCGAAGGGAATGTCGTTGAACTGGTCGCCGTCGATGCCGTAGCCCATGCGTACTTCGCGCAGTTTGTAGTCACTTCCTGTGCGGCGGTAGAACAGGTCGACGCCCACCTGCGACGAATAGATCGAGAGGTCAATCTCGTGCTTGCCGTTGTTGTTGAAGAGCGAGATGTTCTTCAGGTCAAAGGTGGTGCCGAGAAATACCCATCGCCATCCGAAGTAGGGACCCACCTTGATGCGTTGGTCAGGCGAGAACTTGATGCTCTGTCCGTTGCTGTTCAGAATGAAGTCCTCGTAGTTGCGGTTTGCTCTCAGTTCGACGGCAAACTCGTAGTGGGGCGGCTCAATGTATTCGTCCTCAAAGTTGTCGAATTCGCGTACCATTTGTCTGACGGAGCGGATGACATTGTAGTCGGATGTGACGGTGGAGTCGGATAGGGACAAGGGATTGTCACCCATGACGTTTACGGACGTCAGGGCAAACAACATTGTCAGTAACAGACTCACTTTGGTCATATCTTTCCTAATATCCGGTCCATGGCCCAGTTCACAGGCGTAGCAGAGACGCAGGTGCAGTCACAGACGCCCAAGCCCTGAAGGTGCTCAATGACACTCTTGATTAGCGGGAACTGCACATAGGGAGGGTTGGGAACCTCGATCTGTTGCATACCCTCGCTGGTATAGAGTTTTATGGGAGCATAGTCGAACACGGAGAAGAGCAGCTTCCCCTTGTCGCCAATGATTTCTATACGGTCTTCACGAGCCGACTCGTGGGCCACGAAGCACCACATGCCACTACCCGAGAGACCGTTCTCGAAGCGGAAGCAGGCCGACACGGTGTCTTCTGCCTGATACATGCCCGCCCGATTGGTGCTGATGCCGTGGGCGTCGAGAATAACGCCAAACATGGTCTGCAGCAAGTCCAGCTGGTGAGGGGCAAGGTCGTAGAAGTAGCCTCCTCCGGCAATGTCGGGCTGTAGTCGCCACGGCAGGTTTTCTGGATGGCTGTAGTCGAGCTCTCGAGGAGGCACGGCAAAGCGTACCTGGACGTTGAGCACATGGCCAATCATGCCGTCTTCCACCATCTTCTTCACCTTAAGGAAATAAGGCAGGTAACGGCGGTAGTAGGCAACGAAGCAGGGAACACCTGTACGCTCAGAGATGCTGTTGATACGAGCACAGTCCTCGTACGAGGCCGCCAATGGCTTTTCCACGTAGACGGGCTTACCCGCCTTCATGGCCATAATGGCGAAGGTGGCGTGGCTTGATGGAGGTGTGGCCACATAGATGGCGTTTACGTCAGGATCGTCGACCAGCTGTTGGGCGTCGGTATACCATTTGGGTACGCCGTGGTTGATGGCATAAGTGCGTGCTTTCAGCTCGTTACGGCTCATAACGGCAACGATGCTGGAGCCATCGACCTCATTGAAGGCAGGGCCGCTCTTTTTCTCGGTCACCTCTCCACAACCTATGAATCCCCACTTCAGAATCTTCATAAAATGTTTTAATTTTCTGCTAAAACGGTGCAAAGTTACGAAAAAAGTCAGTACCTTTGCAATACGACAAAACAAGATACTCCATACAAAATACGTTCCGCACGAGCTTGCATCGTGGCGGGTTTCCAGCAATATACGGGTAATTTCCGCCGTATTTTCAAGGTCACATGGTTGCCTTCATTAGTGTTTGCGCTGGTGAGCGGCGTTGCTGAGTCTCTTCTGGTTGAGTATTATCCGCTTGTGGTCTTGGCATTGCTGATCGTCTATTGTCTGCTATATCGCTTTTGGCTTCGCAAGCGACTGAGCGGTATATTGGAAAAGGTAAAGGGTACCATGAAGAACTACCTGCGCCATTTCGGACAGATTGCTGCCGTAGCTTTCGCAACATTCATCTTTTGTGTCGCTATATGGCTGCTGACATCCGTACCCGCCGTGATACTGGGTATTGCCAATATCGAGGCCCAGCATGGTGTGCTCTATGGTGACCCGCTTGGTATGCCCGACTACATGAGGTGGCTCACCATTGGAGTTTTCGCCTTGGCCAGTTTCTTGCAGGCTTATATCTATCTGCTGTTCTTCTTCCCATTGCGTTATGCGCAGGGGTCGGCCGTGGCTGCCGAGGATGAACGAGCCAAAGCTGTTAGTAACAATCTTTTGTCGGAATAATCATGAAGCAGCAAAGAATTCTTTTCATCGACCGCGACGGAACCCTTATCCGTGAACCTGAGGACGAGCAGATTGACTCCTTTGAGAAGTTACGTTTTACCGAGGGCATGTTCCAGCACTTAGGCTTCATTCGCCGTAACCTTGATTTCCGTTTTGTCATGGTTAGCAATCAGGATGGCCTGGGTACCCCGTCGTTCCCAGAGGACACCTTCTGGCCTGTCCACAATTTCATTCTGCAGGCACTCGAGGATGAGGGCATCACTTTCGACGAACAGTTGATTGACCGTCATTTTCCGGAAGACAATGCACCTACGCGCAAGCCAGGTACGGGGATGGTGGAGAAGTACATGAATAACCCAGCGTATGATATTGAGAACTCGTATGTTATAGGTGATCGCGAAACCGACGAGCAGTTGGCCAAGAACATCGGATGCAAGGCCTTGATACTGGGTCGTGACGGTATGACCTGGGCCAAGATTGCTGAGTTGCTTTTTGCTGGAGAGCGTACTGCCGAAGTCAGACGTACCACCAAGGAAACAGATATATTTATTAAGGTGAATCTTGATGGCAATGGCCATTGCGACATTCAGACGGGGTTGGGATTCTTCGACCACATGCTCGAACAGATTGGTAAGCATGGGATGATGGACCTCACTATTCACACCAAGGGCGACTTGGAGGTAGATGAGCATCACACCATTGAGGACACAGCCTTGGCCTTGGGAGAGTGTCTGCTGAAGGCCTTGGGTGACAAGCGAGGTATTGAACGCTATGGCTACTCGCTGCCGATGGACGACTGTCTGTGCCAAGTGTGTCTTGACTTTGGAGGCCGTCCCTGGCTTGTATGGGATGCCGAGTTCCATCGTGAGAAGGTGGGCGAAATGCCTACAGAAATGTTCCTCCACTTCTTCAAGAGCCTGAGCGATGCTGCCAAGATGAACCTTAACATCAAGGCTGAGGGGCAGAACGAACATCATAAGATTGAAGGAATCTTCAAGGCCTTGGCTCGTGCGCTGAAGATGGCCGTCCGTCGTGATGTCTACCACTATCAGCTGCCTTCTACGAAGGGAACCCTGTAGCTTATAACTTGTATTTGTTGGTCTGACGCTGGGCTTTACGCGGTTGCTGTGTAAAGCCGTGGCGGGGACTCTTCACACCTCGGTATGACTCCCACCGCTGCTGTATCTTATCCACGTAGTCGGCTGTCTCGGAGCCTCGCATATAGCCATGCTTGACGATGGGGTCGTTGTAGTAGCGAGGCTGGGCGAGCTTGAGCACGTATTCCCTGACGTTAGCCCATTGGTGAGGATTGCGATTGTCGCGCTGACAGAGTGCCATCGCATCGCGAATGTGGTGGATGCCGCCGTTGTAGGAAGCCAGTATGAAATTAGTACGCTCACGGCGGTCGCGAATGTCAAGCAGGCTGTTTTCCAATTGTGCTAAATATTTGGCTGCTGCCCGGATGTTGTGCTCGGCATCAAACATCTTATCGCGTGGCAGACCCAGCAGGTCGGCGGTTGCAGGCATGATTTGCATCAGACCGCAGGCACCAGCCCATGACTTGGCCTTGGGGTCGAAGGTCGACTCCTGATAGCATTGGGCAGCCATGAGTCGCCAGTCCCAGCGTATAGGCCGACTGTACTGAATAAAGAACTGGTCGTAGTGGGAGATGATGCCGCCTTTGCGGTCGAGCATGGGCGAATACACATGTCGCTTAACGCTGTTGGAACTCAGTAGCTGAGCCTCCTCCCGTCGCACTTCGTCTAATAGGGTAGGGCTGTACCATGATTGGAGCTCATGGGCGAGGTCATCTTTCTTGGGGCTGGCTACGAGACGTCCCACTTGAGTGGCTGCCATAATGTCGCCATCGCCGTTGTTCAGCCTTTGAACCATCTCCACAGAGTCGCGACACACCTCAACCCGTAACCTTACTCCCAGCGTAGCAGCAAACTTCTGTGCCAGCAAGTACTGGGTACCCAACTGCCGCCCACGGTAGTCGTAGTAGTACTCAGGACCTGTGAGCGTCAGCAGAATCATTTCGCCGCTTCCCTGAATATCGTCCAAATCGAAGTCACCGACAGCATCGACAGAGTCGGACACCTCGCCCCAAGGAGGGGTGATAGGCTGTTCGTTCTTGCTGCCACAGGCTGCCAGCAAACAGGCTAAAAATGCAATATATATGCTTTTTCTGCTCAATTTAACTAAGTTTTGGGCGCAAAATTACACAATTAATTGCACAATCGGAATTTTTTGTGTACTTTTGCAGCACTTTTTCAAGATAATTAGGCTTTTATACATGTTAAGAATTGCAGTCAGACATCAAGGTGAGTGCCACCAAGCGCACCCTGCTGGTACAATCAAGCAACTTCCCGCTCGAAGTGCTTTATCTTCGTGACGACGATATTCCCCAGAGCGTAGCATCTGGCGTGGCTGATATCGGCGTAGTGGGTGAAAACGAATTTGTGGAGCGTGGCGAGGATGCCGAGGTGGTATCACGCTTAGGATTTTCGAAGTGCCGTCTGTCGTTGGCCATTCCCAAGGAAATCAACTATACTGGTGCCTCGTGGTTTGAAGGAAAGAAGATTGCTACGTCATATCCCAACATCCTGCGTCAGTTCCTTCAGGAGAGGGGAGTCAACGCAGAGATCCACGTCATTACCGGCTCTGTGGAAATCAGTCCGGGCATTGGACTGGCCGATGGTATTTTCGACATCGTCAGCTCCGGCTCTACCTTGGTATCAAACAATCTTCGCGAAGTAGAGGTGGTGATGCAGAGTGAGGCTCTGCTGATTGGCCATAAGGGTATGGACGCCGAGAAGCGCGACATTCTGGAGCAGATGCTCTTCCGCTTCAAGGCCGTGAAGGATGCCGAGGATAAGAAATATGTACGCATGAACGCCCCGAAGGCTCATCTTGAGGAGATTATCAGCGTGCTGCCCGGCCTGAAGAGTCCTACCGTTATACCCTTAGCTGATGAGGAGTGGTGCTCTGTTCATGCCGTTCTCGACCAGAAGCGTTTCTGGGAGATAATTGGTAAGCTGAAGGAAATGGGGGCACAGGGAATTCTCGTTACCCCGATTGAGAAAATGATTTTGTAAGTAAATCGTAAGAATCAAAGGTGAACATCATTAAATATCCTGCCCGCGAGGAATGGGCAAGCATTGTAGAACGTCCGCACTTGGACGTTGCACAGCTGAACCAGACGGTGGCCAGTGTGCTGGCTGATGTCCGTCAGCGTGGTGACGAAGCCGTGAAGGGCTATGAGTTGAAGTTCGATCATATAGACCTCGACAGCCTGATAGTCACAGAACAGGAGATA
The DNA here is from genome assembly GCA_902794405.1 of uncultured Prevotellaceae bacterium. Lineage (GTDB taxonomy): Bacteria > Bacteroidota > Bacteroidia > Bacteroidales > Bacteroidaceae > Prevotella. The sequence goes on from CADBHI010000085.1 coordinate 11,139, forward strand.
GCTGAGGCTGAAGGGCTGGTTTCAGATGAGTTGCGCAAGGCCATAGAACTGGCTCATGAGAACATCAAGCGGTTCCATGAGTCACAGCATTTCCGCTCTAAGAAGGTGGAGACGCAGCCTGGTGTCGTCTGCTGGCAGAAGAGTGTGGCCATCGAGAAGGTTGGTCTTTACATTCCTGGTGGTACGGCTCCCCTGTTCTCTACGGTGCTGATGCTGGCTACGCCTGCCAAGATTGCCGGCTGTAAGGAAATCGTGCTTTGTACGCCTCCCGACCGAAAGGGAAATGTTAATCCTGCCATTCTGGTAGCAGCCCGTGTGGCTGGTGTCAGCAAGATTTTCAAGATTGGCGGCGTTCAGGCTATTGGTGCTATGGCATACGGTACGGAGTCTGTTCCCAAGGTCTACAAGATCTTCGGTCCTGGCAATCAGTATGTGATGGCCGCCAAGCAGCAGGTGAGTCTCGGCGATGTAGCCATCGACATGCCTGCAGGTCCCTCGGAAGTCTGCGTCATTGCCGACCAATTGGCTAATCCTGTGTTTGTAGCTGCCGACTTGTTGTCGCAGGCTGAGCACGGTATCGACTCTCAGGTGATACTCATCACCACGTCGCACAAGCTGATTGACGATGTTCAGCAGGAGGTTGACCGTCAGTTGAATCTCCTTCCCCGTAAGGAGATTGCCCAGCGGGCCTTGGAGAACAGCCGCATCATATTGGTTCGCGACAAGAAGGAAGCGATGGAATTGTCGAACGCTTACGCACCTGAACATTTGGTGATCCAGACGGAGGACTACGATCAGATGGCAGAGCTGGTGGTCAATGCCGGTAGCGTCTTCCTTGGACGCTATGCCTGTGAAAGTGCCGGCGACTATGCCAGCGGTACGAACCATACGCTGCCCACCCACGGCTATGCGATGGCCTACAATGGCGTTAATCTGGACAGCTATTGCCGTAAGGTGACTTTCCAGCACCTGACGGAAGAGGGTGTTCGCTCCATTGGCCACGCCGTAGAGCTGATGGCCGAGGCTGAGCAGCTGGATGCCCATAAGAATGCAATGACGGTAAGAATAAATAGTTTGTGATGAAACCGTTACAAGAGTTAACAAGACCTAATATCTGGGCGCTTGCTCCTTACAGTAGTGCCCGTAATGAGTATGCCGGACGTGAGGCTCGAGTGTTTCTCGATGCCAATGAAAACCCCTATAATGGCCCGTATAACCGTTACCCCGACCCTCTGCAGTTGGAAGTGAAGACGGCTGTGTCGAAGGTCAAGGGAGTGCCTGTTGAGTGTATCTTCTTGGGAAACGGCAGCGACGAGGCTATCGACCTTCCCTACCGTTGTTTCTGTCGTCCGGGCGTAGACAATGTGGTGGCTATTGAGCCTACCTACGGTATGTACAAGGTATGTGCCGACATCAACGATGTGGAGTACCGTCCCGTGCTGCTCGATGAGCAATTTCAAATATCTGCCGACCGCCTGCTGGCTGCCTGCGACGAGCATACGAAGCTGATTTGGCTCTGTTCGCCCAACAATCCCACGGGCAACAACCTTCTTCGTGAAGAGATGGTCAAGGTGATCAACGGTTTCGAAGGTATTGTGATTGTCGACGAGGCCTACAGCGATTTCTCTTCCCAGCAGACGTTGCGCAGCGAGTTGGGTAAGTATCCTAACCTGATTGTGCTCAATACCATGTCGAAGGCGTGGGGCTGCGCTGCCATCCGTATGGGTATGGCCTTTGCCTCGAAAGAGATCATCGACTTGTTCAACAAGGTGAAGTATCCCTATAATGTGAACCTGCTGACTCAGCGACAGGCACTCGAAGCCCTGAAAGACCCGTTTGAGGTCGACAAGTGGGTGAGAATGCTGAATCTGGAGCGTGGTCGCATGATTGAAGCCTTTGCCATGCTCCCCATCTGCCAGAAGGTTTATCCTACGGAGGCCAATTTCTTCTTGGCAAAGATGGACGATGCCCAGAAGACGTACGACTATCTCGTAGACCTTGGCATTATCGTGCGTAACAGGTCGCGTATTCAGCTTTGTAAGGATTGCCTGCGCATTACCATAGGTACCAAGAGCGAGAATAGCGAGCTGATTGCCGCCCTCAGGCAATTTGAGTAAACTTCCGCCCTAAACTCCTCACCCCTCTAAGGGACGGGGTGGCCGTAAGGCCGGTATTTTCTTCGCTAACAGGATATTACAGACCCCACCCCCAGCCCCTCCCCTTGAAGGGAGGGGAGAGCGGTAAGGGGGACTTCCACCCCTCTTTAGGGGCGGGTTGTAAGAAACTTCCCACGTCTCCCCACCCCTCTAAGGGGCGGGGTGGCCGTAAGGCCGGGGCGGGGTGTAAGTCCGGTATTTCCTTCGCTAACAGGATATTACAGACCCCACCCCCAGCCCCTCCCCTTGAAGGGAGGGGAGAGCGGTAAGGGGGACTTCCACCCCTCTTTAGGGCGGGTTGTGAGAAACTTCCCACGTCTCCCCACCCCTCTAAGGGGCGGGTTGTGAGAAACTCCTGACTTCTCCCCACCCCTTAAGGGGCGGGGCTGGGGGCGGGGTGTAAGGCTAAGGGCGGGGTATAAATAATCAGTCAAATAATAGTTCCGTGGGGCTGCCAATCAATGTGGTGGCCCCATGTGCTATCAGGAATTCGCGGTTGCGGAATCCCCAGAGCACGCTGATACAAGGAATGCCGCTGGCTTGGGCGGTGGCTATGTCGACGTCGCTATCGCCAACATAGACCGCTTCCTCGCGGCTGACGCCCAACAGTCGGATGGCTTCGAAAACGGTGTCAGGGGCTGGCTTCTTGTGGATGCCTGCTGCCTCGTTCTCGCCAATGGCCACGTCGATGAGGCCGCTGAAGAAGTGGTTGCAGAGCGACTTGGTGGCTGCGTCGAACTTGTTGCTCACCACCGCCGTCCTACACCCTCGCCGCTTCAGTTCCTGCAACGTCTCGATAATACCGTCGTAAGGACGGGTCGTGTCGAGCTGGTGTTCCATGTAATGATGTCGGAAAGTGGCAAAGGTTTCGTCGAAACAGGGATTGGCGGCGCCGTCTGGTATGGCTCGTTCCATGAGTTTCCTGACGCCGTTGCCTACCATCATGCGCACCTCGTCCACGCTGTGTTCGGGCAGATGGTGGGTGCTCATGGCGTAGTTCACCGATGCCGCAAGGTCGCCAAGGGTGTCGAGCAATGTTCCGTCGAGGTCGAAGATATAGGTAGAGTAGGGCATGGTCTCTGGGAATTACCGCTTCGAACGGATAATCATCGTGCGTACCTTATTATTATAGCGCTCAGCCTCCATCAGCTGTTCGATGGTCAGGTGCATGCGGTATTGCCAGCGGTTGTAGGGGTCGCTGGGCACATTGATGCGCTCCTCTCGCGGCTGCTTACGACGCAGTTCGCTGTCCATTGCCAGCCAATCCTGTAGCGAAAGCAGACAGAGCATCGACGGACAATACAGGTGGCGGGCTATGATCTCCTCGGCAATATGGGCCGGCAGGTGTTCAGGTGCTCGCCCTTCCTTCTGCAACATGGTGACGTAATAGCGCTGTGTACGCTCGGGACTCTCCTCCCACCACAACCTCAGCGGCGGCATATCGTGTGTGGAGAAGGTGGCCACCGAACGATAGGGGTTGCCGTCCAGATGGCTGAATTCGTAGCCCGTCTGCTTGGGCATGGTCTGTACCTCAAGGGTGAGGATGCGCTGGGCGTCGAGCACAGGGGCCACACAGTCGGGCAGCATACCTAAGTCTTCGGCACAGATCAGCAAGTGGGTGTCGCGCAGGGTGTCGTCGAAGCGGCGCATGGCTCCTTGTCCCCAGAACATGGAGTGGCGCTGGTAGAAGTAGTTGTTGTACAGGCGCATATAGGCCTCTTTCTCCTCACCGCTCAGGGCGTCGAACACAGGTTCCTGGTAGGCCATGATGCGTGGGTGATACATGTCGGCCTGCCTGCTGTCCTCAACGAATAGCACGTTGGCAATGAGGTGCAACAGCCCGTCGCGAATCCAGAGACTGTTCTCGTCGCCACGTCCCTGGAAGTGGTCGCTCACCTTGCGCTGAGTGTCGTACTCGGCTTTCAGGTCGTAGAGTCCGTAGGCCTTGGGAATGAGGAACGTGTCGCGGACATACTGAGCATGCATACCGAACAGCCGCTCCAGCACACGGTCGTTGATGAGCGGTCGGGTGAACATGCTACGGCGGAACGACAGTCCGAAGTATTCAATTTCGCCCACGGTCAGCGGCAAGGCTGGAGAAAAGTGGCCCAACAGTCCGTAGACGGCCTCAGACGGCACCTCCCATATCCTGAAGAATCCCAACACGTGGTCTATGCGTACGGCATCGAAATACTGCTCCATCCAGCGATAGCGCTTGCGGAACCATTCTGTCAGGTGTTCCGCTTGCCAGTTATAGGTGGGAAAACCCCAGTTCTGTCCTGACGGCGAGAAGGCATCGGGCGGCGCACCGGCCGTGCAGTCCAAGTTGAAGAACTCGGGGTGAACGGTGGTCTCTACGCTGTCGCGGTTCACGCCAATGGGCATGTCGCCTTTCAGTATCACACCCTTCGAACGGGCATAGTCGGCAGCCGCCTTCAGCTGCAGGTGCAGGTGATACTGGGTGAAGTAAATGATATCACCCTTCCCTATCCACCATCCACTATCCACTATCCACGAAGCGTAAGCTTCCAACCACCACTTGTTGTCCTCGAACCACGCCTTGAACTCTCGTGAGGCCAGCACCTGCTCACCACGTTCGGCAAAGATGTCGTTCACGTAGTCGCGCTTCACCCGTCCAACGGCCTCGTAGTCACTATACGACAGCGCATTCAGCTCTCGCTGCTGGCGACGGTAGGCGGTCATCTTCTGTTTCGATTTCAGTTCGCCTAACTGTTCCAGGTCGAGGTAGTTGGGATGTAGGGCAAAGCATGAGGTGATGTTATAGGGATAGGAATCGTGCCAATGGCCGTCGGTCGTAGTGTCGTTCACGGGCAGCATCTGTATCACCTTCATACCCGTCATCACAGCCCAGTCGACCATGCGCTTCAGGTCGCCGAAGTCGCCGATGCCGTAGGAATGGCTACTGCGCAATGAAAAGACGGGGACTACCACTCCGGCCGCACGCCAAGTCTTCTCCTTCATTCGCAGCAGGCCGCCATAGAGCACTCGCACTTCGCCGTCGGTCAGGTCATCGGTTACCACGCGATTGTCGCCTTCCTCCCAAGCTAACAGCTCGTGCGTCTGACTGTTCACCACCACATATTTATATTCCAAGGGCAGCTGTACGGCGTCCATGTTCACAGAGAGCATCCAGTCGCCCTGACCAATGTATTCCATACCTAAGTAGCGGGCGGAACTCCAGTTGCCGATGGCCGGATGACTGCCTAAGAGCGCCAGCTTCTGACCTGCCTGCAGTTGTGGGGCCGACACTCGGAAGAGCACCGTCCTACGGTAGAGCGGCAGCCGGCGTGCTTCCACCTGCTCGTTGTGGGGCGACTGGCAGGTGGTCAGATAGGCATTGCTATAGAGGTGAGCACAGAGCGGCATATCGCGCCATTGGTCACAGAACACGTAGCTCTTCGAAGGGTCGAACCAGTAGGTACGAGGCACATGCGACCACTCCCGACGAAGTACTCTCCGTTCTTCTCTAACTTCTTTAACTTCTCTAACTTCTTTAACTTCTTCTATCTGATAATAATAGGAAATGCTCTTCACAGGTCGTTGGCGGCTTTCTATCAGTGTGGTCTCGAGGCTCCACTCCAGCCCGTCCTGCGTCTGCATCAGCAGGTTCGTCTGACGTTGGCTGCCGTCTTGGCTGCGGTAGCAGAGCACAACGTGGACGGCCTCTCCCCACTGTGTGGCATATTGTATGGTAAACTTCAGTTTCATCTTTTTTTTTGATTTTCAGTGCAAAGATACGAAAAAAAATTGTAACTTTGCACCGTTTTAACGTTAAATATCAGGAAAAATGAAAGTGTCAAAGGCCAAATACTTGTTAATGGCAGCGGTTGTGTGTTTGATAGGCATCATAGCCCTGGGTTACTATTTCTTTTTCACAGACTTCTCAGACAATACTGAGACCCAGTACCTGTATGTAGACGATGACGACACCATTGACTCGGTGCTGACCAAGTTGCGGCCTATGGCATCGGAGCACGGCATTACGGGTTTCTCCACCCTCATACGCCATACTGACTACGTCGATGAGCCGCGCACTGGCCGTTATGCCATCATTCCAGGTGAGAGCACGTGGAAATTCATGTATAAGATGAAAACCGGTCAGCAACAGGCACTTATGCTCACCATTCCTGAGTCGCGCACCGTGCGGAAACTGGCTGGAGTGCTTGGCCGCAAGCTGATGATCGACTCAGTGCAGATAGCCGAGGCACTCACCGACAACGAGTATTGCAAGAAGTGGGCCTACGACACCTGCACCATCCCAGCCCTGTTCGTACCCAACACCTACGAGGTTTATTGGAACGTATCGCTCGACAAGTTCATCGAGCGTATGGTCAAGGAGCACGACGCATTCTGGACAGCCGAGCGCCGCCAGAAGGCTGAGGCCGCAGAACTCACACCCGACGAGGTGTGTACCCTGGCCAGCATCGTCGACGAGGAGACCGCCAACACCGCCGAGAAGCCGATGGTGGCTGGCATGTACATCAACCGTCTGCGACTTGGCATGCCCCTGCAGGCCGACCCTACCGTGAAGTTTGCCCTCCAGAAGTTCGAACTGCGTCGCATCTACCACGACATGCTCTTCTTCGACAGCCCCTACAACACCTATCGCAATACCGGCCTTCCTCCAGGTCCCATCAAAATCGCCTCCGTCAAGGGTATCGATGCCGTACTCGACTACGTACACCACGACTACGTCTACATGTGTGCCAAGGAGGACTTTTCCGGCACCCACAACTTCGCCATCAACTACGCCGAGCACCTCCGTAACGCCGCCCGCTATGCCAAAGCCCTCAATGAGCGGGGGATTAAGTAACTCCTATCGTCCACGTAATCCAGGCCACGACTACTACGGTCGCGGTACCTATCTCATTACCCTTGTGGTGAGCGGGCGCGAGCAGTTGCTTTCGTCCTTTACCGCCACAGGGATCGATGCTCTGAAAAATGGCCGTGCGCTTACACTCACTCCCTTACTCCCCCACCGTGCCACAATGGCTGCGCACCAAGGCTCTGCAGCACGATAACGAGGGCGCGCTCATCAGGAGCATGTCAAAGAAGCAACGGCAAGAGTACTATGCGCTGGTTGGCAGGAATCAGCAACCACTTTTCGATGATAATTATGACGACACCGTTTGTCTGGACGAACGTCACCGTCAGGCCATGATCGCCTACGTACACGACAACCCTCGCCGTGCTATTCTGCGTAGGATGTTGCCCGACGTGATGCGTCGCTGTCTGCATGTGCGCATCGGCAATCGTAGCTATGGTGCTTTCGGCAATCTGTTCCTGCTACGGTGGGCACGAAAGATTCAGGTGCAATGCCATCGTAAGCACCCCGCCACTGGTCAGCCCTATGAGGAAACTGCCGATTATGCCAGCGAGCGCCAACAGTGGGAAGCCGCCATTCTGGAAGGCTGTACCGTCATCGTCACGCCTGGCATATCTGCTGGTGAACGGCTGATGAAAAACGAATGTATGCATCGCGCGTTTCCGCTGATACACCTTCAGAAAGAGCCCATCGGTGCCTTCTGGAAACCTGAGCACCAGCGTTTTGATGCCTGTGCCAATGGTTCCCTTTTAATCTTAGCCCCTTGGAATCTTGACCAGATGGGTAGTGTCCGGGGTGTTCCTTCAGATACTGACTACAGTCGCTTCCACAATCTCAACGCGTTGGCTGCAGAGATCTGCGCTTTCAATGGCGAGGCAAGAATACTGAGAGACGTTTACTCCGACTAAACTCCGAGTTTAGTCAGGGCAAACGTCGAGTTTACTCCGGGCAAACTCCGAGTTTAGTCCGGGCAAACTAAATGCCCGCTTTTGAGAGAACGGCAGGAGGGGTTGGGTTTATGGTTTATTGGTTTAAAATACTTCACCATTCAGAGAATGGATATGCAGGTAATATATATATGGTAAAAATATTTACAAAATGTATTAAATGCATATTTCCTGAATACTTTGTTTATGGGGGTTGGAGCGTTTAATCACCTTTTTAAACCATTAAACCGTTACCCCAAACCATTAATACATGTGCTAAAACGCCCCTTAGCTGGCTGCTGTTGCGTTAAATCACAAAATGATATAATCTACTACCTTTTGCATGTGAAAAGCGCTCAGCGGCGGTTATTTGGCCAAAAAATGTAGCGTTTGTTCTTTTTCTATGAAAAAACCGCATCTTTTTTGCTAAAAAACTTGGTGGCATTCAAAATTATTTGTATATTTGCAACCAAAATTAATTATATGGTAAAAAGATTGTTTAACTATGAAATCTAAATCATCAGAGAACATAGACAATCAGAGCGGTGGGACTGCCGCGAAAATATCATACAGTCCTGAAGAACTCGCCGAGGTGTTCATGACATCCCGCCCTGATTTTCTTATCTTAGATCTTGAAGAAATCACCCTGAATTGGAACTCTAACTATATATTTGCTTTCCTAAAATGCATCGGCAATTCAGAGGCGAGGGGATTGGTCATCGAGTGGATGGGAAAAGTGTGGGAGGATCGCAATGGCTTCTACTCGTCATACGAAGCAAAAGTGAAACTGTCGCAGGATCATGCGCTGTTTGTTAAACGACTTGAAGCAATCAATCATAGCGTACAGGAATGGCTGGATAAAAAGGAGGCTGACGAACAGCTGAGGCTACGGATGCTTCAAGGCTATTGCCCCGACGTACCGACAGTAAACCCGCAGGAACCCGTTGTGGAGGAAAAGACGCAGACCTCGGCGCCTGAGTTCACGGAACCTACTCATGAAGCAAAACAGCAGCCATCCCCTTACAGCGTAAAGTTGGAAGACCTGCCCGAGAACATCCGCAAAAAGGTGCTGGTATCTCAGCAAGTGTTCGATGTTTACGTCCGTCAGCTCAACGAGGATTTATGGACGACGGTAATGACGCACAAGGGTAAATACTGCGGCTGTCTTTTCTTCTTGAGCAACTACAATGGAATTACCAGTCGTAACACTGATGCCAAGGAGTTTGCCGAGCTTATGGATTGTGTAGTGTTGGAGTTGAAGGGAAATGGGTCGATAGAGTCTTCGATAAGGAGGAGAGATGAAACAAAAGAAAGCAATATCCAACAAAGCTATAAGTACTACAACCTTGCTGAGGTCAACAAGAACATGGAGAAAAAGATATTCATGTTGCGCAACGATTGCAAAGTGTTGTTGGATGGTTTCCAGCCTGTGCTTGACGCTATGGAGGAGGAAAAGAGACAAGCTCAAAGTCTGACTGATTCAACGTCGGTAGCCGCTTGATAATTTTGATAATCTTGATAATAGGTTTGATAATTTTGATAATCTTGATAATCTTGATTACGGAAATCTGAAAAACCGCCCTTTGTCATTTTTTCTATCTAATTTTGCGGTAGTAATTTTTAGTTTAATCACAAAAAACGATAGAATTATGATTAGTATTCAACAGCGTCTGTTCCTCACAGACCAAAGTAAGAAAGAGGGCCGCGAGTTTGAACCCCTGCGCCCGACTACTGAGGAAGATTTCGTCGCTCACTCTAAGAGCGAAGAGTTTCAAATCCGTGCCGCAAAGGTCATAGCCCAGGCCGAAAAGTGGTGGGCAGAACCTGACCCGGAGGTAAAGAAGCAGCTGCACGACGAGATGCAGAACATGAAGCGCAACAATCTGGAAACCTATGTGTTCCAGGGTACCGCCGAAGACGAGCACCGCCAACAGTCATCCATCATCCTCAACGGTCAGTACTCCACCGACTTTGATGGCATCGACGACCCCGAGGCCCTGCTGCGCGACTGGATTAACACTTGGCCCGTGGTCGACCCCAAGCTGCACCCACTGAGCCGTATGGCCGAGATGTTGGGACTGACTTATATCGGCCTGTCAATCTCGGGTCACGGCTTCCGCATCGTTGGTAAGTGCCGGTTGGAGCTCGACCTGTGGGGTAATCAGCAGTGGCTTGCCCAGCAGCTGATGCTTCCTGTGGTTCCAGACCGCCAGTGCAAGGACAGCAGCCGTGCCTCGTACGCCGTACCGTTCGACCACATCAAGTTCCTTTCGCCCGAGCTCTTCACCTATAATAATAAGGAATACGAAGAGAAGTGGGGCCCCGTGTATCGCAAGGAGGGCAGCAGCCGCCAGTCGGCACCTAAGCCCGCAGAGCCGACGGTTGTTGCAGTGACCGCCACCGCTAATGTCGAGGAGTCGAAGAAGTACTACCTGGGCATCCCTATCACCGAGTACATTGACATGTACTGGCAGCTATTCTACCACGGCCACACCCCCTCGGAGGGAGCCCGCGACTCGCTGACCTTCGAGCTGGCCTGCCATATCCGACATATCTGTGGTTTCGACCGCGACGTGATGGACGCAGTCATACCCTGCTACGACGGTTTCCCAGAGCATGAGAAGCTGGCCAAGATTGACTCCGCCCTGCGCGAGGAACGCAAGCAGATGCCGCTTAGGATGCGTCAGGTCTTGGAGGCCGTCAGCCGTAAGTATCAGGGCAATCCCGAACTGGGTCGAGCCCTCGACACCTTTGCCGAAGAGAACAACATCGCCGTTTACGAACGCCTGAGCCCCGCCATCCCGTTCGGTATCAAGGATTCGCTCGAAAACCAGCAGCGACAGTTGGCCATGTCAGTCCTTGTACCTCACTTCCCCATCATCGGAGCCCTGGCCACCCACGTGCGACTCGACATCCACAACGAGGGTTTCAAGCACCTGAACCTGCAGGTCTACCTCGTCGGAAAGTCGGCATCCAACAAGCAGCAGGTTACCGAAGTCTGGACGCTATGGACACAGCTCTTGAAGATTCATGATGACGAAATGCGTCGGCAGGAACGCGATCAGGAAGCACTCTTGAAACGCAAGAAGAACGCCAAGGAGCTACCCGAGGAAAAGGTGTTCCCGCAGCGTCTGCAAGCCTCGGTCACGTCGATGACTCAGGTCCTGAAGCGCTTAGAGAATGCCGGTGGTGAGCACCTGCTCAGCTACAGCGAGGAAAGCGACGTCATGGCAAAACGCTTAGGCCCAGCCTGGTCAGACATGAGCGTGCTGCTCCGTGCCGCCTACGACAACTCAGCCTACAGCCAGGACTTCCGTAGCGAGTCTTCAGTACGCGTTTGGCTCGACAAAGTTCTGTGGAACCTTATTCTATGCGGAACCGAGGATAGTCTGTTCCGCATGTATAAAAACTACACCGACGGCTCCCTGACACGCGTACTCATAGGCTCCACGCCAGACAACACCTACGCACCACTTGTCATTCGCAAGAGCCGTTCGGAGAAGTCGTGCCAGAACATACTCGCACTCATCGAACTGCTACCTCTGATGCAGGGCGACCTCGTACTGCCAAAGGTGGAGCGTCGCTGCCAGCAGTGGTTGGAACGCGTACGTGTTGAGTGCATGAAGGACGACGACCGTGTCCGGGCCAACCAGCGTATGCGCATCGGAGTCTCGGTCATGCGTTGCCTCGCCTGTTTTATGCTCTGCGACTTCGGAGGCTGGCTCATCCGCGAGATTGACCGTAAGGATCAGGACCATAAACCGGAGTGGGCAGAAGGCTGTCAGACCGCCCGTGAGTATTTGGAACAGCACCCCAAGGCCACCGAATACTGGTTGCCGCGCAAGTTCCAGAAGAAGACCACCCTCGAAGCCTTCGACACACTGGCCGACTACTTCATGGACAATGTACTCTACTACTTCCGCGAGCGCATAGAGAAAGCCTACGACCATCAGGAGGACTCCATCTGCAGCACACGTCGTGGACGGGGACGCAACGACAGCATCTACGAGCGACTTCCCGAAAAGTTCAACATAAGCCGTGCACAGCAGGAGCGCGACGATGACCCCACCGGCAACCGCACTCGTTCGATGATTAAGAACTGGACGCGTCAGGGCCTTGTGCGCAACATTGGCATCGGAGAGTACCAGAAAGTGGTTTAAGTTTAATGGTTTAAAATACTAAAAGCCGGGCAGGAAGAATCCGCGTCGATTCCTTCCTACCCGACTTTTTTGCGTAACGGGGACGGTGAGTACTACACCTGTGCACTCGACTAAACTCGCGCAACTCCCCGCCCCTTCTTGCGTCCCGCTGGTAGCAAGCGTCACCCTTCTTGCGTCCCTGCGGTAGCAAGCGACCAGAGGTCGAGCGCGGGATGCCGAGCGGAGGGGTGAAATGAGAAAAAAGTTGAAGAAAAATTTGGTAGTCTCAGATATTTTTTGTACCTTTGCAATGTAAAAATAAGTGGATAGTTGATGGTGGATAGTGGATAGAGAAATGTAGATCTGGAATGGAAGAAAAGGAGTGAAAGATAGTTGATATTCAGCATAATAACTAATCTCCATCCACCATCCACAATACACAATCCACGAAAAATGAATAAGCGGGAAGCGGTGGCCCGATGTAGTCTGCCGCAATAGATTTCTAATACTACAAAAAACACAACAAAAGTATGGCAAGAAATGACATTACTTTCCTGGTGAATCTCCGCAAGTGCGAGAACACCGAATCCAAGGG
>CADBHI010000086.1 GCA_902794405.1 uncultured Prevotellaceae bacterium
CTACGCCACCGCTGAGGAGACCGCCTACACCGAGGGCGTAGAGCTGACCAAGAACCCCGACGGCACGTGGTCGCTCGCCGCAACTCCCGCCTTCGACGTAGAGCTGGAGGTGGAGTATGAGACCGAATTGGCCCTCTCCGAGACCACGGACAACAGCGCCGCACTGACAGAGTGGGACGGCTACGAGGCCGACGTCACCATGACGCGCACGCTTGCCACCGGTTCGTACAATACTTTTGCTGCTCCGTTCAGCACCGCCATCCCCAGCGGCTGGACCGTGAAGGAACTCAGCAGCACATCGTTCGCAGACGGAACGCTGACCCTGAACTTCGCCAATGCTGCCAGCATCGAGGCCGGCAAACCCTATCTGGTGAAGGTCGCTGCCAACACCGACCTCTCCGCAGCACCCTTCACGGGAGCCATCGTGAGCAAGGATGCACAGCCCTTCACCTCGACCGACGTCGATTTCATCCCCACGCTGGGCGCAACGACCATTCCCGACGGCGACACGAAGGCCGTGCTCTTCCTGGCAGCCAACAATACGCTGCTGAACCCCTCGGCACTGCCCGCCAATATGAAGGGATTCCGCGCCTACTTCCAGCTGAAGGGCGACGCTGCCAGTCTGGCTCGCGCCTTCAGCATAGACTTTGGCGACGGCGAGACCACTGGCATCACCTCTATTGGACAATTGGACAATTTACAATCTGACGATTGGTATGACCTCAGCGGACGGAAATTGTCAAATGGTCAATTGTCAAATCGTCAAATGAAAAAGGGTGTGTATATTCAGAATGGTAAGAAGGTAATCATCCGCTCGGCGACGCAAGGAGACGCTTGCCAGAGCAAGAAGTAAAGCAAGGAGGACACCGATATGACAAAGAAACATTATCAGAAGCCCGCGATAGAGGTCATGGAGGCTGACATGGAGCAGCAGATTCTGGCCGGGTCTGTAAAGAGCTTGACGACCTCTGGCCTTGACGACGATCTGATTCTTCCCGACGACGAAGAGCCTGAAAGTGGCAGTGTTTGGGAAGAAGCTTGGTAACTATTTGTACCATTAGCAACCATCATTCGGGGACGGAGCATTTTGACTGCTTCGTCCCCGATTTTTTGTGCCAACGCCTTCAGCCGCACGGGCTACACCTACATCAACTTCATCCCCACACTGGGCAAGACCTTGGTTGAGGGCGACGTGAAGGACATCCTCACACCCCCACCCCTCCCCCCGCTCGGCCGAAGGACGCTTGCAAGGCAAGAACCCCTCCCCTTTTCAGGGGCGGGGAGAGCGGCGGGGAGCGGCAGGACACTCCCCGCCCCTGGGGCGGGGTTGGGGCGGGGACAGAAACTGAACCCATGGTTCAATGATCGTATGATAATGAATCACACTTTTTAAGTAGCACTTCTCACACCTCTAACACCTATCTTAGGTGAGGGAGGTGTGAGAAGTGCTACTTAAAAAGTGCGATTTACAATATATATGGAAACGTTTGTCATGAGACAAAAACGAAAATAAATATTCCCAGGCCAGGAATTTTCAAAAGGCGGTTCCTTTTTCTCAAAAGGCGGCGGGTTTTGACAAAAAGGCGGTGGGTTCCCTGTGGACACCCCACTCCGGCCATACGGCCACCCCTCCCCTCATGAGGGGCGGGGAGTGTCTTGAATCATTTCCCATATTTAAGATTTTCCGAAAAATATTTGGATATTCAGAAAAACAATGTTATATTTGTACCCAAATATGGCACAGATTAAAAGCGAAGCTGCCTATAGAGCGGCGATGAAGAGAATTGACGAATGAGAAAACTAACGACATTGATGATGCTGGTCCTGCTGCTATTATTAGCGGGCTGTACAGGCAAAAAGAACAAGACGCGTAACAGGCCGTTGATAGACAGTCTGAGTTCGGTGTTCTATGACATTCTGGGCGACGACCCTGAGCGTGCGCTGGCATTTGTCGACAGCCTTGAACAGGAAGGTATCTACTCGGAACCTTTGGCCAACTGTCGAAGGGCTCAGGTGTATTCGGAAAAGTACCAGCCAAGGGTGTCGGAGATGTACGTACTTCGGGCGCTGAAGGATGACCAGCTGAAAAAGGAGGACCCGAACAAATACTATTTTGCCCACAACCTGCTGATCAATGCCGCGCACAACATGGGTAACCTGGAACGCGAACTGACCTATGCCACCAAAGCGCTGAAAGAGGCTAAGGCTGACACCAGCAAGGAGGCGAAGACCTATACGCCTGACTTCCTGACGCTTATCGGCAACAGCCAGTTCTCGCTGGAGCATACCGATGAGGCCAACGAAAGCTACGAGCATGCCTACAAGATGTATGAAGAGATACTGGCCGATGCCAAGAGCTTTACCTGGTTTTACCCAGCGTTCATGCTGACCATCGATGCCGTCAACGACAACGTTGGCAAGGACAGCCTGCTGAGGGCCAAGAGCTGGCTGCCACGCATGCAGCAGAGCTACGA
The DNA here is from genome assembly GCA_902794405.1 of uncultured Prevotellaceae bacterium. GTDB lineage: Bacteria > Bacteroidota > Bacteroidia > Bacteroidales > Bacteroidaceae > Prevotella. The sequence goes on from CADBHI010000086.1 coordinate 2,475, forward strand.
CAAGCTGGTGAAGACGGCCGATATTCCCGACTACGTGAAAGACGAGTGTAAGGCCGAGATGGAGGGTTCGATGGCAAGATACTATGCCAAAGCGGGACAGCTGAAGGAGGCTGACACACACTATCAGGCCTTACTGAAGACCGACTATGCGAATACCATTGCCGGGCGTAAGACGTCATCGGTGTATTTGAGATACGTAGAAAGATGGCAGGACCTGCTGAAAGCGGTCAACGTCTCCGACTCGTTCTACACAGCGAATGACTCCTATCAGACGATTGACTATCTGGCCAACATCTTAGGAACCAAGTTCGATGCGCAGATGCGACTGGGTCAGCGTGACGCAGCCCTTCAGACGGCCAACCGACTGGTCAACCTGTTAGATACCGTTGAGGAACAGACGCGCAAAGACGATGCGGCAGAGCTGGCTGTGGTCTATGAAACACAGGAAAAGGAGCAGAAGATTGCCGAACAAAAGGCTGAGCTCCTGCGTCAGCGCACGGTGGCAACGGGCATTGCCGTCGGCCTGCTGTTGCTGTTCCTGATTATCTACGCCATCAACAGTCGCCGGCATGCCCAGCGCCTGATGGAGAAGAACGCACAGTTGGAAGTGGCCAACGCCCGTGCTGAGGAGTCGTCGCGCATGAAGTCGAGCTTTATCCGCCAGATTTCCCATGAGATACGTACGCCGCTCAACATCCTGTCGGGCTTCACGCAGGTTGTCACGACAGAAGGTGTAGAGTTGGACGAAGCAACCCGCAAGGACATCAACCGCCAGATGATAGAGAACACCGACCGTATTACGGGACTTGTAAACAAGATGCTCGAATTGTCGGATGCCAACAGCAAAACAGCCATCGAGCGTACCGACCAGGTATCGCCAGTTGAGATTGCCGCGCTGGCCGTTGAGAATTCGGGCATTGCCCAGGCTCCGCATCTTAACTTCGACATGCAGCTGTCGCCAGCAGCTGAAGGTGTGATGCTGACCACCAACCAGCAGTCGGCCATCAGGGCATTGACGCTGATACTCGACAACGCCCGGAAGTTCACGAAGTCGGCCGAGGCCTATCGTCAGAACAACGTCGCTGACGAGCGGAAGCAGGCATCATTGCACGTAGAAGCCGACAACGACACGGTGCGCTTCATAGTCGATGATACGGGCATCGGCATCCCATCCTCAGAGTCGGAGCATATCTTTGAAGAGTTCGTCCAGCTTGACGAGTATTACGACGGAACGGGCATCGGCCTCACCATTGCCCGCAGCCTGGCCCGCCGACTTGGCGGCGACATCACCCTCGATACATCAGCCACCAATGTCACCCGCTTTATAATGACTCTGCCTCAATAAGAAGGGGTGTGTTCTTACCAGTTCCACATGAACGCGATACAACAGTTACAACAGCAACGGGTGCTGCTCCAGCTGGAGTACCAGACGGAGAAGGAAGCCTACCGCCGCCAGACCGAGGAATGGGGTGTGGAGCGGCTGGTGAAGCGTGGCGATGCGTGGTATCCGTTGCGTGTGGGGCGCAGTTTCTATAACTCACTGAACCAGTTGTGCTTAGAGGTGTATCGCACGACGGACCAGGAGGCCGACTGTAACTTTGAATACGGCCGTCCGGTGGTTTTCTTCACCAGTGGCGAGGCTATCAAGTACTTCAACTTCACGGGTAACGTGAGCTATGTCGACGGTGACCGCATGGTGGTGAGTGTGCCCGACAATGCCCCCCTCGTCGACCTGCAGAGTACTGGGAATGTGGGCGTGCAGCTGTCGTTCGACGAAACATCGTACAAGATGATGTTCGATGCGCTGGACCGTGTTATCCGCTCGAAGGGCAGATTAGGCTACCTGCGCGACCTGTTCTATTCACACCAGAAGGCGGAGACTTTTAACTTTGCCGCGATGCGGTTCCCCTACCTGAACGCTACTCAGGAGGAGGCTGTGAACCGTGTGCTGAGAGCCAAGGACGTAGCCATTGTGCATGGGCCTCCAGGCACGGGCAAGACGACGACATTAGTGGAGGCCATCTATGAGACGTTGCGACGCGAGCCGCAGGTGCTGGTGTGTGCGCAGTCGAACATGGCGGTCGACTGGATTAGCGAGAAGTTAGTGGACCGTGGTGTGCCCGTATTAAGAATAGGTAATCCCACGCGTGTGAACGACAAGATGCTGTCGTTCACCTACGAGCGGCGCTTCGAGAGCCATCCCGACTACGAACTACTGTGGGCCATCCGCAAGGCCATCCGCGACCTGCGTGCCCATCGCAAGCGGGGCGACGAGAAGTACCACCAGAAGATGGAGCGCCTGAAGGACCGTGCCACGGAACTGGAGATTCGCATCAACGCCCAGCTCTTTGGCGAGGCCCGTGTCATCGCCTGCACGTTGGTGGGAGCAGGCCATCGGCTACTCGACGGCCATAAGTTCGGCACGTTGTTTATCGACGAGGCGGCCCAGGCATTAGAGGCTGCCTGCTGGATTCCCATCCGTCGCTGTTCGCGTGTGATCTTAGCTGGCGACCATTGTCAGCTACCCCCGACGGTAAAGAGCATCGCCGCCCTGAAGGCTGGACTGGGCAAAACGATGATGGAACGCATTGTAGAAGAGAAGCCCGAAGTGGTAACATTGCTACGCATGCAGTATCGCATGAACGAGGAGATTATGCGTTTCTCCAGCGACTGGTTCTACGGCAACCAGGTGGAGAGTGCGCCTGAGGTGAAATACCGCTCCATCCTCGACCTCGACGTGCCAATGGAGTGGAAGAGGGAGGGGACGGGGGAGGGTCTGGAGAGTCTTGAGGGTTCCTCCCGTATCAACAAAGCTGAGGCAGAGCTGACGCTGCTCACGCTCCAGCAATACTTCGAGCGTATCGGCAAGACGCGGGTGCTGAACGAACGGCTCGATGTTGGGGTGATTTCACCCTACCGTGCCCAGGTACAGTACCTGCGGTCGCAACTCAGGAAAAAGGAGTACTTCAAACCCTTCCGCCACCTTATCTCAGTCAATACTGTCGACGGCTTCCAAGGTCAGGAGCGCGACATCATCGTCATCTCGCTCGTACGCTCGAACGACGAGGGGCAGATCGGGTTCCTACGCGACCTGCGACGCATGAACGTAGCCATCACCAGAGCAAGAATGAAACTCATCATCATCGGCGACCCCCAGACGATGACCCGCCACCCCTTCTACCGCAAACTCTACGAATACATTGAAGCATTAAAACAATAAACAAACCAAGACAATGATGAAAAGACTATTTCTAACCGCTATTGGCAGTTGTGCCATTCTATTAGCCAGCGCACAGACTTACAAAGTGCCCGTCACCGAAACGCATGAACACATGCAGAAGGGCCAGTATGAACCTACATGGGCATCGCTCGAGACCCACCAGACTCCTGAGTGGTTCCGTAATGCCAAGTTCGGTATTTGGGCACACTGGGGGGCCCAGTGCGTAGAGGGCTCAGGCGACTGGATGGCCCGTGAAATGTATATGGAAGGCAACTACAAGTACAAGTACCATCGTGAGCACTACGGCCACCCCTCGGAGTTCGGCTACAAGGACATCCTGCCCCTGTTCAAGGCCGAGAAGTGGGAACCCGAAAAGCTCGTAGAGCGCTACAAGCGTTGTGGTGCGCAGTACTTCTTCGTGCTGGGCAACCACCACGACAACTACGACCTGTGGGACTCGAAGTACCAACCGTGGAACTCGAAGAACATCGGTCCGAAGCGTGATATCCTGGCCGAGTGGGCCGCTGCCGCCAAGAAGGCCGGGCTGCCGTTGGGCATCTCGTTCCATGCTGACCATGCCTGGACGTGGTTTGAACCTTCACAGCGTTATGACCTCGAAGGCGACAAGGCCGGCGTCTACTACGACGGTAACCTGACGAAGGAGGACGGCAAGGGTAAATGGTGGGAAGGCCTCGACCCGCAGATGCTCTACCAGCAGAACCACCCGATGAGCAAGGGTTCGTGGGACAACGGCGCCATCCACGGACAATGGGACTGGAGCCACGGCGCCTGTCCGCCCAGCCAAGCGTTTGTCGACAACTTCTTCGACCGCACCATCGATGCCATCAACCGCTACAACCCCGACCTCATCTACTTCGACGTTACCGTGCTGCCCTTCTATCCACTCAGCGACTGCGGCATGAAGATTGCCACACACCTCTATAATAAGAACCCGCGTGGCGTGGTCTTCGGCAAAATCCTGAACGACGACCAGAAGAAGGCCCTGACATGGGACGTAGAGCGCGGAGCACCCAACATGATTGTCAGCGAGCCGTGGCAGACGTGTAACTGCATTGGCGACTGGCATTACAACACGGGCACCTACCAGCGAGGCTACCGCACGGCACCCAACATGGTGAAGCAGTTGGTCGACATTGTGTCGAAGAACGGTAACCTGCTGCTGAACATCCCCCTCCGTGCCGACGGTACCTACGACGAGAAGGCCGCTGCCTTCCTCGACGAGCTCGAGGCGTGGATGTCACAGAACGGCGAGAGCATTTTTGGCACCCGTCCGTGGGTGAAGTTCGGCGAAGGCCCTGTGGCTGAGAAGGACATCAAGATCAATTCACAGGGATTCAACGAGGGTCAGTACAACGGCATGGACTATCGTGACATCCGCTTCAACCAGACCAAGAAGTACCTCTACGCCACCGCTATGGGCTGGCCGCAGGACGGCAAACTCGTCATCAAGTCGCTGGCCAAGAAGAACCCCGACTTCAAGAAGAGCATTTCGAGCGTCTACCTCTTGGGCTATGGCAAAGTAAAAGCCCGTCAGACTGCTGACGGACTGGAGGTCACGCTGCCAGAGCCCTGCAACAAGATTGCGCCGGTGCTCAGAATTGCCAAATAAATGTGCTGGTGCCCAATAAAAAGATTCTCCCCAGAATTCTTTTCTAAACCAAGAATTCTGGGGAGAATCTTTTTATTGGGCATTTACATATATCCCAGCCAACGAAGTATATCATTGAGGTTGGCCACCACCATCAAGAGGATGAGGATGCCAAAGCCAACGTATTCGGCACGTATCATGAACTGCTCCGACGGCTTACGGCGCGTAATGGCCTCATACATCAGGAACAGCACATGGCCACCATCAAGGGCGGGGATGGGCAGGATGTTCATGAAGGCAAGGATGATAGACAGGAAGGCCGTCATCTTCCAGAACATATACCAGTCCCACATCGGGGGGAACAGGCTTCCGATAGCTCCGAAACCACCCAGCGACTTGGCACCCTCAGCCGAGAAGACGTACTTCATGTCATCGACATAGCCAGCCAGCACGTTCCAACCGTATTTAATACCTGCTGGGATGCTCTCGAAGAAGCCATACTCGCGGGTATAAGGCTTATAGAGCGAAGCCAATGCGGGAGCCATGAAGCCTAACTTCAGATCCTCAGTCAGCACCACCTGTTTGGTGATTACGCCGGAATTAGCAACGGCTACCTGCGTAGGTACCTCGGTACCGTTAACGGTATGTGTGCCTTGCAACGTGTCGCGCTGCGTTCCCTTGAAGGTCAGCGTCACGGTACGCACCTTCATGCTGTCCTCGTGGGTCTTGGCCACAGCCAACTGGTCACCCAAGCGTCCCATTTCAAAGAGGAACGTGTTGTGAGAGTCGATGGGACGGCCGTTGAGCGACAGGATTTTGTCGCCTGCCTCCAGTCCTATCTTCGCAGCGGGCGAGCCAGGCAGCACACTATCAATCTTGGCGGGCAGGAAGGGTTCAACGAATCGTGGCTCAGACTTGAGCATATTGAGCAGGTTGAGGTCGCCCGGCAGGCTGACGTGCTCGTGCTTGCCATTACGGAATACCTCGACGTCGTGAGCCTCGGAAATCATGCGATAGAGGTCGGCCGAGAAATCCTTAAATAACTTGCCGTCGGCAGCCACAAGGACATCGCCGTCGCGGAACCCGTAGGACTTGGCCTCCTCGTTGAACTTCATGTTAATCTCGCCCACGGGGATGTAGGTATCGCCCCAGTAGAAGAGAATCATCGAGTAGATGAACAGCGCCAACAGGAAATTCACCAATACGCCACCAATCATAATGAGCAGACGCTGCCAGACGGGTTTAGTACGGAACTCCCACGGGTGGGTCTCCTCCGAGAGCTTCTGGTTGGTCTCGTCGATCATACCGTCGATGGCGCAGTAGCCGCCTAAGGGCAGCCAGCCCAAGCCATACTCCGTGCCGACATATTCCTTACGTTCCTTGCCCTCGTCGTCTTTCTTCGTGGGCACCACCTCAGGCTTCAACTTGAACAGTCGGCGCACCCAGGTGTCGTAGGTGCTCATAATGTGGAACTGGGGATTGAAGAAGAGGTAGAACCTCGTCACCCTCACCTTGAAGAGCTTGGCAAAGGTGAAGTGTCCCAGCTCGTGGAGCAATACCAGCAGGCTGATAGCCAGCATGAATTGTAACAGTCTTATCAGAAATACTTCCATATTCTTTATTTGATTAATTCAGTTGCGATGCGCCGTGCCTCGGCATCGGTCGCGATGTAAGTCTCGTATGTGGGATTCTTGTCGAACGTGGCACGGGCCATCGTCTCGGCAATGACGTCGCCCATCTGCAGGAAGCCGCAACGGTCCTCGAGGAAGGCGCGGTTCACAATCTCATTGGCGGCATTGACGATACAGGGCATATTGCCGCCCTTGGCCAGTGCCTCGTAGGCCATAGCCAGACAGCGGAACTTCTTCAGGTCGGGCTCGAAGAACTCGAGGTGCTGTGCCTTGAAGAGGTCCAGTCTGTCGCCACTCAGCGGCAACCTACGGGGGAACGAAAAGGCATACTGTATGGGCAGCCTCATGTCGGGCACACCCAACTGCGCCTTGACGCTGCCGTCCTGGAACTGTACAGCCGAGTGTACAATCGACTGCGGATGTACGAGCACCTGTATCTGCTTGGCATCGACACCAAACAGCCACTTGGCCTCAATCACCTCGAATCCCTTGTTCATCATCGAGGCTGAGTCGATGGTAATCTTGGCACCCATGTCCCACGTCGGGTGGCGCAGGGCATCGGCCTTCGTCACATGGGCTATCTCCTCCATCGACTTCAGGCGGAAGGGTCCACCCGAGGCCGTCAGCAGGATCTTCTCTATCGGGTTCTGGTCTTCGCCCACCAGCGACTGGAAGATGGCCGAGTGCTCGCTGTCCACAGGCAGGATGGGCGTATGGTACTGCTGTGCCAACTGCAGTATCAGCTCACCAGCCACCACTAACGTCTCCTTATTGGCCAGGGCAATGGCCTTCTTGGCCTTGATGGCGTGGATGGTGGGCGAGAGGCCGGCAAAGCCCACCATTGCCGTGAGCACCATGTCGATGGGCTCTGCCTCAACAATCTCGTCAAGGGCCTGGGCACCGGCATAGACCTTCACGTCGGGCAGGTCGTCCATCAGCCTGCGCAGGTCGTCGTAGCGTGCTTCATTGGCAATAACCACAGCGGCAGGCTTGAACTTATGAGCCTGCTCTGCTAACAGTTCTACTTTGTTGTTGGCAGTCAGGCAGTACACCTCGTACAAGTCGGAGTGCTCCTCGATCACCTCGAGGGCCTGAGTGCCTATCGACCCCGTGGAGCCGAGTATCGCTATTTGTCTTTTCATTGCGTCTCTTTCTGGTGGCGTGTTTAGGATTTACTTTCTAAGTCTCAGCTCCTCCGCTTTCCTCTTGACCTCCTCGTATGTGATGCCTCGGCTAAGAATGCGACCGTGCCGGTCTGTGAGCATGATATAGGGGACAGCGTAGATGCCGAAGTTAACAACAAGGGGTGACTGCCACATCTGTCCATCGCAGACAACGGGAAAGGACACGGAGTCGCGACTAAGCGTCTGCTTGCAGTCAGCGGGATTGCCGTCTAAGCAAAGGCTGAGCAGTGTGAGACGGTTGCCATAGTCCTTCACTAAATCATATAGGCGCCGCTGGATGCTCTGTGACTCATAGTTCCACGATGCCCAGGTGAAGATAATGTTCAAGTCGCCCTGCAGGGTGGTGTTACTGATGTGGCGCCCGTTGATGGTTGTGGCCGTGAATGACGGTATCCGCTCGTTCAGGCTTGTCGATTTCAATGTTCCCACCTGGCGCTGCAGCTCCTGATAACTCAGATTGGCTGGTACAGCCTTCGCCATGAGGCTCACCAGTTCATTGGCCTGTTTGAAGTCGGCATCAGCACGTGTCAGGAAGAAGCGGTTCAGCACATACATGCAGGCCGGCGAGGCTGGGTTCTCTTTGATAAAGGCGGCAGCCGCCTTCATGGCCTCGGGAGGCGTCTGTTCGGCTATATCCAGCCTGAACCGCGTCAGCAGTTCGTTGTCTTCATTGCCCGTGACAGCTACTTCTCGCAGATGAGAGGCATCGCCCACCATCCTCAACGAGCTGCCAGGACTGGCAATAACGGGAATCTCAGAATAGTTGGGGAATATGACCGAGAGTACCACCGTGTCCTCCAGGGCTGTCTCATAGTCGAACTTTCCGTCAGCCAGTCGGATCGTGTCAATACGACCTTTGCCTCCTAAGCTGTAGACATAAAGTTCACCCTGGCTGAAGTTCTTGAACTTCCCCTTCATGACAAAGGTGTCGCCAGAAGGGTTACATGAGTATAATATGAAAATGAGAAAAAGGCTGCGCAAGAGATTTGCGCAGCTTTTTCCTGACAATATATTTTTCTTATAAGTCTTTCCCCTCACTTTCAGGCATTACTTTGTAATCCTCTTCAGCTCAAGGTCAGTAGCTGAGTACTTGGCGTAGTTAGGATCCTTAGCGACGGCTGAACGCAGAGCCTCAGTAGCATCGCTGGTGTTACCCATACGTGCGGCAAGAATGGCCTTCAGGTAGTCGGTCGTAGCATCACCGTTCTTGATATACTTCAGCGTGACAGCAGCCGAAGCATAGTTCTTGTTCAGGATCTGTGCCAGAGCAGCGCTGTTAGAATATATATCCTTAAAGTCCTGCTCAGCCTGAGCGTAGTTGCCCTTGGCCAGGTTCAGGTTACCCATCACCTCGTTCAGGCCATTGGCACCAGAAGCCTTGGCAATCAGAGCCTCTGCATTCTGGATGTCGCCCTTCTGCAGGGCAAGGAGTCCTAAGTTGGCAGCAGCCTCGGGAATGTTGGCGCTGACCTGCTGTGCCTGCTCTACAAACTTCTTGGCAGCATCGTAGTTGCCCTTGGCATACTCTATGGTAGCCAGATTGTTGTAGGCACGGGCATCGTTAGGATACAACTTGGTAGTGGTCTTATAGATATTCTCCTTTTCGTTAGCATTATCTGTCAGGGCAGCTGCATAGAGCATTTCCTCGACGTTGAGCTTAGAAGCGTCAGCCTTCAGCTGCTCCTGGATCTGCTCGTCGCTACGACCTACGGTCTCGTAGTTGATGATCATGCGTGAACGGCGCAGCTGAGGAAGGATACCATCGGCCAACTCACGGAAAGCAGCCGAGATGTTCTTGATCTGCTGTTCGCGCTCCTGCGGATCCTTATACATAGAGAGTACGCGCAGGATGACGTCCTTGTCCTGGATGTTAGAAGCATTGACCAGCTCCTGGAAACCTTCCCAGTCCTCAGCCGTATACTTGGCATCGACAGTAGCATCGCTCAGCTTAGCTTTCTTCAGCTGCTGCTCGACATACTGCTGGGTGTTCTTCTGACGCTGGGCAGCTAACTTGTCGTTCAGGTCATAGCCACCATCGGGAGAAGCGTAGGCGGAAACCTCCACCTCGTTCAGCTTCAAGCCCTCGCGGTCGTTGTTGATCTGCTCCAACAGCTTCACAAACTCCTGAACGGAATTGTTCTTCAGCTCGCTCTGGCGCAATATGGCCTGCTGAATCAGGAACTTGATGTTAGCCTCCTGCTTCTGGGCGTTGATGCGCTGGAAAGCATCGGGAGCAATGGGAGCCTGGGCGCTCTTCAGCGTGTTCTTATACAGCTCAGAGGTAGCGATGATACCTTCAGCCACCTTCACGGCAGGCACCTCTACAGACTTCTTACCAATCTTGGCATTGAAAGTCAGGTACATGTCAGCCTTGTTGCAATCCAGATAGTCGAAGTTGGTCTTGATGCTATAGCGTCCACCAACCTGATAGAGAATGGTCTGGTCGTTGCCTTGTACACTCTCACCCTGGAAAGTAGCGCCTTCGCCACGTGCCACCTGTCCATCAAGGTAGCGCAGCTCGGGAGTAACAGTCACCACGGCCTTCTTCTTCATATACTTTTCAGGGAAGGTGCCATTGACCGTTGCAGGCACTTTACCAGCCATTGTTTCCAACGGATTGGGAGTTACAGTAAAGTTATCGGCAGAGAGTGCGCCGAGCTTACCGGAACATGATGTCAGAAGCAGGAGCGATGCGGCTGACAAAAGAACAAAACAATTTTTCTGCATATAATTGTGAATTGTGAATTATTAATTGTGAATTGTCTTTCTTGTGCCGCGAGCGGGACTCGAACCCGCACAACCATCACTGGTCAAGGGATTTTAAGTCCCTCGTGTCTACCAATTCCACCATTGCGGCAAACCATCGTTTCTAAAACGCTGTGCAAAGGTACTGCTATTTTACCGAACTGCCAAAACTTTTACACTATTTAATATTTAAGCCTCATGGGACCCCGCCCCCTGCCCTCCCCTACAAGGGTGGGGAAAGGCTACGGGTTCTTGCCTTCTTGCTTTGGCAAGCGTCTCCTGTCGTCGCCGAGCGGCAAGCGACTAAGGTCGAGCGGGCGACCGCAGGTCGGGCGCTCCAGCTCTGCTGGCTTGCTACTATCGGGACGCAAGAATGAGAAGTGGTTTAGGGAATCTTTTAAGCATAGAAGATTAGATTTTGTGCGCAAAGATACGTTTTTCCAACGACTTTCGCAATAACAGCTGTCGTTTTTCCAGCGACTTTTATATATTTTTATGCTTTTTTCCCAATGAAGTTTTCAAACTCGTTGCGTTCACCGATTCATTTCTAACCTTCCAGGTTTACCTGTTCCTGCCACTTGCTGACGCTGATGCCAGTGCATGA
>CADBHI010000087.1 GCA_902794405.1 uncultured Prevotellaceae bacterium
TAGAGCATCAGGCCCCCGGTCTCCTTGGTACCAACGTTCCGAGGCAGTCCGTCGGCTTCACTTACCACTGCTACCTGCTCCGCCTCGGAGTCCTCCACGTAGAACCGCCGCCCCACGATGACGGGGCGTGCCCTGAAATTGCGGTGTACCCTCTGGGCGCTCACCACTGCCTTCCGCAGTTCATCGGGCCGCACGTCCTGCGTCAGTTCACATTCGGCCTCTATCACCGTGGCCCGCCTGCCGGAGCGGCCCCAGTAGAATGTCTCATCAAAAAAATACAGTTCTTTCATATCTTCTCTTATATTATCTAATGTTTGCTATCATATCTTGTCTGCCCTCTATCGCTATACTGCCACAAAACGGATTCCGCCGGGGCTGCGCCGCGGCAGTTTCGGCGGATAAAAATTCCCGGTGGGGGTGGTTGTGGAGGGCTATGCCTCCAGTTCCCGCAACAGGTCGTTCAATATGTAACTGTCGCTCATCAGTTGCAGTCCGCTGTCGGGATTGTCGAGCAGGGCATAAGTGCGGGAGTTGTAGAGAATATTGAGAGCCCGCTCTGCATCTATGTCCAGACGCTCGGCCAATATCGTGGCGATTCTGGCAGTCTTGCGCCAAAGTACTTGGTCTCTCATCGCATCCCTCCCTTCTGCTGAACCTGCTCGGTGGTGATGAAACGCAGGCAACGGTCGACGATGCTCTGTCGGCTGATGCACATCTGATGAGTAGGCTGGGCGAACCGCAGTTGTCCGATAGCCTGTTCGGCAGTGATGCGACCGGCATAATAGTCTTCCACGGTATCGATGACCTGGTCGTTGGCCACGCCGCCCTCGATGATGTCATAGTCGCGCCACGGCTCTTCGCCGCGACGGCTGCTTACGATGAAGTCAAGCCACTGCTGGTCGTAGTGCTTCAGGCGAAGTCTTCGCATGTCGGTTGGCAGATTGTCTTCATCGAACTCATAGACAGAGAGTAGCGGTGTGTCGACAGCCCGGATGACGCACACGCGCCGTGCCCATCGCTCGGCCTGTTCGCGCAGAAGCGTCACATAGAAACCCGGGCCGAAGTCGAGTTCCCTGCGCCCCACGCCCGTCAGCGGATTCGGCACGCTCACGTATGAGCCGTGGTAGAGTGTCTGTTTCATCTTGCACCTCCTTCCTTCGCATCCCAATTTCGTAATGCTTGCTCCACGTTCCATGCCACGCCCTCGATGCTCTCAGCATGTAGCGTGTCATAACAGTCTATCAGCAACCTTCTCACTAGATTGTGACGGTTTAGGCGGTTGTAGAGTTCTGTAGCAGAGATTCCCATTTGTTTCGCCGTGGCTCCGATGGCCAGGGTGACGAATTGTATCTGTGGTGTTAGAACTGTTGTTGCCATATCTTCTTGCGTTTAATCGCTTCTATATAACTAAGTTACTGACCCCACCCCCGACCCCTCCCCTACATGGGAGGGGAGTTGCGCGGCGGCATTCTCTGCGGTTCTCCCCGCCCCTGTAGGGGAGGGGTCGGGGGTGGGGTCAGTATTGTTATTACACATGTTTGCTTTCGACTATTCGAAAAGTTTGCTGCAAAGATAGTGCAAATCGAGTGAAAAACCAAATTTATTTGAGTTTTTCTGAGATGCAGCCTATCCATTCCCGAACAAAGTTCGCCTACCCGTAGCCTTTCGGCGGGGTTATCCCGCCAAAGATAGTGCAAATCGAGTGAAATACAAAATAAATAGAAATTTATTTTTATTTCCGAGATGCAGACTATCTTCGAGCAAAGCTCAAAGTTACGACTATTTCCCCACACAGCGTCTATTCTGCTGTATGGAAATCTGCCCACCCGAGAAACAAACAAATGTCAGTCACTTTATAAGCAGGGGGCTCTTTTGCAACTACCAAAAGGATGTGGCAGCCCGCCTGGCTGCCACATCCATGTTTTGGTTCAAGGAAAATCAAAGACCTGTTCCCCTGATTCCCATGCAAAGTGAAAGCTCGCTTTAGCTTTGCTCACCTCTGTCGCGACTCGGCCATTCTTGCGTCCTTTCAGTAGTAAGAGCGTCACCCTTCTTGCGTCCCTGCGGTAGCAAGCGACCAGAGGTCGAGCGCGGGATGCCGAACGCATGGGTGGGGAGTTGCGTGGCGGCATTCTCTGCGGTTCTCCCCACCCCTATTAGGGGCGAGGTTCTTGCCTTGCAAGCGTCCTTCGGCCGAGCGGGGGGCGGGGTGAGAAATATCCCTACGCGACCCTTGAAGTTACTGACCCCGCCCCCAGCCCCTCCCCTACATGGGAGGGGAGAGCGGTAAGGGGAGCCCTCCCCTTCTTGCGTCCCGCTGGTAGCGTCACCCTTCTTGCGTCCCTGCGGTAGCAAGCGACCAGAGGTCGAGCGTGGGATGCCGAGCGAAGGGGTGGGGAGTCGTGGGGGGCGCCCCGCTACTAAGAGGGGTGGGGAGAGGGCGAGCGTGTGATGCCGAGCGAGAGAGGTGGGAGCGAAGTTGGGAATGTAAAGAAAACTGATATCGTTGGAAATACAGGAAAATAGGACGGAAAGGGTGGAAAGTAGGGTTTTGGAGTTTAGTCGGAGTAAACTTGGAGTTTAGTCCGGGCAAACTCAGTTTTTAGTCGGAGTAAACTTGAAGTTTGCTCCGAGCGGAATTTCTGCCCTTTTCGGATTTGTAAATATGTAAATAAAATTCCGAATTTGTCAGATGCGGCGCAGCGGCGCAGCGGCGCAGCATTTCATAGAGTTATTGCAAAAAACTAAAAAAGTGAAATTTGGGCATTTTCTCTTTTTTTAAATAAGTGCTGAACATAGACGATATATTTGGGTGCAAAGATACAAAAAAATATTGTAATTATGCTCCGATACGGAAGAAAATCTTCTTAAAAGGACGCATTTTGAGGTACTTCATGCCTTATGTTTTTTCCTGCTTTTAATGAAAAAAACGCATGAAAGTTTCGATATATTGAAACTTTTCCTTATCTTTGCACCGTCAAATTGCATAAAGACAATGGAGATAGAGAAAAAATTCAATGTCGTTTTGTACAGGGAAGCTCAGGAATTTCTTGCAGGACTTGATGTTAAGACACGCAAGAAGATATACCAGACTTTCGACAGGGCAAGCCTTTTGCTTGATGCAGAAGTCTTCAAGAAATTGGCAGATACGGACATCTGGGAGTTCCGCACTTACTATAATAAAAGGAAATATAGGATGCTTGCTTTCTGGGATAAGACTAAACCTGTTGAGACTCTGGTAATAGCGACACATGGATTTGTCAAGAAAGCTCAAAAGACTCCACAAAAGGAGATTGACAAAGCGATAGCGATTAGAAACCTTTATTTTGGAAACGAATAGAAAAGAAACGATATGGACAAGAAAGATTTCATTTCCCTTGAAGAGTCTAAAGACTTGTTGATTGGAAAGCCGGGCTCTCCTGAACGCGATGCGTATGAGGAGGAAATTAAGCTTTATGCTATTGGAGCAGCAATCAGAGAGACACGGAAACAGAAAAATCTCACCCAAGAAGAACTTGGACAGATGGTTGGTGTGCAAAAGGCCCAAATCTCCCGTATTGAAAACGGTAAGAACTTGACCTTCGCAACCGTATTGAAATTGTTCAAGGCCATGAACATCAGTGTCAAGCTGGATATTGACAAACTGGGTAGGGTCGCCTTGTGCTAACCCGTCCTTGCCCCAGCACTCGTTCTATTGGATAACCTGCTTCCACTCGGGCATTCAAGAACAAGTTCTTATGCCTCTCGCTTACTCGCAGCTTTCTGTATTTTCCGCCTTGCAAGGTGGTGTTAGGTTGTAGATGTTGCATAACATTCAAATAATAGGTTTCTTATATTTTGTATTGCCTGGCATATAAACAATTATTCAATTTCTGCTGCAAAGATATGAAAAACCCTTTGACAAACAAAATATTTTTCAACCAAATTTGGTTATTTGGCCAAAATCCGATTGGTTATTTGGCGAATTTTCGTTTGGTTATTCGGATGACGGCACTAACCAAAATCACAAGCACTCGCTCTATTCTATATTTTCCACCGCATAGCGTTTCAGCTTCATTTACTGCATGGATTATGGCATATGGACACAAAGGCTTCCGTCCTTGCTTGACTCCCAGTAGCCCTCGAACTGGCCGTGAAGGATGTGGGGTCTATATTTCTCTGGGAGTTTGCCTTCCGATGCCAGGATGATAAGGACATTTGTCAGCAATTGCTCGTCGTAGCCCCGTTTGAGACAACGCTTCAGAGAACGCTTGAACTCGCCAGTATAGCGCAGCGTGTACTTCATGCCTTGCACTGCTTTATCAAGTCCTCAACGCTGCTGGCCTCATAGACGCGGCCATGTTTGATGTCGTCAATGGCACGATCCATACCCGTCTTGGTCTGTCGCTTTAAGGTGACATTGGTGACGCCGCGAAGGAGGCTGATGGCCTGCTTAATCTGGTCAAGCTTGGAAACATCCTCTATTGAAACTGTCAGTTGTGTCATATTCGTCATTATTTCCGGTATTCGACGGTAAAGGTACTCAAACTTTGGGACATCATCAAACAATTTATATCAAATAAGGTGTTTTTGGCTGTTTATTCTTTGCCCTTTGCGAGAAAATGCTTAATTTTGCAAACAAAAAAGAATGGAACAGGCGAACAGCAGACAGAGGGAAAGGGCGGAACGACCGCTGATACTGATTTCGAACGACGACGGTTATATGTCGAAAGGCATTAACTGCCTTGTGGACATGCTGAGAGACATGGCCGACATTGTGGTTTGTGCCCCAGAAGGGGCGCGGTCCGGCTATTCATGTGCTTTCTCGGCTGAGTTGCCACTACGTCTGAATCATCGGCATAGCGAAGAGGGAGTCGACATCTGGTCGTGCAATGGCACGCCGGTGGACTGTGTGAAGATGGCCCTCGCCAACATTGTAGACCGCTGGCCGGCAATGGTGGTGGGTGGTATCAACCACGGGGACAACTCGTCGGTAAACGCCCATTATAGCGGTACGATGGGTGTGGTGCTCGAAGGATGTATGAAGTATATTCCGTCGGTGGCCTTCTCGCTCTGCGACTACAGAGAAGATGCCGACTTCGAACCGATGCGTCCACTGGTGCGGAGCATCACCCAACGGGTGCTGAAGGAAGGATTGCAGCGAGGCGTATGCCTGAATGTGAACTTTCCGCTTATGGAGTCTAAGGTAGAAGGATACAAGGGTGTCAGGGTGTGCCGCATGGCCTTTGGGCGCTGGGTGAACGAGACGGTGATGTGCCACCATGTCCGCGGTTACGACTACTGGTGGATGGCTGGCAACTATGTCAGCGACGAGGCGGATGCCGAGGACACTGATCGTTGGGCATTGAACCACGGCTACGTCGCCATCACGCCGACGCAGATTGACGTGACCCACTATGGCGTTATGCAGACACTGAAAGAATGGGACTTCGTAGACAAATAGAAAAAAGAACAGGCCAATGAGATACTACCTGATAGCAGGCGAAGCCAGTGGTGACCTGCACGCCTCACGGCTGATGCGGTCGCTGAAGAAGAAAGACCCGAAGGCGGAGTTCCGCTTCTTTGGCGGCGACCTGATGGCGGCAGAGGGCGGCACCTTAGTGAAACACTATCGGGAGCTGGCCTACATGGGGTTCATTCCGGTGCTGATGCATCTGCCCACCATCCTTCGGAATATGGAACGGTGTAAGCAGGACATCGTAGCGTGGCAACCCGACGTCGTGATACTCGTTGACTATCCAGGCTTCAACCTCAACATAGCGAAGTTTGTGCATAGGGCGAAGGTCACCCCACCATCCACCATCCGCCATCCACTATCCACCAAAGTCTTCTATTACATCGCCCCAAAGATTTGGGCATGGAAGGAGTATCGCATCAAGAATATCAAGCGCGACGTGGACGTACTGTTCTCCATACTGCCCTTCGAGGTGGAGTTCTTTGAACAGAAGCACCACTACCCTATCCACTATGTGGGCAACCCGACGGCACAGGAGGTAAGGGAATGGAGACCCACCCCCAGCCCCTCCCTAAATGGAGGGGAGAGTGGAGGGACTCCTATCATCGCCCTACTCGCCGGCAGTCGTAAGCAGGAGATCAAGGACAACCTGCCCGCCATGATTGAGGCTACACGCCATCTGGCTGACCAATACGACATCGTGCTGGCCGGTGCGCCCTCCATTGAGCCGGAATACTACAAACCATTCTTGGAAAACAGTTCCGTACGTCTTGTTATGAACGAGACCTACCCATTGCTGGCAAAGGCTACTGCTGCCCTTGTCACCAGCGGAACTGCCACCTTGGAGACCTGCATGTTCGGCGTGCCACAGGTGGTATGCTACGAGACGCCCCTACCCCGCCTCATCGGCTGGCTCAGGAAACGGGTGCTGAAAGTGAAGTACATATCGCTGGTGAACCTTATTGCCGATCGTGAGGTGGTGACAGAGCTGGTGGCAGAGACGTTCAGCGTAGACAACATACGCCGCGAGCTGGAGCTGATACTACCTGACGGTAGCAAGCGCCAGCAGATGCTGAACGACTATAAAGAGGTACACCGCCGACTGGGTGAAAGCAATGCCCCCGACCAAGCAGCGGACTTGATGATACGCCTACTTAGCAATCGTCACTAAACAAAAAAACGCAAGAAAACTACTTCTTGTCCAACAGCGGATCGTAGTCATCAATCCACTGTTTCAACCCTAACACCGCATCCTCGTGGTCAGGGCTATAGCGCAGGGTGAGTGTGACCACACGCATACTGTCGTCAATAATCTTCGCGTAGTAATCCACCCCTTCGTCGCTGCCCGTCATCAAGGCATAACGGTCGGTAGCAGACAACAGCTCGGCACCCATTCCCATGAATTGCTGACCTGGGCTATAGCCCGTCAGGCTGTCGATGGAATCACAACTAACGGTGAACGAGATGTCGTTATACATAAAGATTTCGAACCTGTCGGCTTCGTCGGTATTCTGATGCATCAGGAATGAAGGATGCTCAATACTAATGCCTAACTTCTGACTATGATAGCTGACCACCTGCGAGGAATCCATCATAATGGAAATCGTGTCGTTGTCGTCAATGACATTATTGAAGCTCTTCAGCTGCTGCTGCTTACAAGAGGCAATCAACAACAGGAGGAAAAACGGTAATAACTTCTTCATCGTATATTATAATAAGGTGAGCGTATAAAGGTAGACGACCGAAGCAGGAACGGCCATCAGCGTGGAATCGAAGCGGTCGAGCATGCCGCCGTGACCAGGCAGGATATTACCTGAGTCCTTAATGCCGAGAGTGCGTTTGAAGAGCGATTCTATCAGGTCACCCCACGTTCCGAATATAACGACTACCAGCCCCAGGCCAGCCCATTCGTAGGCATTGAGTCCCAAGTCGTTCACATCGTACTGGCTCGTCAGATACCAGACGAGCACGGCAGCAGCCATCACCAGCAGTCCACCGCCAATGCTACCCTCCCAGGACTTACCCGGAGAGATACGCGGAAAGAGCTTATGACGACCTAACAACGAGCCGCAGATGTAAGCTCCTGCGTCGTTGACCCAAAGAAAAGCAAAAACGGAGAGCGGCATCAGGTAGGTGTACTGTATCTCATAGCTGTTCGACCTGTATGCCAGCACGTTGAGCAACGAGAACGGCAATGCGATATACAGCTGCGAGAACATAGTGTAAGCCCAGTTGTTGACAGGGTCCTTGGCTTTCAGGTACAGCTCGGCCACCATCAAATAGATGATGCTCACTAAATAGGGAATGAACACCGTGGCCGGCGTCATACCGCTGTTATAGCCCGTCATAGCCAAGAACAAGTAAACGCCGCTGACAGTACAGATGAAACGGTTGATGGTGATGAAAGGACGTTCGTTGACCAGCGTTGCGAACTCCCAGATGGTCATGCCCGTAACGATGCTAAAGAGCAGTGTCATGGCCCGCGGGTTCAGGAAGCTGGTGACAATGGCTGCCACAAAGAATACAGCCGTGATGGTTCTTACGATGAAATTTTTCATGCTTCTTTAATTTTGTGGATAGTGGATGGTGGATAGTGGATGGAGATTAGTTTTGAGGAGGAATCTTATCCATAAGAGATTTTCTTAGACCTGACATGAGCCGCCCTACAGCATAGCCAAGATCTTCGATGTTGTCTAACTCTTCTTCTGAGATGTATCCCAAAGAGTGTGAGATGTCCATTTGACAGAGAACTTCAATCATGGATGCGTATGAGATCTCGAGAAAGTGAATACGTTCTTTTATAGCCATACGTCCCATACCTTCTGCAATGTTTGACGGAACAGAAACAGCGGAACGGCGCAGTTGGTCACATAGAGCATATTGTTCGTATGAAGGAAAATTCTTCAGCAACGAGTAAACCATTAGAGTAAACTCCTTCGCTTTGTTATAGGCATCTAATTTCTTGTAAAAAAAATCGTTCTTCATATCCTTCATTATATTACTGGAAAGCAATTCTCCATCCACCATCCACTATCCACTATCCACAAAACTCACCCTTCACCCTTCACCGAATCGGCCTTGGCCGATTCAGCTTCCGCCTCCGCCTCACGCTGCTTGTCTCGCTCTTCAAGCATGCGCTCAGCATCGGCACGCATCTGGGCTTCCAAGAGTTCCTCGGCACGGCTGGTCCAGGGGCGCTTGCCAAAGATGCGTTCCACATCCTCGGCAAAGATGACCTCGCGCTCCACCAAGAGCTGAGCCAGCTGGGCGTGACCCTCGGCATGCTCCGTCAGTATCTGCTTGGCGCGATCATACTGCTCGTTAATCATCTTCAGCACCTCATCGTCCATCAGCTTGGCTGTTGCCTCCGAGTAAGGACGCTGGAACTGGTATTCGGTGTTGTTATAATAGCAGACATTGGGCAGCTTGTCGCTCATGCCGGCAAAGGCAATCATACCGTAAGCCTGCTTCGTGGTACGCTCAAGGTCGTTCATGGCACCCGTAGAGATATGTCCAATAAACAGCTCCTCGGCAGCACGACCGCCTAAGAGTGAGCACATCTCGTCGAGCATGGCCTCCTTGGTCTGCAGCACACGTTCCTCAGGCAGGTACCAGGCAGCACCAAGGGCCTGACCACGCGGTACGATACTTACCTTCACCAGCGGATTGGCAAACTCAGTAAACCACGAGATGGTGGCGTGGCCTGCCTCATGAATGGCAATAGAACGCTTCTCGCTCTCAGTCATCACCTTCGTCTTCTTCTCCAAACCACCGATAATACGGTCTACGGCATCAAGGAAGTCCTGCTTACCCACCTTCTCACGGTTGAATCGGGCAGCAATCAGGGCGGCTTCGTTACAAACGTTGGCAATGTCGGCACCCGAGAAGCCTGGTGTCTGACGGGCCAGGAAGTCCACATCCACATCGTCAGCTAACTTCAGGGGCTTCAGGTGTACGTGGAACACCTCTTTACGCTCGTTCAGGTCGGGCAAGTCAACATGTATCTGACGGTCAAATCGACCTGCACGCAGCAAGGCCGAGTCGAGCATGTCGGCACGGTTGGTAGCAGCCAAGGTGATGATACCACTGTTGGTGCCAAAGCCGTCCATCTCGGTCAGCAGGGCGTTCAGCGTATTCTCACGCTCGTCGTTGCCACCCATAGCGGGATTCTTAGAACGGGCACGGCCCACGGCGTCAATCTCGTCGATGAAGATAATACACGGCGCCTTCGACTTGGCCTGTTCAAACAAGTCACGGACACGAGAGGCACCCACACCGACAAACATCTCAACAAAGTCGGAACCCGACATCGAGAAGAAAGGCACGCCAGCCTCACCAGCCACAGCCTTTGCTAACAGCGTCTTACCCGTTCCCGGAGGTCCCACAAGCAGGGCACCCTTGGGTATCTTACCACCCAACTCCGTATATTTTTGAGGGCTCTTCAGGAAGTCGACAATCTCTTGCATCTCCTGTTTGGCACCAGCTTGTCCTGCCACATCTTTAAATGTAATGCCTAACTCGCCGCCCTTCTCATACATCTTGGCCTTCGACTTGCCCACGCTGAACATACCGCCACCAAAACCGGCACCGCCGCCCATGCGTCGGAAAAAGAGTATCCAAAGGCCGAATATGATAATCAGCGGCAACAGACTATAGAATAAATCACCAATCACGCTACCGCCCGACTTGTTGTCATAGCTCAGCTTACCGGTGAATTTTCCTTCATCCTTCATCTTGTTGACAAACTCCTCTACCTGGTCTACGGAACCTATCTCCACATCAACGTATGGAGAAGTTCCCGTCTGCTTATGTCCCTGCTTGAACACATCACGGATATGCTCTGCCTTGACGTACATCTTCAGCGAGTTCTGAGTCTTGTTGATCACAATCTTGTCGGCATAGCCTCGTTCCACGAAAGCCTTGAAATCGCTGTAGGTTGATTCCGTATGCATCTGAGGCGAGCTGACACCATCACCCGGGCTGAGCATATAAAGCATGATCAGCGTCAGGATAGCCACAAAATAAATCCAGTTCATATTGAACTTGGGCATATTCATCTTTGGTCCGTTACCATTATTCGGTCGTTGCTGTTCCATCGTTTTCTATTAATCCAAATCAGGTATATAAGTTAAGTCCGCATCACTCCACAGATGCTCCAAATCATAATATTCACGTACATCGGGCAAGAAAACATGCACCAACACATCGGTATAGTCCATCGCTACCCATTGGGCATTCTCCAGACCTACCACGTGAGCCGGACGCTCATCGAGTTCCTTGCGGGCAAAATCGCCCACCGACTCGGCTATCGCCTCCACTTGCGACGGTGAGTTTCCCTGACAAATCACAAAGTAATGACAAATAGTACCGTCGATGCCCGACAAGTCGGCCACGACAATACCTTTTCCCTTCTTTTCCTGAATTCCTTTTGTAATTGTTTCTACTAACTGCTTTACTTGTTCCATCGTTAAGTTTGAAATATGAGTGCAAAGATAGTAGTTTTTATCCGATTCGACACCATAATCACAGAAAATTTGAGCATTTTTAAAAAATTCCATGAAAAAGTTTTGGTAGTTTCAGAAAAAGTAGTACCTTTGCACCCGCAAATCGGAACAAGGTTGTTCTATCTGCAAAAAGGCATTGGGGTATGGTGTAATGGTAACACTGCAGATTCTGGTCCTGCCTTTCCTGGTTCGAGTCCGGGTACCCCAACGAAGAGAATCGCTAAGTTGTTGAAAATCAACAAT
This sequence comes from uncultured Prevotellaceae bacterium, assembly GCA_902794405.1. Taxonomy (GTDB): domain Bacteria; phylum Bacteroidota; class Bacteroidia; order Bacteroidales; family Bacteroidaceae; genus Prevotella. The sequence goes on from CADBHI010000087.1 coordinate 11,203, forward strand.
TTAGCGGTTTTTCTTTTTCTCTTTTCCCGTGTTTTTCCCGTGAAGGCCTAAAAAACGGAGTTTCGTGCATGCTTGTGTAATAGCCCTTGACCGTTTGTCCTCTCTCCCGCTGTACCCATAGTTTACGTCTGGAACCCCTGTCCGAATAAGGGTTTATACTTAAAATCCAATCCTTTTATGACGTTCATAAGGAATGGAACAGATATCCTCTGCTGTAATTTCTCGATCCAGTTTCCTATCTATACCAAAGCGCATGGCCTTTTTTATATATATGTGTTCTATCATATTCTTAACAGAACGAGCATTTGCCCACGAAGCCTTATTTGTTTCAGCCATAGTAAGAGCAAGCTGCTCCTTGAAACTTACCAGTCCGTCCAAAGAGAATGTGTGTCCCACCGATTTTAGATGACGTATACCTATCTCGGTAAGTTCGTCCAGTGTGTAGTCCTTGAATTCGAATCTGTTCACGAAACGGCTATAAAGTCCTGGATTTTGTGTTATCATTTGGTCCAGTTTGTCTTTATATCCACAAATAACAACGGCAAAATCTTTATTTTTCTCGTCTGCGAGAGCGGGCAATAGCAGGGGAAGTACCATTTTGTTAGGGTCATCTCGATGAGACCCTTCTAATAAATATGCTTCGTCAAACATCAAAATACCCCCCTGCTCATTTCAAGAAGTTGATCGACGATTTGTTCAGTTTCGCCAAAATACTCGCAGGCAAGTGCATTTCTGTCTGCAACTACCACATGTCCTTTGCTCAATAATCCCGTTTCTTTAAGAAGAGCGCCATATAGTCGGCAAACAGTTGTTTTGCCTGTTCCTGGATTGCCATAGAAAACTGAGTGAAGAAAAATTTTCATCACCGGGAGTTGGGGTGATTGGTTGAGACATGCTTTGTTGTACTCGGCAAGTGATTTGAACTCTTGTAGACGTTGCTTAATCTCGTCGCAACCAACCAGTTTCTTCAGTTCGTCTGTTGGATGGGAATGAGGAAGGAGAATCTCCACGTGCTTACGATTTTTTCCTACTACAATTTCCCCATTAGGATAGTCTTCTCCAATAGGAGCTATTCGCCGGAAGAAGGGTTCTACTTCCACTATTTGATTATCAGAATCCACAAATAATGATTCCTTATCCTTGCCTATGTCAATGATTCCTACACATCTGTCAAGACTCCAAAGATAATCTTTGAAGATTGGCAATGAATGTTGGTTTCCGTCACAACGTATTGGGAGAGAAGGTACTGCATCTTCGTCAGTGTTGTCTTGGATCAGAATATGGTAGTCGCTTCCGCTCTTCACCTGATAGAAACTCATTTTATCGTCACTGCAGCGAAAAAACTGGTTAACCTTGTTTTTTTGCTTTTGAGTAGATTGCTTGTTACTCATCTTTTAATACTTTATTATATTGAACTTGCCTGAAAGCCGGATTTCAGATTCGTCAATAAGATAATCCTCATCGTCAGTAGAATAGAGATAATCCTCAATACATTCAACAAACCTCTGGCCACCCTTTCTTTCTTTGATATCTGAAATCTTAATGAGCTCGTAATACAGTTTGTAGAGGAATGTAGTCTTACATGCTGTCGCCTCGTTCTTAATTCTGATCATAGCATATCCATTTTCTATAAACTCCTTGTCCTTCTTTTTGTCATGCTTTTGTGCCTTGGGGGATAAATGAGAACTTCCGTCTATCTCAATGACAATCTTTGCTTCTGGCAAAAGAAGATCCGGATAGTACACATGGCATCTTGCGAATCTTACCTTTCGGTTCCTTAAGAAATCTTCTTTGATAGAATCTGGTAAATAACTATAGGCGCGCACCTCAGACTCTGTACGCATTTTTATGCGACTTGGCACTTTCTTCAATTTCTGTGCCGTTCTCTCTTGTGTAGTGTTGATGTTCATATACCTTATTATTTATTGTTATTATCTACGTGCAAAGATAGTTGATTTTAATCATACATCCAAATAAAAATAAAGAAAAATGATAGATTTAATCATACTTAACAAATGCCATCAATGTAGTAACTACTCAGCACCCTATAGTGCATGAGAGGACCAGCGGATCTCGTTAATAATTTATAAACTTGATTTTGTGCGAAATCCAACCCTTTGCCAATTCTTCGTTAATAATTTATAAACTTGATTTTGTGCGAAATCCAACCCTTTGCCAATTCCGTCTCATCAGTATTGCCATGCCCGCCAATCATCCAGACAGGTCATATTAGCGGATTTCGTCATCACCAGTCGCTTAGATGTGACTATCCTGGCAATCATTGTGTTCAGACGAGTTATAGCCTCACTGGGTGGATTTCGTGTTTTCGACAGATTCATGACAGCCGTTAAGGGATGTGAAATCGCATTTTGTCGTTTGGCAAAAGATGTCTATCTTTGCCGTAGAAATGGCAAAGCAGTATACCGACACAGATGAAGTTCTGCGCATGATAAACCTGCGTCTGCGCAAACTTGAGAAGTCCGACTCCGAGAAGACCGAGGA
>CADBHI010000088.1 GCA_902794405.1 uncultured Prevotellaceae bacterium
CCCCAATGGAGCAACGGCTGACTAATGAAACAGGCCAGATAGACAAGAACGCCAAGAAGGAACTGAATAAGGAAATAGCGCACTACTGGCGCTGAAACAACGTAACCGTAACGGTAATGCATGAAGGTTGCCACCGCTACAAGCTCTATCACATAAGAAACAACAAGAGCCACACCCGTACCCACAAGTCCCCAATACTGGTAACCATAAATGGTGAGCAGAATGAACGACACATAATAGGCCGTCTCTATCAACAGATAGCCCACGGAATTGCCCTTGGCAAGATTAGTATAGCCAATAGGTAGTGACAGGGCCTTAAGGTACATAGAGAATACCGATACTTGAACCATGGCGACAATAGGCAGAAACTCATCGCTCAGCAGTAAGGGTATGAGAAGGGGCACAAAGACTATAAGGCCCGACAGCAGCGGAGAAACGATGAGCAATGACACTTCTATCTGACGATTGATGGTAAGGTTGGTGGCCTTCACATCGTTACCAACTGCAGACAGACGGGGGAAATAGTCGGGTTCCATAGCAGAGAACACCATGCCTGCATAGGTGACTGTGAGCATGAAGCCTGCGTTGTAAAGTCCTACTACGTCAAGATCGCCACTCACCACGTTCAGGTAAGAGCGAATAAACATTTCAGCACCACTTCCCATCACGGCAGCAAGGACAAAAGCCACGCCTAACTTCACCATGTCGCTACCCTCACGGAGTATGCCCTTCTGTCCTGAAAGATGCAGGGGGTAGAGCTGTAAGGAGTGGCGAATAGTCAAGAGCATAGCCGCCAGAGCCATCAGCACGATGACGGGAACGATGCCCGCCTGTCCGAAGAAATAATAAATAGGAATAGCGATGATGAGGGACAGCAGTGCGTTGTAAATCTGGATGACAGCCAACGACCGCAATTGGCGAGTGCCTTTAAGAATAGCAGTTTCACCTCCAGTGATGGCGAGGAGCGCCACTGCAGGTGCCAAAAGAACGAAGTGGAGTGTATGGTTACCCCAGGCAAAAGTGGAACTGCTGAGATACGGACCCGCTACGATACAGACCAACATGCCCAAGATGGCGGTCAGCAGAGACCACGTACGCACCACTTGAATAAAACGTTGGATTCCAGCTTCATCACCACGATCGTAGAGTTCAGACACATGCTTCACAGCCGAGAACGAGATGCCAAAATTGGTAGATTGCGAGATGAAGTTAACGGTAGAATTGAACAGCGAGACCAATCCCATGCCGTTAGGTCCTAAAAGGATGGCAATGAGCTTGTTGCGTACAAGGCTGACAACGATGTTCAAACCCTGTACGCCACCGAAAATACCCGTATATTTTAGTACGTGGCTGTAGCTGTCGGTCGACGTCTGCTTCATCTTTTTTATATAAATCGAACGCAAAATTACACAATTTATTACGATTCTCCAAACTTTTTATTACTTTTGCATCGTGAAACTAAGCATCATCATCCCTGTGTATCGTGTAGAGGCCACGCTCAACCGCTGTGTAGAGAGCGTGACAAATCAGTCGTTTGATGACTTCGAAGTGATACTCGTTGATGATGGTTCACCCGACAGAAGTCCCCAGATGTGCGACGAATGGGCTCATAAAGACCCTCGCATCACGGTGATCCACCAAACGAACGCAGGTCTCAGCGCCGCACGCAATGCCGGCATTGATAGGGCGCAGGGAGACTATCTGACATTTGTGGACAGTGATGACTTCATTGGCACAGAAACACTTTGTGAAGTCGTAGAACAGTTAGGCGATAACGACATATTGGAATATCCCGTCTGCCGTTTCTTTGGCAAGAACCGTCAGGAATGGCTACGGCTCGAAGACAAGACCTATACCAACATGGACGACTATTGGCTTAATGCCAAGGTCTATCTTCATACCTACGCCTGTAACAAGATTTACCGTCGACAAATGTTTGAAGAGGTGAGATTCCCTGTTGGCCGAGTATTCGAAGACGCCTATACCCTGCCCCAGCTCCTCAAATGGGCACAGAAGGTAGCCACCACCAGTCAGGGCACCTACTATTATTGCGACAACAGTCAGGGTATCACCGCCACTGCCAACGGCCAACAACTGCGCCAATTACTCGATGCCCATCTGTCTTCAGGCATGCCTGTCGACGACCTCTACTACCTGCATCTGCTCAATATTCAGATTGACGTTTGCGAGCTCACTGGCGACGAGCCACGACTGCCAAAACGACATGTTGCGATGGTGGGAAATAAAAAACAAAAGCTTAAAGCTAAAATAGTTAACATTCTCGGTATTAAAGGAATATGCAGAATCAGCAAGATATTACATCGTTTCAAGACTCCCAGCCGTTAGTCTCGTTCATCATAACGTACTACCAACTGCCCGTCCAAATGTTGTGCGAATGTATCGACAGCATTTTAGCGCTCCCTCTGAGCAAGACGGAACGCGAGATTATCGTCGTTGACGACGGTTCCAATGAGAGTCCAATTGGTCAACTACAAAAGTATCAGGATGACATCATCTATGTGCGTCAGGCCAATACTGGCCTTAGCGGAGCACGCAACAGGGGCATTCTGACAAGCATCGGACAGTACTTGCAGTTTGTAGATGCTGACGACTATCTGATTCGTGACCCCTATAAGCATTGTCTTGACATAGCACGCCATAAGAAGCCTGACATCGTGCTGTTCGACTTCACAGACGGCACTGACGACAACGAGTCATCAGTTCTCAGTATGGATCATCAGAAGAGCGGCACGGAATACCTGTTTCAACACAACCTCCAAGCAACGGCTTGCTGCTACCTCCTGCGCAAAAATATCCTTGGAGGCCTGCGGTTTACACCAGGTATATACCATGAGGATGAGGAGTTCACGCCTCAACTGCTGCTCAGGGCTGACACCGTGATCTCTACTGATGCACAGGCCTATTTCTACCGCAAACGCCCCTACTCCATCACCACCCAAACTGACAAGCGGACGGTGGTGAAACGGCTAAACGATAAACTGCTGGTCATCAATAAGCTGAACCGTATTGCCGATACCCTGCCCAATAACGAACGCATCGCATTGGGACGAAGGGTGGCACAGCTGACTATGGACTACCTTTATAACATCATCATGCAGACACGAAACAGGCATTACCTGGAACGTAAGGTTGAACAGCTGCGCAAGGAGGGACTGTTTCCCCTACCCGACCGCGGCTATACCGTTAAATACAAGTGGTTCCGTCGCATGACCAACAGCAGTGCAGGCCGAACCGTTCTGATGAGAATCCTACCACTACTGAACAAGGAAAGATGAAGATACTATTATTAGGTGAATACAGCAACGTACACTGGACGCTGGCCGAAGGTCTACGACGTTTGGGGCATCGTGTTACCGTAGCTTCCAACGGCGACTTCTGGAAAGACTATCCGCGCGACATTGACTTGGCACGCAAACCTGGTAAATGGGGAGGCATCAGGCTCATGGCCAAACTGTATGCCCTGCTACCACGTTTCCGAGGCTATGATATTGTGCAGCTCATCAACCCCATTTTCTTCGAACTAAAGGCTGAACAGCTATTCTGGTTCTACAACTACCTGAGGAAACACAACAAGAAAGTGGTGCTCGGCGCTTTCGGCATGGACTGGTATTGGGTACACACTTGTACCGTCGACAAGCCTTTACGCTACAGCGACTTCAACTTTGGCGACAAACTACGAACCGATGAATCAGCCATTAAAGAGCAACGCGACTGGATTGGCACTCCCAAGGAGCGTCTCAACAAACTCATTGCTGAAGACTGCGACGCCATTGTGACCTGTCTCTACGAATATGACGTCTGCTACCGCCCCCACTTCCCCAACAAGACGAAGTTCATACCCCTTCCCATCCAGCTACCCGATACTTATTCCGCCGAACGGTGCCAGCGCTCAAAGACTACTATTTTCATTGGCATCAGCCGAGGCCGCTCCGCCTATAAAGGTACAGATATCATGCTTCAGGCAGCCAAGGACCTCCATTCGAAATACAGGCACCGCATGAAACTGGTGGTGGCCGAAGGGGTGCCTTACGATGAATACATCCAACTGATGGACGGCGCAGACGCCATTCTCGACCAACTATACTCCTACACGCCTTCAATGAGTCCGTTGGCAGCAATGGCTAAGGGCATCATCTGCATCGGCGGCGGAGAGCCTGAGAACTATGAGATTCTCCATGAAACAGAGTTGCACCCTATTATCAATGTGCAACCCAACTATGAAAGCGTTTACAGCGAACTGGAATCGTTCATACTGAACCCTGTACGTATACCCGCCTTGAAACAGCAAAGCAGGGAATACGTCAAACGGCATCACGACTACCTAAAGGTAGCAGGCCAATACGAAGAACTTTACCTTAGCCTTCTATCGCCTTCATCAGGAAGTCAACAGCACCGTTGACACCAAACTTACGAACGTCGAGCGAGATGTCGTAGTTGCGTGCATCCGTCCAGTCGCTGCCCGTATATGTCTTGGTATACAACTCGCGGCTGTAGTCGTTGTCAACAATCATGGCAGCAGCGTCATGCTCATTCAGGTCATACTTCTCAGCAATACGACGCTTGCGGCAGTCAATCGACGAATGGATGAAGATTTTCAAGGCATTGGGATGATCCCTGAAAATATCAAAGCCGCAACGGCCGATAATGATGCACGACTCCTGATCGGCAATCTTACGGATGGCTTCCGCCTGTGCCTTGAACAATTCATGACTGGTCTTGTCGTGTTCCGTACCGTTATATTCAGCACCCGCCATATAGTTACGGTAGAAGTTGGTGAAGTCATCACGCCACAACGGGTTACGCGCCTCAATCTTTTCGACGGCATTCTCTACGACATTAATACGACTGGCCACTTCGTTGAGTATCTGCTTGTCGAGCAACTTCACGCCTAAGCGACGCGCCAATTCCGCTCCAATCTCATGGCCACCAGTGCCGAACTGACGGCTGATGGTAATAACATATTTTTCCTCCTTGTTCATAGCTTCTTGTTTTAAGGGTTAGTTATCTGTCGCAAAGATAGCAATAATTTTTGGAATGAACAAGAATATTACCAAATATTTTTTATCAATCCAGGCCAAAGAGCATTTTCAAGCCCCCATCGACCCCTGAGAAACCCATAAAAGCCAAGCTGAGCAGTCCGGCAGAAAGCATGACGATGGCCATTCCCTGCATGCCCTTAGGTATCTTTACAAGCTCTAACTGCTCTCGCATACCAGCAAACACCGTTAAGGCGAGGCCAAAGCCAATAGCAGTGGAGAATGCATAGACAACCGACTGCAACAGGTTGAAGTCTTTCTGAATGACCAGGATGGCCACACCAAGCACAGCACAGTTGGTGGTAATCAACGGAAGGAAAATGCCAAGAGCCTGATAGAGCGCAGGAGACACTTTCTTGAGCACAATCTCAACCATCTGCACCAATGAGGCGATGACAAGGATGAAGGCAATGGTCTGCAAATACTGAAGGCCAAAGGCATCGAGCACATATTTCTGTACCAGCCAGGTTACAATAGTAGCCAGCGTCAACACAAAGGCGACGGCAGCTGACATGCCCAGCGAGGTATCTATCTTTTTGGATACGCCAAGAAACGGACAAATGCCAAGGAACTGTGACAGCACGATGTTGTTCACAAAGATGGCACTAATAAAAATCAGGATGTATTCCATATTTCTTTCGTTATTTCGTTATTTCGGTATTTCGGTATAACGTTATTCCGTAATTCCGATATTATGAATTGCTACGCAGCCTGTTAACAATGGCAATGAGGAAGCCGAGGGTGATAAATGCACCTGGAGGCAATACGAAGAGCAGGATGTTGTAGGCTTCAGGCCACAACGTCAGGCCAAAGATGGAACCTGAGCCGAGCAACTCACGGCAAATGCCTAAGAGTGTCAGGCCAAGGGTGAATCCGAGACCAATGCCGATACCGTCAAAAAGAGAGGCCACTGGCGACTGTTTGGCGGCAAAAGCCTCTGCACGTCCGAGGATGATACAGTTGACGACAATCAGAGGTATGAAGAGTCCGAGTGCCGCATCTATATCGGGCAGGAAAGCCTTGATGACCAACTGGAGGATGGTGACGAAGGCAGCAATCACGACAATGAACACAGGAATGCGTACCTTGTCGGGCGTGATGGACTTTAGACAGGAGATGACGAAATTGGTACAGATGAGCACTGCCATCGTGGCCAGTCCCATCGACATACCATTCATGGCCGAAGTGGTAGTGGCCAGCGTGGGACACATACCAAGCATCAGGACAAACGTTGGGTTATCCTTGATGATGCCGTTCTTTATGATACTGACGTAATTCATAGTTCTTTACTTGACTTGTTTCGAGGCTCCGCTCTCTGCATCAGCAGCAGGCGTCACCTTGTAAGCGTTATAGGCATTGTTGACAGCCATCAGGAATGCACGACTGGTGATGGTCGATGCGGTAATGGCATCCACCTGGCCGCCATCCTTGGAAACGGTGAGAGGTTCAGAAGGCGACTTGCCGATGATGTCACCTTTTCCGCCTTTTTGGAACCACTTGTCGGCCTTGGCACCAAGGCCTGGGGTTTCGGCATGTTCCAAAAGGGTGTAGCCTAAGATAGTACCTTCAGGATTGAAGCCCACCAGCACTTTCAGGTTTCCCCCAAAGCCACCAGTGGTCGATTCTACGGCAGCGCCGAGATCATTGCCCTGAGCATTTTTCACATTATATATAATATAGGTGAGTTCCTTGCCTTTGGCATCGTTCCTTAAGACGGTGTCCGTTTGAGTGACTACCAAGTCATCACAAACCATCACAGCTTTGATACCATCGGCAAGTGCCTTCTCCTTCTGCTGGGCGATGGGGCCTTCTGTCAGGTGATTCACGTAGGCAAGGATACCGCCCATTACGACAGCAACGCCAGTGAGCACCAGCACCATATTCAATAGCGATGATTTAAGCTTCTCCATAACGTATCGGTTTCACATAATTATTAATCAGCGGTGTAAAGGCGTTCATGATGAGAATGGCGAACGACATGCCTTCAGGATAAGCGCCCCAATTACGGATAATGACTGTCAGCAGTCCGATGCAGACACCATAGATAATCTGACCTTTCGGCGTCATCGGCGAGGTGACATAGTCAGTAGCCATAAAGATGGCACCAAGCATCAGACCACCACTAAGAATCACACTCACAGGGTCGGCATAGACGGGACTGGTCATGTGCATCAGTCCGCTGAAGACAAACACGGTAACAATGATTGACACAGGAATGTGCCACGTAATGATCTTCTTCCACAACATATATGCGAGACCAAGAAGCAGAGCCAACGCACAAATCTCGCCCATAGCGCCAGCACCGTCGGGATGGTTGCCAAGGAAGAGGTCGAGCGACGTCGGCAGCTGGTCGAGCACACTGGCATCACCGCTCTTGATGGCCTGCTTCATCAGGGCCAAGGGTGTAGCGCCAGTCTCAGCATCAAGGTAACTGCCAAGCTGACCAACCTTTGGCCAAGTCGTCATCTGCGCAGGAAACGCCACCAACAGGGCGGCCCTGCCCACCAACGCAGGATTGAAGAGATTATTGCCGAGACCGCCAAAAGGCATCTTGGCAAAGCCGATAGCGAAGACGGCACCAATCAGGATCATCCATATCGGAAGGTTCGATGGCAGGTTGAAACCTAACAACAAACCCGTCAGGACGGCAGAACCATCCATCACCGTGTTACGCGGATTATCCAGCATGTATTTATTGATAGCCCATTCCAAAAAGACGCAGGCTGCCACACTCGTTGCCATAACCACTACGGAGCCAACTCCGAAAAAGTAGAACGACACCAACAGCGCAGGCATCAGGGCGATGATCACGCCATACATGTTGCGCTCTACGCTATCGGTTCCGTGGACATGTGGTGAAAGTGAAACTATTAATTTACTCATGTTATTTCTTTGCATTTCTGTTTCTGATAATTCCCATAACGGTCGATTTACCCAAACGGATATTGTCGAGTAGCGGACGGTGGGCAGGACAGGTAAACTGACATGAGCCGCACTCTATGCAGCTGGTGATGTCTTCATGCTCGGCACGCTCCCAGTTCTTGACTTCAGAAACCTTTGCCAACAGATAAGGTTCCAAGCCCATGGGACAAACGTTCACGCACTTCGCACAGCGGATACAGGGCTGCGGTTCCTTGCGGCGGGCTTCGTCGTCAGACAGAATCGTCACGGAGTTGGTACCCTTGCAGATGGGCACCTCGTCCGACGTCAGCGCCTTACCCATCATCGGACCGCCAGCAAGCAGTTTGCAATCTCCTTCAGGCATGCCGCCGCAAGCTTCAATCAAATGCTTCATCGGCGTTCCCATGCGCACCAGGAAATTACTTGGGTGTGCCAACCGTTTGCCTGTAACCGTGGTATAGCGTTCGAACAGCGGCTTATGTTTCATCACAGCTTCATATACGGCATAGGCAGTACCTACGTTTTGGACGATGGCTCCAACGTTGACAGGTATGGCAGGAGGTGCTGGAACCTGACGACGGATAACGGCATCAACCAACTGTTTCTCACCACCTTGCGGATAGCGTTGCTTCAAAGGAACCACCTCTACTTCATATTCCGAAGCGGAAAACGCCTCGGCACACTTCTCAGTCAGGAGGGCAATGGCCTTGGGCTTGTTGGTTTCTATGCCGATATAGCCTTTCGTCACCTTGGCAGCTATCATCAGCAGCTGCAAGCCTACGAGAATCTCATCGGCCTTCTCCATCATCAGCCGATAGTCGGCAGTAATGTAGGGTTCACACTCCACGGCATTGATGATCACGCACTCGGCTTTCGTCGTTGGCGGTGGCGTGAGTTTGATAAAGGTGGGGAAACAAGCACCACCCATACCTACAACGCCTGCATCCTTTATCAGGTGGACAATGCCGTCAGGCGTCAGTTCCGGATGGTCCTTCACCGTCTCCAACTTGTCAGAGCGATCGATGGTTTCTTCCCAGTCATCGCCTTCCACATTAATATAAATGGCCTGATGACGATAGCCCGTTGCATCGATGGCCGAGTCAATTTTCAATACCGTTCCACTGACCGACGAATAAATCGGTGCCGACACGAAACTGCCTGAATTGGCAATGAGCGTACCAACCTTCACCTTATCGCCCTTCTGGACTACAGGAATAGCAGGGGCACCAATATGCTGGCTCAGTGGGAAAATGGCCTGTTTGGGCAGAGCAGCCACCTGAGTCTCTACCTCATGGGTAAGCTTGTTCTCTTCAGGGTGGATGCCGCCTATTCTGAATGTTCTGATCTTCATACGGTTTCCTCCTTTCTTACAACAGGTTTGGGTGCTGGGAAATTCACAGTCACAATGGCATGCGTAGGACAAACGTCCACGCATTTACGGCACAGGCGGCACTTGTCTGGGTCAATGTATGAAACGTTGTTGCCTGTGGTGATGGCACCAAACGGGCACGTCTTCACACATTTGCCACAACCTATGCAGCTCGCCTTGCACGCCTTCATCGATACGGCGCCCTTGTCCCTGTTGACGCAGCTCACATACACTCTCCTACCCTTCGGACCTTTCTTGCGCAGTTCGATGATGTTGCGCGGACAGGCTTTGGTACAGGCACCACAAGCCACACATTTCTCTTCGTCGACCTCAACAATGCCCTTTTCAGCATTGATGCGGATGGCATCAAACTGACAGGCCTCTACACAGTCGCCACAACCTAAGCAGCCATAGCCACAGGCTGTCTCACCAGCCCCACAGGCATGAATGGCAGCACAAGTGCGCAAGCCGACATACTCAGCAATCTTCTGACGATACTCACAAGTACCGTTACATCTCACCACGGCCACCTTGGGTTCACCGTTGGCAATGGCCATACCAAGTAAATCAGCTACTTGCCCCATGACCGCTGCACCACCCACAGGACAGCTCAGTCCGTCGATGGAGCCGGCGTCTGCTCCCTTCACAAGTGCATCGGCCATACCCCCACAGCCGGCAAATCCGCAGCCGCCGCAGTTGGCACCTGGCAGTAACTCGCTCACCTGGGCAATTCGGGGGTCTTCATACACAGCAAACTTCTTGGAGGCGGCAAACAGCACCAGCGCTGCTATCAGTCCGATGGCTCCAAGAACAATTACTGCAATCAAGATGTAACTCATAAAAAATGGTTTGTATTGTTTTATTTGTTTATATTTCTATCTGAAATGAAATGCGTTGACTCACACGTTCACGCCACAGCCATAGCAGAAAGTAATAAGGTATTAATGCGCATAAGGCCGACAATGCTGCCAACGCCTCATTGCCCGTCATCCGCAACACCACCACTAACACGCCTACCATAATAAGGAACGGCAGGCCAAAGGCAAATATCAATGCCTGACTTGCCACACTCCCCGATGCCGTGACGACTACGGGTTGGCCAGTTTGATATCTCGAGACATCAGCACATTTCACCTCTACAAGCTTCTCCTTCGATTCTGCAGCGCTGCAATGGCCAGCCACTTTACAGGCACCGCATGCGGAAGCCTGCAAGATGCGGACTGATACTCGTCCGTCTTCAATGGCTTCTATCGTTCCTGCATGTCGAATCCTATGGCTCATTGCGTTATTAATCTGAAATAGCTGTATTTAGCCCGCAAAGGTACTACTTTTTTGCCAAATAGCTCATGATAAAGAGTTTTTTTTTCAAAAAATAATCGTAATCGTTTGCAAATACAAATCTTTTTTATACTTTTGTCGGCGAATACGAATTCATGATATGAAAGCAACAGACCAAACACTACATCAAATTGAACGAGCCATCCGAAAGATTGCCGAGAAATTTCCTTCAAAAGAGGAGGCCTCGGTCATGACCGACATTCACATCCGCGTCGCTCAGGAAACGGGTGAACTGATGGCTTTCGACGATGATGACAACGAGATTACACGCTGCATCATTGAACAATGGATTGACAACAAGGACGATGATTTCTATACGCAAATCATCAGCATTATCCGCCGTTGTATTGACAAACAGAAAAAATTAGTTGATGAGATGGGAATTCTGAAACCCTATTCTTTTGTCTTGGAGGACGACGACAAGGAGTCTATCGGCGAACTCTACATTGCCGACGACGACACCATCATCATCGACACAGAACTGATGGCCGACCTTGACAAGGACCTTGACGATTTCTTCAACAAATTAATCAAAGACTGAAGCAAAGAACTCCTTACTCCTTTCTCCTTACTACTTACTACTTACTCCTTACTACTTGAAGTCATTGCGGTTGCTGCTCCACGAACTGACAGCTATCGTTCAACACAAAGGTACTAAGCTGACCCTCGGCGTCTTCATTACTTGCATACTCTAACACTCGTATTTCACCGTCACTGGTTATCGAGAAATACGTTTCCTGAGGCGGCAGGCTTTGCTGCAGCTTCTTCGAAGCAATTTTACGTGGTTCGTAAAGCATCAGCTTGTCTATGGGGTAATAGTCGTCGTCAAGCGAATACAGCCACAACTCATACTCTCCGTCTACGAGATCAGCCGCCAGCAGCACCATCGTCTTCCCGTCTATCTCAGGCAGGGCAATAGCCATTGGCTTTGAGCGGCCCTCCAATTCTAAGAACGATACAAACGCCATGGGGACCACCGTAAAGTCAGGCAAGTATTTCACATAGTCCTCAGAATAGCGCAAGGGCAATGACTGGATATTCAAACTGTCGACAAACAGCTGCAACGGACTCTTCTCCTTCAGGTCTATACCCTGACGGCGCAGCTCGCGGAGAGCCTCAAGCGTCCTCACGCTGTCTATCTTTTGCTGCAACACTTCTGGAGACTGACGGCGGTTGCCACAACTCAGCAGCACCAGTGCCAATACTGAACAATAAAACAGTTTCTTCATTTTCTTTCTATTCATCATCATTGCAACTATTAAAGGTCGTCAATACCGTTGGCATACATGGCTACGGCGTGGTCGTCGCGCTCATCGTCACTCATCTCCACATGAGGGTTGTAATCCGTATCCTCGATGTTAAAACCACGACGCTTCATGTTCTGGTTGGTGAATGTCATCTGGGCACCAAACAGACAGATCGACCACGATATCTGCACCCACAACATAAATAAAGGTAGAGCGGCGAAAGAGCCATAGATGGCGTTATAGCCCGTCACCCATATCTGACTGTGCACATAAAACAGCTGTAGCCATTGAATACCCACACCCGCAATGATACCTGGCACAATCGCACACCGCCAGTCAACATGCGTGTTCGGCATCGAGACATACAGACCAAAGAACAAGGCCGACAGCAACACATACGGAAGAAGGTCAAGCAGGAACCTGACCACAGATCCCAACATCAGCACGTCAGGCATACTGCTGGCAATAGTGGTCAGCACAATAGAGAAACCCGTCGTGACCACAATAAAGATGGGACACAGGAAGAAAGCCGCTAAATAATTCGCAAACGAACGGTAGATACTGCGCGAACTGCTCACCTGCCATATCTCGTTGAACGTCTCCTCAATATTGCTCACCAGCATCAGCACCGTATAAAGCATGAACACCAGACCAATACCCAAGAAAACGCCACTCTTGGTATGCACCAGATAGCTGTTCACCCAGCCGATGATCACGTCAGCCGCCTGAGGCTGGGAGCCAAGAATATCGCGAAACCACAATTCAATATATTTGTTATAGCCAAATCCGCGGGCTATAGCAAATACCACGGCCA
Organism: uncultured Prevotellaceae bacterium; assembly: GCA_902794405.1. Classification (GTDB taxonomy): domain Bacteria; phylum Bacteroidota; class Bacteroidia; order Bacteroidales; family Bacteroidaceae; genus Prevotella. The sequence continues at coordinate 12,727 of CADBHI010000088.1, forward strand.
ATATCGGTACAATGGCCAACAATGTGGAATAGGTCAAGGCAGAAGCCTTGGCCATCACCCGTTTGCGCGTAAAATACTTAATGGTCAGAACGAGCGTCTCGAAAACACGCTTTGTTAACGCCTTCATTGTCTACATTTCAAAAGTGGAAAGCACTGCCCCTATAAGCCGGGTTCTGTTCTGACGCGAAGTCAGCGCCTGTCATTTATCTACTCCGTGGGTCACCCCACGGCTCAAGCATTCTACCCTCCACCGTGTGCCTTACGGCCCTCGGACGGACAGCCCTCAGACGATGGTTTACATGAACTTGCAGCCCCCAGATGGCACAGCACGACTGTCACCAGCCGCCTGGTGGTCTCTTACACCACCTTCTCACCCTTACCTTCTTACGAAGGCGGTTGTTTTCTTCTGCCATATCCAACCGTCACCGACTGCTTGCCACCAGCGACAGACCAGGGCACTACTTTCCGTCTGCAAAGGTAAACAATAATTTGGAAACGGCAAAGAAAAGCACAAAAAATCTCCAAAGCAGTGAACGTGGCTTCGGAGAAGAGAGTCTATTTTATTCTTTGTTTCAATGTCTTTGGGTTCATGCGGAAAGTTAATTTATCAATTTGCCTCTACTAAATATAAGTTATACGCCTGTAATTAAATAAGTTGTTATAATTTGTACCTCTACTTTACCTCTATTTATCCTCTACTAATCTTCTACTGACCCTCTACCCTTTCCCCTTTAAGGAAAAGGCTATCCCTATTAGGGAAAAAGTCATATCCTCATCAGGGCTCCTACTACGGGAAAGGAGACATTCCCAAGCTGGGAACATCACATTCCCACGTTGGGAATGAGACATTCCCATGCTGGGAATAACCGCTAAGTCTAGGAGTTTCTGCGACTAAAGGCACGGCATTCGGCACGTAGAGGTACGGTAGACAGTAAGTAGAGGTAAAATAGAAGCAAAGTAGAAGCAAAGTAGAGGATAAATAGAAGGAAAAAACATTGTAAATACCCAGTAAAATAAGGATTTTCGAAGGCAAATTTTCATTATTTAGTAGAGGTAGAAGGATACAAAAACGATGATGGTCTAGTTATTCTCAACAGCCTCTTTTTCTATAACAATTTTCATTTCTTGCTGCAAAATAAACAAAGACCTCCGCCAACTGGCGGCAGAGAATCCATTTTTTTATTTCATCAGGAAGTCATAGAGATCTATATATTTTGAAAGGGCGATATCCCTTAAATCATTCTAATTTTTATTTGCCATACTTTATCTAATATTGTATCATATTCATGAGAATCATTACCTATCTGCAAGCCGTAGAAACGTGTACCCTTCTGACGTTCTTCTTCGAATATGAAATCACTAATGATTAGCATATCTGCCATAGCATACTTCTCCGAATTCAGCATCTTGATGCCAGCTTTTAGCATCTCGTTGCCATCAGTACCTCCAGAATAATAGTCACCAAGGAAAGCATCCAGTCTTTTCCAAGCGCCAGGTTTTGATAGGTCAATACTTTGCGCTCTTACTGAGAAGGAAATCAAAAAACATTTCCTTTTTTGCTTTTTGGCCATTTGCAATAATTGCCTGAGCAAACATGTGGCCAATTCTATAGGGCGTCCAAACATAGATCCACTGGTGTCAATGCTAACAATGATGGGCCCTTTCTCCAAACGTGGCTCCTTCTTTTTGGTTTGTTCAACCTTCATCCTACTTTCCATTTTGGGCTTATTGGCAAACAGTTGCAACTGGCCCATAGCATATCTATAATAGAAACCTCAACGGCAGGAGTTGGAGGTGAAGGCAATATAGGGAGGTATCTTCTGATGGTATCATCTTTTTCGTCTTCTCTATGCGGTTTTTCCCTACCTATCATATTAACTATCTCTACCATCTGAGGATAACTATAGAACATTTTCTGTATCTTCTTCCTTTCTCTATAATCTGTATTTCCATGCTCACGAATGCTCTGTTCCCAGTAGGCTTTGTTTCTTTCTATACAGGCAGCTTCGTATTCCGTCAGACGATGGTCACAGGCAGTATCCCAGTCTTTTACCAAAGGACCAAACACTGATTCTGGGTCAGAGTCCTTGAATTGTTGAACATATCCATCAATATTTACCTCTTCGGGCTTGAATTGTTGTTTAATTGTACTATAAACCTTTGGCCACAATTCCCTTTTTTTATCTATATTGCCTTTAGTAAATACCTGAATAAGGTTCTTTTCCTGACGGTATTGCGCTTCCACAGGTTCAAAGAGTTTTAACATAGCTTCTATAAAACTCAGAATTTCTTCTTTCATAATATCCTTCCATACAGGGTCTTGACTGTTTAACTGAGGATTCTCATTAATAGCCTGCTGCATGAATCCTCCTAAAAGATCATCTGAAGGCACCCCATCAGGCATACGACCTCTGTCCATGTAGAAATCGAAAGCATCATCATAGGCAGCTAACTTCTGGGATATGACATCTTCCTTTAACATAACAACAAACTGGCATTTTGGGCTTTAACTTCCATCTCCTTTAAACTCTTCTCGCATTGAGAAAGGTATTGCTTGACAATCTTTATGTCGTCATCAGACAAAAAAAGATTTCTATAGTAATCAAAGAGCTTTTGTTGGTCGGACAACTTAACAAGCAACTCATTTCTAATGTCATTAAGGATTTTCAAGGCCGTATTGGGACTTGGGCGTCCTGGCTGATTGAAAATGGTAGGTTCAGCATTCGCTCTTTTTGTCTGGAAAGCATAAGGGATATTGTCGATAACAATTCCGCCGTGACATTTGGATAATTTGACCTTATTTACTTCTTGTGTATTCTTCATTTTATAATCGTATAGTTGCCCTGTATAGATAGCATGGATAATATGGGCTTGCTTTGTCTCATCGTAGTAAAGAATACCATCACAAGTTTGGTTTGAAGGGACATGGCTATAATCCATCTTATAAAACAGGGTTTTTCCTTTATAATATTTCAATACGTTATAATAGAAGAAATTGACCTGTACATAGTTGTCCTCATCACTTTCTGGTGAGTTAGACGATGCTGAATTTTTCCTTATACAATTTAATGCCTGATCAATATCCTTTCCATATTTGACAACTTTAGCATCTATGGGAGATGTAATGCTGGAGCATACAATATCGATAATAGTGGGAATCGTCTCTGATTTGTTCCATAGACAATGTATAAGAATGGGGATGTCTGTCAAATCGATTTGTTTGCGACCATTCAAGAAGGCAGAACTCTGAAGCAGATGAACACACTTTTTCCATCTACGGTCAGAGATGTAGTAATCCATCTCTTCAACATTCTCCTTTTTGATTTCAGCTTTGAGTCTTTTCCTTATATAGGTAATTATGGAACACACCTCATTGCTGATTTCCACCTCTTCAATCTTCCGCTGCCATTCAGCATACAGTTCTTCTGAAATGAGAAGATACTCAGGAACAAGGGTGGGATTTAAGTTCTTCTGACGAATCATCTTATAAAAGACACTTTCACTCTGAATACAATTAGAAACCATACGCACCAAGAATCGATCCCACAACGCTTCAAGCCCTTCGCCCTCAGCAGGGAGTTCGTTGCTGGCAGCAATTAATGCTTTCATTGGTAGTTTCAATGTTGTACGTCCGTTTTGGAAGATACGCTCATTGATTGCTGTTAGCAATGCATTTTGAATGGAAGGGCCTGCTTTCCATATTTCATCAAGAAACACAACAGTTGCTGATGGTAGAAAACCTTCCACCACACGCTCGTATCTGTCTTCGTTTTTCAGCAGGGAAATAGATACTGGTCCGAATATCTCGTCCGGCGTCGAAAAACGAGACATCAGATATTCAAACGCTTTGCCATCCTTGAAAGCGAGTTTCAAGCGACGAGCCACTAAACTCTTCGCCGTTCCAGGAGGTCCAAGCAGGAAGATACTCTCACCAGCAATGGCACTGAGCAATGACATTGCAATGATATGTTCTTTCTCATATACCCCTTGTGAAAGTACTTTCAGTAATGATTTTATTTGATCATCTGGTTTCATCAATTGATTCCTATATTATATTATTGCTGCAAAGAAAACGAGGACCCCTGCCAACTGGTGGCAGAGGCCTGAAATAACAACTAAATATCATGCGAAATTATGATTCAAACTATAGATAATTCTCTATGCTGTGATTTCCTCTATCAGAATGTAGTCTTTATATCGCTCATAGAAGTCAATACCTTTTCCATAGAAGACGTTGTCGTTCCTCCTGTCAATAAGTTGCTCCCAGTCCCATTTGTCTGCATACTTCTCAATGATCTCATGGGTTAACTTCACCCCCCAGTTACCAGACAGCTCGTGCCAGTTCCATTGATTCTTGAAAGCCTCAATCATTCCCTCCGTCAGGATGTCTTCATCAATATTCGCTGACAGCTTATTCCAGTTAATCTTCTTCTGGAACTTCTGCATCATCGGAATCGTCCAGCGGATATAACGGTTCTCCGAGATCTCATCCCAGTCAACTTTGTCCTGATACTTCTCCAACATGGTTTCATTCCAGTTGAACTCACTTGATAACTCTTTCCATGCTTCCTCAGTTGCGATGTTCTGCATGAACTCATTGCTTAATGTTTTTGTTGTCATAATCCTATTATTTTGAATTAATAAATGAATGATGCTGCAAAATAAACAAAGACCTCCGCCAAATGGTGGCAGAGGTCAAAGAAAAATTAAATTGGGATTGTTTTTTTCGATAAGGAAGGGTCATACGTCTATTCCAATATCTTTCAGATACTGATCCGTATTGTTTAAGAAGTATTTCATTAGCATATAATGCTCAGTTTTGTCATATTCTGTTTTGTGTAGTCCGTTTTCTGTCAACTGATATATAGTTGCGCCAGGATATGCCATCAATATGGGAGAGTGAGTGGAAATGATAAACTGGGAGTCTTCCTTAACCAATTGATGCATTCTTGCCAGCATTTTTATTTGGGAGAAAGGAGACAAAGCCGCCTCTGGTTCATCGAAGATAAAGAAACTATTACCTCGGCATCGATGGTTGAGCATATTTAAGAATCCTTCGCCGTGAGAAACCTCATGCAGTCTTTTTCCTCCATAGTAATCATAAATGTTTCTACCTGTATCATTCACCGTGTCCATGTACGAGATAGTATTATAGAAACTTTCAGCTCTTAAGAAGAAACCATCCCGATTTCTTTTGGCACCTCTAATCGTAATCAGATGGTTGCATAGCTCTGAATGAGAATCTGATGTGGAAAAGTTGAAATTAGCAGTACCTCCTTCTGGGTTATTCTCACCAACAAAGAAGGTCACAGGACTTTCAAAAGGCAATTCTTCGAAATCCCTTAATGCAGGAATGTTGAACGGATAATGATTCCTATCAATTCCTTCTTTCGCGTTTAACCTTATTCCTTTAAGAAAAACCATATTCCATACTGGCGAATCTCATCTGCTTTCTATCCTCGATATACAAGTCCTTGATGTCAGCAGTACCAATCCACAAAGAGTGCTTCACATGCAAAACACGCGAAAGCACTTCTTTGTAGTGAGCGGAATTGGAGATGTAAGTAATCATATAATAAAAATCAGTCATCAGTAAAATCTAGAATTTCTTTTCGCTCAGATAATAGATTTAACAACTCGTTATAATGCTGTTTAATTTGTTCTTCGCGATAATTCCCGTTATTCTTTTTTGTAATTGCGTACATTATTTGTCGATTTGCTCCCAAGTTTCCCTTGTCAAATGTTTCAGATTTTTCTTTGGCATCTCGATCGCTCAAACGAGAGTTGGCACTTTTGCTTATCAGACAAAGGTTACCAAGGTTATCAATGTAATTATCATAACTGGGGACTTTTTCGGAGTTGCGAGAAGCCCATTCACGAGCCATATGATGCTCTATAGAATTCCAATACTTAAAGTCAAAGTCATTAATTGTGTAAGTGTTATTTATTTTATTTGCATTTTTCGAATCCACCCAATAGAGATAGTCTATGAAATTGAATAGGAAATGTGGAGTACTTAATCCTTTGGAATATGAGTTTTCTTTGGTTATGTTGTTCCCTTCTTCTATTTTTTTAAATTCGGGAACACCATTTCCAAATTCCGCAATACTATTGAAGCTATTTAATATAATATCATCTAACTTTTTAAGATATTCTGTGTAATCAACTTCAATAGTTTTATTGTCATTATAAAACCAACTTAAAATCTCGTATAACCAATTCTTATACATCCTTGTTCTGTAAGAAACTTGTAACATTGTTAATGCCTTTACTATTCTATTCTGTTTATACTCGTCATCAAATGTGTTTACATAATACCACTTGCCACTTTCTTTCTTTGGTTTTCTTAATGTCCATCTTTCCCCGTCCTCAGAATTGTTATCGGTTAGTGTTTTCACAATGTATCTATCAAACAGAGTACGACAGAAGAACAACGTTTTTATAAAGTCTTCCGTAAAGTTTTCCAAATCTTCCGATTTGAAATTGCTAGAAATAGCTTTGTAGGTACTTATAAGATATTTTTCGTTCAACGGGATTTCTTTTTCTTCAACGTTAGAATACTTTACTTTTTCAGGGAACATCACTTTGAATACATGCATCAGAAAGTTCGGGAAGTCAATGATAGACTTATATTTGGTTTCATCGTCGTTTACCTCTAAATCTTCTGGGTCGTCTTTAGTGTTGACTCCAGCCGGAACCTCCTTCAAAATATCATCCAATGTATTATACTTCCCATCGTTAGTCTCTATATCTGATTCAGTGAGTCCTTTGAAACAAAAATCGTCATAGTTTTCACCAAAATACTTGCGTCTATCTTCTATTACGAAAAGCTTTTGGATCGGCGTGTCCATCTGTGAACAAGCTGTCCAAATTTTGGCGAATTCGTTAGGAGACTTTCTTTTCAAATTGCTTAACATAAATGATTTCAGAATCTCGTGCTTCTGCAATTGTGCTCCTCGGTTGTTCATAATCTCAAAATAGGAGGCGACATCTGTGTCTTGCGGAATCTCAACACGAACCAAAATTACATTGTTCTCAAAATATTGACAAAAAGAGACACCCTGTTTTATGATTTCTTGGGCTTCATTAATTCTCCCCGTTTGATTTTCAGCATCCAAATCAATTTCATTGATAAAACCAATAGCATTTCTCAGATGTGCAGTTTGTGAAGAACTCATGTTGAAAATCCCATCCCCAGGAGTGTAGAATGCTTTAAAAAACTCCTCCACCTCAGGACGAGAATCATAGAAAAGACGTGGCTCTTTGTTGATACCCAATATTTTGGTAATAAGGGATAAAACGGTTAGTCGCTGTTGGCCATCAATAACCTCAAAATCCCCATTAGAACGTTTCAGAACAACAAGACTGCCAATGTAATAATTACTCTTCGGGTTTTGATTAAAAGCCGAGAATACATCTTGCAGCAACTGTTCAATCTGTTCCCTCTTCCAAGAAAAATTGCGTTGGTACAGTGGTATGATGTACTTATTTTGATCATCAAAAATATCGTGTATACTTTTTTCTAAATTTTTAGTTTCCATGATTTCTCCCTATTATGAAGTTAATGATTGTTTGATTGTTAATTTTATCTGTTGCATCGTAATCTTCTTGTGACAATTTGGCTGCATTTTTATCTATTTCCGCCAAATCTGCCAAATCTTTAGCGTTAACTATAATCTTGAAGAACTCGCAGGGTAGGTCTGCTACATATTTGTATCTCACCTGACTTTTTTGCAGTCTCTTAGAGTAGATCAGTCTATAAAGGTTTTTATAGTGTCTGTTCAATCCTTTTTCCCCAAATTTATCGAACAACACAAATACAAGTGACTTATATGCCTCTCGTAAATAGGAGTCACCTGTTCTCGCAGCAGGCCAAGAAGGCTTGAACGCCCAGTCCATCTTTCTATTTTCCTTTATTTCAGAGTAAGTTTCCTCATTCCAATTATAGTTTAGGCAGTGAGTATAGTAAAATTCCTTAAACTCGCTTAATTGGTAAGTACCTATGTTGATGAACATCTGTTTGTATATTTCAACATAGGTTTCAACATAATCGAAGAAATCTTTGCCATTCACAATCTGTTGATTGACATTCACAAAGGGGTTAATATGCTCGTTGTCGCCATATTCAAAACGATTCTTGGTAGCTGCGGTGCCAGAAAGAATGGTATCGTAAAACTTTGCAGTCAGATATTGTAGTAACTGGGGATTTTGGTATGGGAACATTGCAGGATGATTTTTGTCAATGGTAAAACCTTTGAATTCATCTATATGTTTTTTTGAGAACTCGCCAGCACTCTCTTGCCTGCTCCACACACGGCTTCGGTATAATTGTTCATTAAATAATTGTTTTAATATATCTATGTTTGGGTCAACTTTGATTTTGGATGTAGGATCATATTGTGTGGCTTCTTCCCAACGCTTATCACAACGGATTTTCTCTTCCCTACTTTCCATTTCCATAGCACGAATATGATACGCTTTCAATAGATTATATGCTTCTAAATCTTTTCCTCTACCATTTTGCGAATCAAACATCTGAAAGGCTTCCGTGAGATCATCAACAACGATTTTAACAAAATCACACGCATCGAATATATACGTAATATAGCGTTTCTTGTCGTTTCCAATATTCTCTTCAAGCCATTCCTTGATAAATGCATAGTTGTTCTTGAGAGATTCATATGATTCCGAACCAAAACTCAAAGGACAGGAATAACCTTCAAGGACACCACAAAGTTTCCATAAAAGAAACAATGTGGTAAGTCGTTGTTGACCGTCTACAATGTCTAATGTGTTGTCTAAGGTGTTCTCTTTCTTGTTATTGTACAAAATGACACTACCTATACGGTAGTTTTTCTTGCCTGCATTCATACTTTGCTGTACATCTTCAAGCAATTGTCGGACATTATTCTCAGTCCAACGGTAAGGCCGTTGGTATGGTGGAATGCAAAGGTTGTTGACTCTTAATAAGTTTCCAACAGTAATAATGTTTGCTTGGATTTTAGAACTATTATTAGAATCTTGTTTTTCCATATTATTTCTATTTATTATGTCAACATACCAGTATTTCGCAAAATTCCAGTTGTTTGCTGTCTGAAACGTTGTTGGTGCAAAAAGTCCATCAGTCCACCTTTGTTTTGTTACTGTATGATATTTATCTCTATAGTATTCTCCTTTATCACTAAGGATCTTCACCTTTCTAAACAATTCAAACCATACATCTAATTTATTGTTACCTTCATTCGTTTTACATTCTCCTGTTACTTCTACCAAATAACGTGGAGCACCTTGATGTCTAATAACAACAATATCTCCGATTTGAACTTCATTTCTAAAACGATTAGGAGCACCTCTGTCATTATCCCACTCAATACCCATCCCAATCACAGAAAAATTCAGAAGGATGTTTTCTATTTCTTCTAAATTCCAACTTGAATCTCCAGGATGTAATTGCATTTGCCAAAAATTAATCATATTCTTGTTTATTTAATCCTACTTCACGAAATCAAAATCATAATTGGAGCAGTTTCTATTGTACCACACTACTTATTAAGCCTCTTAACCAAACTGACAATTTCCTCACATAGGGATTCTTCTGAGACGGGTTTGTAGAAGAAATTGCCATCCTGTTTGTAGTCGGGCACTAATGATGAAATCATCTTGCGGTAAGTGAGTTGGTTCCTATCAACTTTGAAGTAAAAATCTATCCTGCCAGAGAAAAACATGAAAATAGTTATTGTCGCTTCTTCAAAAGCAAAGGACAAATTACCATTCTCGTCGAGCGGAATATTAAAGCCCGCATTGCTAAGGGCCTGAAGAACTATGTCACATGCTCCCTTTTGGCGTTGATCTTCAATCTCGTCCTTTCTTCCTTTAACGTCAGATAAAAGAGTATTCAACTCTTCAAGGGCTTCGTTTATTTCGTCCTCCCTATCATTAAGGTGTTTTATTTGTTCCTCGTAGGACAAACCTTCGATTGCTTCGTTAATATCGAGAATATCATAGTCTATCATAAGCGTTTTACAATTTTTGTTCTAATGTATAAAACATGCCATTAAGTGCTGCGTTATAAATCATGGGATAGAACCACGTTAATTTATTGCATAAGTGGTAGTCGTTATTCTCTATAAAGTCTGTGGTGTCCAACACAATACTATCTATTTTATCCACTACACTATCTAATTTCATCTGGAAAGTATCTGGCACAGAAAGTTGGAAATAAGTGAAGGCTTCTCTTATATCATATCCAATTTCATCAGAATTCTCTCCTTTGGCCACTATGTAAGTTAATTCTGCTGCTTTCTCGAATACATATTGTACGATGAAGCGGCAATCTGCTTGCCAATTCCAGTCATCATGATCATGATTATCCACATAATCAGTTAGAGAGTGACTGACACGAGTTATATTATTGATGATATATTCCATCTGCTCTTGTGACAGTTGCGACTGGGCATCACCTTTCAATAATGGCTTTGAATATTCGTCTTCTGCTGTTTTTGCTCGTTTAATCATGTAATTGATTATATTCTTTTGAATCTTGGGGAAATCTTCTTCAGAATAAGGGCAGGGTGAATTATCAATGCCAAAACCTAAATCTATTTTCTTTGCCAATAGGCTTTCTTCATCCCTTACCACAAAGTTGGAATCCTCACCATGCAGACGGTCAAACTTTTTGAATAGACCCTACACTGCATCCTGTTCTTCAAATTCAGAATCAGTTGAAGCCGTGTTCTCGTCCGTTTCGTTATAATATTCTTCTTTGAGTCTATCAACTTCAAAGGCGATGCTTTCAATATCAGTATCTTCTGCGTTTGCTTCCAGCAGATGATCTCTCATTCTATCGTAATACTTGATAATAAAATCCTTCATATCATTTGTTATGTTTAGTCCAACTTCTCAAATTCAAAATCATTTACTGAGCAACATGCTTTCTTGTAATCAAACTGATACATGCGCATGTACTGCTCCAAAATTACAACCAATCACCTTTTTCGTTGCGTAGCGCGGGCTGTATATTGCCACTGGCAAGAATTTTCTCAAACAACTCACGGTTGCAACCCATTTTTACTGTCGTTTCACCATCGTAGTGAACGTTATAGAGATTCGGGTCATCTATGATAGCCATAAAACGGGCAAGTTGTTTCATTCCATACTCTCTATCGTATGACGAAATGGTTCGGCGATAGACTCCACCAGGATTGCCAATTCCTTTTCTGGAGAAAGCCAATGGCTCAACAATAATACTTGAAGACAATGTGGCTCCATCGTCCTTCGAATTATAGATGTCACTACGTTGCCGATCTTTTTCGCATTGGGCCTTTTCAGTGATTTCAACTTGCGGCTCACCAAAAACATTCAAGGTTTCTTTTATGATATTACCCTCTCCATCGAATTCAAATATACGCCAGCCCTTGACACGGAACACTCCCATATATCCCCATCCGCCAGAACGGAAAAGAAATACTAGGTCATCTTTACCAACCCGCTTTAACTGATTTGTTCTCCAGTCCTCGTTATATTCCACGAGGTTCAATTCGTAAATACCGTTTCGCAATGCCTTTATCTGCTCGTCTGCACTCCACATCGTGAAATGCCAAAAGTTTTTATTGATACAAGGTGGGACATCTTCGCTATCTGCCTCACTATTTGTGACTTCCGGAATGACAGCCACATCATTCTCTGTCATTTGCTCTTCAGAATCAACCTTATCTAATAGTTTGTTGAAGGTCCCCCATAAAGCGTATGCATTATTAACATTTATAGGCCAGTCTGCTCGTAAATCCTTTTGCAGGATACTTGCAATATCTGCAAAGACTTTCTGCATCGGCTCAACATCAGTATAGTTCTTTACCGTTGCCAGCTTTTCATTGATACTTTTAAGAATGTCTCCAGTGGCATAGAAACTAACCTGTCCAAAGATGTTCGTCCTAAGGTCAAGCATCTCATCTTGATCTATCTTATTATCACCAAGTATACCATACATCTTCGAGACAAAGTCTGAATAGACTTTTAATTTAGCATTGTAAATCTCAAAATTACGTTTTGCGTTATCATCGTTTTCCATCAAAGCTTTCTGAAGTTCGCTCTGCTTCATTGCTAATTCTTGTTGCATCTCAAGTTGATGCTTGCTTTGAGAACTTATGGTAACACATACGATGATGTATGTTGCAGCAGCGCTTGCCAAAACCACAACAAACTGTTGGAAACTCTCTACTACCCCAAACAAGTGGAGAATATAAGCAATAACAAAAATGGATAAGAAGCATACTATTGCTATGCCGTTATCTTTAAGAATCTGAATAATCTTTTCCATACGAGATACTTTTTTAGTCCAACTTCTCAAATTCAAAATCATTTACTGAGCAACATGCTTTCTTGTAATCAAACTGATACATGCGCATGTACTGCTCTTTAATCTCTACAGCTCCATTGTAGAATGGAGTCGTGGTGTGAGAGCGTGTCGTCACCGTGATAGCCATTTCTGGTGTCAACACCTGCCCATTGGAACGCTTAGTTCGTTTAGGCGTAATACTAAATACTTTTGACATTATATGAGGTTTTTAGTTTTTTTATTGTTTTTCTTTGTGCAAAATTAGCAAATAAATTTCTCGTATGCAAACATTTTTGTCAAAAAGTAGACGCGAATCGCGAATTACGTCTTTATGAACTTGTAAGTATTCCTTGACAGTTGCCTATTATTACAATATTTCTCTTGCTATCCAAGCGCAAGCTTCTATCATACGTTTTGCTGATTTATTAGGTTTACTACAACCTTCACCATCACGTCCTTCTCCTCCGTCCTGCTCTCGGCAATCATCAGCGTTAGGGCAACGAGGGTATTATCGGCCAAGCGTTTGGAACCATCTGCACGGTAGAGAATGTGGTTGTTGTTGAGGAACCAAAGGAACAACGTGGCGGCAATACGCTTGTTGCCGTCGCTGAACGAGTG
>CADBHI010000089.1 GCA_902794405.1 uncultured Prevotellaceae bacterium
GCCCATGAGATCAGACGTCACATGATGTACGAACAGAAGACGCTGTTTCCATACGTCCAGGCTCTTCTCGATGGTAAGACGCCGACGGAATACAGCATCGAGACATTCTCGAAGCACCACAAGGAGGCCGACAAGAAACTGCGTGAGCTGAAGCTACTGATTATCAAGTACCTGCCGTCCGACGGACTGCACAACAACAAGCTTACCGCCACGCTCCACGACATCTACGACAACGAGGAATGGCTACGTCAGCATGCAATGGTCGAGGACCGCATCTTTGTACCCGCCATCCGCCGCCTGGAGCAGCTATCGAAGCAGAACGACGTGACGAAGAACATCAGCGGGATGGTACTCGGTGCCGCCCAGAATGCCGATGCCCTCTCCGACCGTGAACGCGATGTCATCGTCAGCTTAGTACAGGGCATGTCAAACAAGGAGATTGCCGACCATCTCTTCATTTCTGTCAACACCGTCATCACCCATCGCCGCAACATCGCCCGCAAGCTACAGATCCACTCCCCCGCCGGCCTCACCATCTATGCCATCATCAATGGCCTCGTAGACATCTCGAGCGTGAAGCTGTAAGGGGAAAAGAGGTGGTATCCAAACCGTCTGGAGGCCTTGTTTTTAGTTGCTTACATAAGATTGGGCAGGGATTGTACACAAATAGTACGTATTGCCGAGACTGTCTTTGCCTCGTTCCACGTTCATGGGTAACGACGTAAGAGTAAATCCTTGCACACCGTTGACAGCTGTCAGCGTGGCTTTTAGGTCGCAGGTGATTCCATAGACATCTGAGGTGTATGCCTCTATCGGCTCTTCATTTGCCAACGTCAGGTTGTCTGCCGTCTGAATGGGGATGAAGTAATAGTTACTATACTGTAGGATGGTAACGCCTGATATCTCAAAGTCATCCTCGACGGTTTGGAAATTTATACTACATGAAAGTCCGTTGAACTCTGTCAAGCCAAAGGTTCCTTCACTGCCGAAGTAGCCGCCTTTGGTATAAACAACTAAATAAACGGCCTTTCCTGCCTTGTGCTGATCTGTCAACTGGGCTACAGGTTGGATGAAGGGACTGCTGGCCCCCCATATATTGTCCATAGCTGTGCGAATGACTCCCATGTCGGCTGCATCCTGACTTTCATTATAGTTGGCTGGCGCAGCTACATCTTTCAGAAGAATGTTGATGGGCGTCATCTTTCCAGAGGTCATGGCGGCGATGGCTTCAGACACTCGGCCATCACGGAACAGCAGACTGACAGCTAATGACATCATGTAACTTTCGCCGTCAACTTTGGCTGTTAGGTTGACCGTATCGATGTCATACAATTCTGGGAATTCTGAGACAGCACGATGAACGAGTGTACGTCCGAAATATTCTGCCGTTGACTCAACAATGTCGGTACTCTTGATGCCCTCTGCCTCTTCCGGAAAGGCAGCCTCGTATTTCTGGGTCCAGTATTTTGCACGAGCATACTGAGCATCCTTCTGGTTAGGGTCATCCCATACTTTCTTCAACGCGAACAGGGCAAGTTTACGGTAGATACGTGGCTCGTAGACAATGGGGTAGGAATTGTTGCGATTATAGGCCGTCTTATCACGTGACCAGCCTGTTTCACCTTCCTGAACATAGCGATGGAACGACTCATGATAGAACAGGGCAAGGTTCTCACAAACCTTCTCAAGGTCTGTCATCGGTTTATAGCCCATCGTTTTCAATGCCTGATCCATCTGGTCAAATCTCTTAATCGAGCACAATATCATAGTGCAGTGCTTCCCGTCAAACTCTAAGTGGCTGAAAGCATCTAACTGTTGTAGAGCGGTGCGGAAGCCATCAGTCCATTCCGACTCCTTCACCTCGCGTTTCCCTTCCGGGGTGATGAGATACACCTTATCCTTCGTTTCCTTGACCAGCAACAAATTGAACTTTTTAGGGTCGGCACTACTGTTCCACACCTGTTGTATCAGAGGGTGACACTTCTTGACTGCTGCTAAGTACCATTCGGACATCGATTCGAAGTCCAACTTCAGTTCTGGCATGTCAGTAGTTTCCGTTGTTTCCTGAGGTTTGACGGGTTCTTCTGTCTTTACAGGTTCGTCATCACCTTTACAGCCAATAAACATGAAAGCGCTGGCCATAACTACAATCAGTATCCCTAAAAAAATCTTTTTCATTGTTTGTTCGAATTTAGTTGTTATTATTATCTTTGAACTCAGTAGAGAGCAACAAATAGTTCGTGTATCTTTAGAAACACGGCTACAAAGATAAACAATTTCCCGCAAACTCCAAACTTTTCAGTCAGGAATTTGCGGGAAATAAGTATAAACGCACCAAAAGGGGTTTATTTCTTGAGATACCAGTTGGCGGGATTGCTGAGCAGGCCATAGAGAGTCTCGTCGCGTTTACCGCTTCGGCGGCTTACGGGGTCGGCGAGATAGTTGGCATCGCCACGACGCAGGGCTACACGCATGAGGTCGTAGTAGCGATAGCCTTCGAAGGCACCTTCAAGCGCCATTTCGGAGATAATGAGATCCTCAACCAGAGGAATCTGATAAGCAACGGTATCGGCACGAGAGGCCATAGCGGCAGCGGGCTGAGGTATCTGGTAGAGCGTGTCGCAATCGGCTCTGCCACATCCACGCGAATGGACACCCTGTGTGTTCTCCTGAGAGAAATTATCGCCATCGAAAGTAATAAAGGCGCCACCGGTAGCCCGTTCGGTGTCATCGATATACTTATTGACGATATCAGGATAGAGGCCATACTTCAGAATGGCAAAGGCAGCCTGGGGGAAGCCAGCCCGGTTGAGCGCCTCGGCATAGCGGAGATAGAGGATGTTGACCCGGTAGAGCGTTACGCCGCTGTTGTTGAGCTTGTCGAAGGTCTGTATCTCATTAGAGAGACGCGCATAACGTTCCTGATTGGAGACCCGACAGTTGTAGGTGCTGACGAAACGGAGGTCTCCGACATAGTCCTTACTCTCGAGGTTTGTCTTAGGAGCAGGAATGGTGTCGAGGGAGCCGTCGACCTTGGTATAGACAGCGCAATAGGTGGGAGCGGCCGAGAGCTCACGCATCTGGGCGGTTGGCTCTACCTGAGCATACTGCTGATTGGTGCTGGTGGAGTTGAAGATATTCCGCAAGTCGCTCTTAATGCCGTAGAACTCACTGCTCTCCATGGGGATGTAGGAGAGGCACTCATCGTTTGAGGCGTTGTAAGAAAGCGAACTGGAGACCCGACGGAACTCCTTGGTGCTGGCATCAGCCCAGTTAGCGCTTGAAGTACCAGTGGGAACAGGGGCAGTGCGCAATGCCAGATAGTCGTGATAATACTGTGCTGCCTCCTGATAGCGGCCAGCCCAGAGGCAGAGGTCGCCAAGCAGGGCACGGACGGGGATGTAGAACTTCTGCGAGTTCAGGTTGTTGATCTGTCCGTAGTTAGGCAGCTTAGTATCAACATAAGGCTTGATATCGTCGATGAAATAGTTGCAGATATCAACGATGCCCTTTGGACTCTGGTTCATGGCCTCGAGGGAAGCCTCCTCGGTGAGCAGCGGCTCGGTGATGAGGGGTACACTGCCATAGATCATTGCCACCTGGAGGTAGGTCCATGCACGATAGGCCTTGACAACGGCATACTCCGACTCGAACACCTTACGGTCGTTCTTGACCAAATCCTTGTTGACATTCTTGAGGAAATAGTTACAGTTGTTGATGACGGCAAAATAATCGCTGATGCGGTTATAGGCGTTCTTGGTATCGACCGTGAAATTCGAGATTGCCTTCAGATCGCTACTGGCCGAAGCTGTAGTCGAGACCAAATCGCTACGCAGTTCGCCTAAGAGAACCACACGGTCGGCAATGGCCTGCATCTTGTAGATGATGCCCATGACGCTATAGACGCTGTCGGTTGGCTGCTGAAGGGTGTTGTCCTCCAGGTTTTCCACGAGCTCAGAATCGGTATCCATGAGGTCTGAGCAGGCTGTGAGAGCTACAACGATGTTGCAGCACAACAGACAGATGAGGAAATATTTTATGCTTTTGGTAATCATAATTATGAATTCTCTATTATCAATTCTCTATTATAAGTTAATCTTCACACCAAGGGCAAAGGAACGCGAGCTGGCCAGAAGGCCGCGATCGATGCCTTGCAACAGAGTACTGCCGCTGACGCCACAATCGGGATCACTACCCAAATAGCGTGTCAGGGTAAAGATGTTGTAAGCTCCACCCCAGAGCGTGATACCTTGCAAGTAGGTACTGGTGATAGGAATGGTGTAGCTCAGGGTGACATTGCTCAAGCGCAGATAACTGCCATCCTCAATCCAACGGTCGCTGAAACGAGAGTTGCCCATCGGATCGCCATAACTGATACGGGGAACGTCGGTGACCTGGTTTTCAGCCGTCCAACGCGACAGCATAGCCGTTGTCTGGTTATAGAATCGAGAGCCCCCTTCGAGCAACGAACGCTGGTAGTTATAGACATCATTACCCAAAGAATAACGCATGACGGCATCCAACGCCCAGTTCTTCCAGTTCAGGCGCGTATAGATATTTCCATAGACATCGGGATTGGGATCGCCGATGACGAAACGGTCGTTCTCGTCGATGATGCCGTTCTGGTCCTTGTCGACAAAACGCATGTCACCGGCACCGAAATACTGACGCTGCCCGCGGTCGTTCACGAGATAATAGCCATCGGCATCAGCAGCAGCCTTCGTAGCATAGACGCCATCGGTCATGTAGCCATAGAACACGCCGGCAGCAGTACCTACCTGTGAAAGGATGGTAGCGCCATAGGCCTCAGTCAAGAACGGTTCGTTGTTGTCGGGTAAGGCCGTTATCTTATTCACGTAGTGTCCGGCACTGGCTCCGATTTCCCAGCTTAAGTCCTTCAGGTTAAGAACCTTGACGCCCACAGCGGCTTCGAAGCCTTCATTCTCCAGTTTACCGTCATTACTCCAGTTCTGAGCCAGACCACTGGTCCATGCCAACTGGCGTAAGGTAAGCAGGTTCTTGGTCCAACCCTTGAAATAGTTGAAGCGCACATTCAAGCGGTTGTTGATGAAGTTACCTTCCAGTCCGGCTGTCAGTCGGCTGGTGGTCTCCCACTTGAGCGACGTATTACCAATATTACCAATAGACTTGCCATCGACCTTCTGTTCCAGCATGTTGTTGGCCACGAAATAGGTCTTTGATGCCGTGTAGTCGATATTATCGTTACCCGTTACATCAAAGCCCACATTCAAGCGCAGGTAGTCGATACCCTTGACATCGGCCAGCCATTTCTCGTTGCTCAGCACCCATGCAGCATTGACACTGGGGAAGAGTCCCCAAACCACACCGCAGATCTTCAGTCCGTCGGCATCATCGCCAAAGCATGAGCTGGTCTCAGCCGAAAGGCCTGCCTGGACATAATACTTTTCAGCCCAGTTATAGTCGGCTTGAGCGTACCAGGTCAGGTCACGTGCCTTATCATCGGCACCCCATGTAGAACGGTAATTGCGGGCATTACCTGTACTGGGGTACTTGTCGTTGCCAGTATCGTAACCACGCTGGGCAGTGAGTTTATAGCTGCTGCTCTGATAGCGCACGCCACCAAATACATCAATCTTATGAGCTCCATAACGGTTTTGCCAAGCCAGTCGAGTATCGCTCATGATACTGTTCTGACGAGCGGCCATACTCTGGGCCATGTTCTCCACCTGAATGTCGCTCGATGCCAAAAGGCGGAAAGGCGGCGTTCCTTCCAACGGCAGGTAATAGTTCTCGTTGGTATTGACAAGCGTGAAGTTGAAATGCTCGCTCAGCGAGAGGTGCTTTCCAAAACTATAGCGCGGCGTAACGCTAAAGCTGACCATACGGTTACCTGCCTGGTTACGGTTCTCGCCGTCGCCCAGATCCAGAATGCCTAACGGGTTAGCCAGGCGTACTGAATTGGCATAAACTTCGCCATCAGCCTCGAAGACCTTGCTCACGTAATCATCGGCAGCAGCCAGATAGTGACTCGGATTGCCATTGATGTCGAAGGCGTATGGAGCCAGGAAAGGCGACTTGACAAGCGCCAGGAAGTTGGGAGAGCTAATAGTTCCCACCGAGAGGTCGGCCTTGGCACCATCATCGCGCAAGTCACGAGTGACATCGCTGTAAGATGCATCGAAGCGAACATCGAGATTCTTTATGACATTGATGTCACTGTTCAGTCGCATGTTGAAACGTGAGAAGTCATTGCCACGCAAAGTGGCATTACCCAGTGAATAGCCCACCGACAAGTTGTAGTTGGCCACATCGTCACCACCCTGTACGTTAATACCATAGTTGGAAACGAAGGTGTTGTGATAAACCTCGTCCGACCAGTCCGTATTATTATGATAGGTATTATAATAATAATTGGTGGGATCGTTATTGACAAACTCCAGATTCTTTACGTCGGAAGTGAGTCCTGAGAGCATCTCAGTGGCATAGAGGCGGTAGTCGTCAGCACCCATCATCTTAGGTTTGCGGGGCATCAGCTGATACTGGCCGTTGATGGTCACATCAATCTTGGTAGCCATCGACTTGTTACGCTTCGTCTTGATGAGCAGTACACCAGCAGCGGCCTTGGCACCATAAAGTGCAGTACCGTTCTTCATCACAGTCACGCTCTCAATGTCGTTAACATTCAGATTGGCCAGAATATTGTTGTAATATCCCTCATGCAACATCTCGCGATTATACTGCATGTCAGTGATAACGCCGTCAATGACGACCAGCGGCTGTGCATTAGTCTGCAGACTGGTAAGTCCACCCATGAACATGGTGCTACCCATTGCCAACTGTCCGCTACGTGTTACCGAATGGATGTCAGCTCCCAACTGCTCGGCCACCAGCGGGTCGATGCTCTGACGAGCCGTATTGTCGAAATTCAGAGCTGTACGGGTAACGGCCGGAGTGGTGGAAGTCTGGTAGATAGGACTGAAAGTATTGGGATAGAGCTGAGCATCGGTCTGCTCCGTCTTCTGGCTGACCGCTTTCTGTAAGAGCTGGTAACCATCGACACGCAGGCTGATACTATTTACATACTCAGGAACCTTTAACTCATAGGCACCTTTGTCGTCAGTCATCGAAGTGTAATTATGATTGCCATAGGCTTCGACAATGACACCAGCCAGTGGCTGCCCAGTGGCAGCATCGGTCACCGTACCGCTTACTGTCTTGAAATCTTGCGCCACGGCTATACCCACGGCCAGCAGCCAGCAACCAGTTAAGGCTATCATCTTTCTTATTTTTGTATTCATATCGCTTCTCATATTTATTGTTCAGTAGACACATTTTTCTTCGGACGCAGGTAAATGCAGTCGAGGAACATCTCACGGAAATAGTTTCTGGCTTCTCGAGCAAGGATGCTACACTGCAACTTGACAGAGAACTTAATGTTCGTCTCGCCATAATTGCATACAGGGAACACGAAATTCTCAGCCAACACCACAGTATCAACCCGAGTGGGGTCGTTGGTGAACTTGGTCTTATTACAGTCAAAGGTCTGGGGTTCACCATTTTCATCCACATAATTGATTTCAGCCACGAACATACAGGGTTTTCCCTGAACAGTAGGATCATACACCGAAGGAGGCAGGATGACAGCACATACGTCATAAACACCAGCCAGCGTATTCTCCATCTTGAACGTCATTGACCAGTTGCTATTGCTACCTGTCGGCGTGATGACCAGATACTCGTTCTCTGACACGCTGTCGGCAGCATGGATGCGGGTTGTATAGGTACAAAGATTATCATTGATAATCAGTCCTGTACGTTCACCCTCAAACTTCAGCTCACGGAAATAGGTAGAGAACGGTGTGAATGGCCATTTAGGTGTGGTGTAGAGCGTTCCATTACTATACTCCTCAGCCTTGGCGCCATAGAGGATTCCTCCTTCCTCGAAAGGACGGTGGAACACATGGTATTGCGGATAACGCCTGTCGTACTGATAAGTAACGAGCGAATCCTTAGTAGAAGACTGGATGGTGCGGCTGAAAATGGCATCGCTAAGCAAGGCATTGTTAGCCCAGAAACGTTGCAGCGAATCGCCATCCTCAACAGTAGAATCGTAGTGGAAGTGATCCATCGCCTCCTGCCATACCCGCTGCCATTCCTGTGCTTCGGGAACCACGAAGATGTAGGATGAGTCCTCATCGGCCAGCTCACCCACATACTCCAAGAGAAGATTGCGTTCGTCGAACACGGAGTCGACATATATTTGCTCTCCGTCAACCATACCACCCTCAACCGACTGAGTCGGGTTAAACTCGTCATGCTGATAGCTGCTCAACTGGGCACCAATGGAGCTAAAGCGCGAATCATGGAGCATTACCTCATAAAGGTTATGACGATAAGGCATCGTATTCTGGATGACATGCATAATACCGCCCTTGGCCTTAACGTTTGACTCCTTAATGGGTATATTCATTGCCTGATTGTTCTCGATGGTTACACGCTTGGTGTTGAGCAGGTAGAAATCAGTTGGCGTTGCCACACTTGAGGCCAGGCTATAGGAGAGGTGATTGCCCACGAAAGAGCGCTCCACCATTGAATCTCCACTATTAGTTGCCAGCAGGTTGAGCAAAGAGTCCTTATTGAAAGAACCATTAACTGGAGCCAGCACGGTAAATGTCTGATTACCGTTAAGCAAATCAGCATAGCTAACGTCCGTCTTCTTGTGGTGCTTGTAGATCTTGGTCTTACTAAGCACCTCACAGAAGTCACTAATATCAGAACGCTGCTGCATCATCTGCCAAAGAGTTGGCTCGCTGTCAGCCAAAGAAGCCGGATCCTCATAGTGGCCGTCCCAGTCAGAACATGATGCGAGCATCATGCTAAATGACAAATGACAAATGACAAATGACAAACCTATCAGATGTCGTTTGGTTATCTTGCTATTCATATCTTTCATTTTTCATTTATTTTATTACAGTTAGAGCGTAGTCCGCTTAATGGCGGTCTTCACCGTCTGGGCTATCGTAAACGTCCTTGGGGCAGATTTCAATATAGTCGATAGACATGTAAAGCGTGCTGCCTTCGAGGATCTGGCGGAAGCGCAGCCAGTATTCCTGGTCGGCACGCAGATACTGCTTCACCAAGATACGGCGTACGTCGTTGTTATAGGTACGGAAAGGCTCCGAAGTGCTGCCATAGCTATCCATGGCCTTCATGAAGCCACGGTTACGCATGGACTTGTCGATGGCCTTGTTCTCCTCTTCATCATCAGTATCAGCCTCCCAACCTACATTGGCATCGAAATTACGGAAGCTGATAGGAATACCGCAAGGATCATTGTTCAGATAAACCTGAGCGATACCACGGTCATCACCGAGTGAATAGCCTAAACGCACTTCATAGGTACCATCATGGGGTACGGGAGGCAGTTTCACCGAGGCATCGAACTTCTCACCAGTGATACAAACACCACTTCCCTGATAGTGACGCCAGCCTGTCTGCTCATTACCGCAGCCAATAAAAGTCTTGGCATTGTGCATCTTAAAGTCCGCCAGGAAGCCATTCTTGAAGCCGATCATCATTTCCTCCTTACCCATGTGCTCCATACGGGCATGACCATTCATAAAGTCAGGGCTAAGGCAACTACCGTCAACACGGATACGGCGATTTAGCACATTCCAACGCACATCCTTCGAGTAGACCAGAAGATCATCAATATAGATATAGCGGCCGTTTTTGCACGACTGGGGGTAGCTGTCACCCTCATCGTTCTTCAGGACACGTACACCACGCACTGTAGCATTAGTCATAAGACCCACGCGGTTGATGTAAATCTCTTCACCAGGATTACTGCAGAAACGAACCAGCGAATGAGGTGCCATCGTCTCATAGTAGTCTTCGGGGTCATAGATTTTATACAAGAACTTCTGGGTATAGATATCACCACGGCAATGCACCCAATAATCACGAGGACCTGTACGGTTAATCAGGTGATAGCTGACAAAGCGGTTCAACGGGTTGCGACGGTCTCTTAGATCATTGTCGTACTTGCCAGCATCCTCAGGATACGACTCATCATAGATCTGCTTGGCATAGGCTTTCAAATCCTCAATATTATTGATGCCATGAGAATGATACACCGAGTCGGGCTCAACAAAGGCAGTAAACTTAAAGAAACGCTTTTCCGGATACCACGTCTTACACTGTTTGGATGCAGTTCCGTCGTTGGCAGTTCCGTATGGAACCTTGAAGCCCTTACCTCCCCATGCTGAGTCGGGGTCAACGGTATAGGTGTCATCGTTATATTTTGTAAGCGAATCAGCCATACCTGTCAGTTTGAGAGCCTGACTAAAGATAGAAAGATTGGGATTCTCCTCCATCAGTGCTGGTAAGAACTGGTTACTGGCATTAATGACATGGTCAACGACATGTACTACACCGTTGGTCACAGAGTCGTCCTTCTGGATAATACGCGAGTTCTTATTGACATAGATAAGCAACGCGTTGTTATTCATGACGTCACTATCGGAAGTCATCTCAATATAGTCATCATTCATATTGACGGGAGGCAGCTCACCGCCCATGTCGGTGGTGAAATAAGCCTTGTCCTGTACAATATGAGTACGTGAGATGGTGTCGCACTGCTCTTTTGTCAAGGCATCGACCGAGGCAAAACCGTTTTCCTTCAGGTAATTCTGTATAGCCTCATTAGTAGGTACAAAGACAGTATAGTGTCCGTAGGTCTTCAAAGCAGACAAATAGTTACTCCGCTGCAGAATGGTCTTGAACTCACTGAACTGTGTCTCATTGGACTCAATGAAGCCGGCAGCAGTAAGACGCACTGAAGAATAGAAGTTCAACGGAGCATCGCTGTCATCATCAGAGCAAGATGTAAACATCATGCCAAATGACAACGTATAAAGTATAAATGATAAATATTTTAGTTTCATATCGTTTATCTTTCTTTAAGATTGATTCTTTTTCCTATAGGGCAAAGCACATTAGTTCTTCTCTAAATCAGCATCATCGCCCGTATTATAAGCCGGATTCTGCTTCAGATAGGGATTCACCTTTAACTCATTACGGTAATAAGGCAGATAGAGCGCATTGGGATTAGCCAGTTTGATCTGAATACCGCTCACGTTGGTAAGCTGCTTCTTGGTAACTGTTGTAGCCAAATCCTTAGTATTGCCCGTACGACGTGCCACACGCAGCAAGTCATACCATCGCTTGCCTTCAAACAGCAGTTCACGGTGGCGTTCATCCATCACAAGTTTCTCCATATCCTCTTTGGAGTCCTTATAATCAGCATATTTCAGAACTTCACCACTGCCAGGTGCAAATGAATTAACGGCTCGCTTGCTGACGGCATTAATCAATGCAAAGGCATCTTCGAAATTATTATTTCCCTGCTCGATGAGAGCTTCAGCCTTCATCAACATGACATCGGTCAGACGATAGATGATCCAATGGGCATAGTTGGTGGAACGCCAGGAATACGTTGGTTTCCAGCTACTCTGTGAAGCAGAAGAGTTAATAGATACTCTTGTAGCGGCATACTTGGCAATATAATACTGTGTAGTACCAGCCTGGTAGATCGACTCGTAAGCACGGCAGTCGCCTGCATTGAAGAGGTCTGTACTCTTAAGAGGCAGGTCACCATAGAACTCATCGAATGGAGCCAGACGACCGTTCGACAACTGGTTGCCGCTGGTGTTAGCATAGAAATTACCAACGAAGCCATTCCTGTTGTCGGTATTGAGTGTCTGATCGAAGGTCAGCTCAAACAGACTCTCAAAGGAATTGCCTTCTCCAAAGATGGCATTGTAAGCATTGCCCGATGTGTTGTTCACCTGCTCCATGAGAAGGGGAATATCATTAAACAGATACACATCGTTTTGCAGTCTACGCTTCAGGTTTTCGAATTCATTTTGTTTGAAATCAATCACATAGTTACAGCATTCCACGCACTTATCCCAGTTGCCTTGCCAAAGATAGAGATCGGCCAGCAGTGCATATACGGCAGGTTTTGTAACACGTGCCGTATTGTCACGCTCAGCACTCTCCTGCATTTTGTCGGGATTAGGCTTTCGGAAATAAAGCTGGGCATCGCCCTTCACTGCCTCCAAGTCTTCAATCAGATAACCGAGGATTGTGTCAAACCCGGTAGCCGGTATCTGATAGTTCTGCGTATCGTCGATACTTGGCTCACGTGTGAAGGGAACATCACGGAAGGTACGAATCAGATAGAAATAACACAGGGAACGGATGAATGTAGCCTCAGCCACATTAGCCTTCATCTCGGTAAGTGTATAGTTCGGATCCAGTTCCTGAACCTGCGGTGCATAATGGATGACGATATTGCAACGGTTGATGGTCTGATAGAACGAAGCCCAGTTGCAATAGGAATTACTGGGAAGAATATCTTCCTTGACCAGTTGTTCCAATTCCTGAGATGTCGACACGCCAATAACCATATTGTCAGAGCGAGCCTCACCCCAAAGTCCCATGCGTGTGACACAGTCCTCTGAATAAAGGCTCTCGTAACAGCCCATAAGCACGCTGGTTACGTCACTTTTCTTAGTCCAGTAATTCTCGAGCACCACATCGTTCAATGGTTTCAAATCGAGATAATCGGAGCAACTGACTGTGGTTGCAACAAAGCCGCATCCGATACCAAGACCTAATAAATAGTATTTAATATTCTTTATATTCATAACTCTTGATTCTTGATGATGGTTAGAACGAAATGGTAACTCCAGCAGTAAACGACTTGGCACGAGGTGTCTGTGCATTGTCAGTTACTACGCCATAACCTCCATATCCAACTTCAGGGTCAGCTCCCGAATATTTGGTAAGGACAAACAGGTTGTTGGCCGATATATATAGGCTCAGCTGGCTCAGTCCGAATTTCTTCAGGGTCTTCGGAGCAAGGGCATAACTCAGCTGCGTATAGTTCAGACGGATGAATGAACCATCCTCAACGAAGCGATCACTGCCCAACCAGTTGTAACCATAATTATAGAGAGCACGTGGAATGGGAGCAAGGTCACCCTCAACACGCCAGCGCCACAGTACGGCACGACTCTGGTTGTTGTTTGAGTACATGTTCTCAGCCTGCATACGTGCCTTGCCACGTCAGGCGGCCCCAACGGAACTTGAAGCCGAAACCACCAGTGAACTTTGGCAGTGACGAGCCGAGGTAAACGATATCGAGCTCATTAATCTGTCCGTCATAGTTCACATCTTCGTAGATGGCATCACCGCCATAGAACGTTTTGTCCTCATCGTCCACACCAGTGTAGCAGAACACCATCGGCTTGGTACGGCCATAGTTATCGAGAATCACCTCACCGTTCTCATCACGGGCGACAGGCGCATTTGGACCACTTACACCGGGAACTTCCGTTTCAGAGTACTTACTATACTGATAGACACCCTTGTAGCGGAAACCGTAGATACCGCCCAGAGGCTTGTCAAGTTCAACACGCGAGAGGTAACTGCCGTTCTGACGGTCGAAGTCGCCGTTGAGCGATGCCAGCACGGTTTCGTCCATCTCAACGAGTTTATTGCGGTTGTTGGCAAATGTGATATTAAAATCAAAGCCAAACTTACCTATCTTAATAATATTATTACCATTCAGGTTGAACTCCCAACCCACATTCTCCATGGCACCGACATTCTGATAGGAAAGTGCAGAGAAGCCAGAGCTGGAGGGAAGTGAACGGTTAGTCATGAGCAGGTCGGTGGTCTTCTGCTTATAGAGTTCAACGTTACCGTTGATACGGTCATCCCAGAATCCAAAGTCAAAACCTAAGTTAAAGGTTTCTTTCTGCTCCCATTTCAGGTTCTTCAGCTGAACATTGCTCTGATAGACAGAACCATAGTTCATATAGCCCTTACCACCCGTGTACTTACTGTAGAACAGACCTTCGCTACCAGGCTGTGCACCAACGATACCCCAGCCCGGACGGATGGCCAGCATGCTCACAATAGGCAGTGTACGCTTGAACCAAGGCTCATCGCTGACAATCCACTTACCTGACAATGCGGGGAAGTTACCCCAACGCTGCTCAGGACCGAACTTGGTCGATCCGTCACGACGGACTGAGAAGTCAATCACATAACGGCTCTTGTAGGCATAGTGAGCAGAATAAGTCAGATAGATACTGCGCCACTGACCAGGAGAAGAACTGAAGCTGGAGATGATACCAGGTGCACTCGCTGAGGTAATCGTTCCTGAAGGCAGTCCATACTCACTGGTATTCTGGCTCGTACTGGTACCATTGGTCAGCTGCCCACGCAACATCATCATCAACGAATGATCCTGATTGCGGAAATGTGGCGTGAAGGTCAGCGTATGAGTAGTGGTAATACCTAAGCTCTTATATGCGTTGTTGGTAGCCAGGTTGGCATCGCTGCTGCTCCAACCGCCAGTACTCAGAGAAAGCGGACGGAACATGTCATTATAGCGGTTGAAGATGTTGAACACGATCTTTCCTTCATAAGTCAGGCGTGATTTCTCTTCTTCAATGCCCAGCAGTTCGTAGTTCAACTTGAACTCCGGCTCAATGTTATAGCTCGTCTCCTCATTCTTTGCCAAATCAGCCAAAGCAACAGGATTATAGTCCTTCAACTGATTCTCACGGAACACTGAGTTCACCGTAGGCAACATATTATAATAAGTACCCAGGCTATTGCCGTCCTTGTCTTGCTCATAGATAGCCAAGTTTGGCATACGACGGTAAGCAACAGAGAGCAGGTCGGCGTAGTTCTTCTGGTTATCAGTGTAGGTCAGGGCCACGTTGGTAGCAATCTTGATACGGTCACTGACAAAGTAGTCGAGAGCCACACGGGTTGTGAAGCGGTCCAACTGCTGCTTGATAATAGACCCCGTCTCATGGTCGTAACCAGCAGCAATACGGAAGTTGGCCTTCTCACCACCACCGCTCAGTGCCACATAGTGGTTCTGACGCCAACCGGTCTTCTTCACAGCATCCACCCAGTCGGTGTTTTCGTTATACATCTGATATTCAGAGAACTCACCACCAGACTTATAGTTGATTTCATCAATATTGTCACTGGCACCAGCCTGCAGATGGGGATTGAAATATTCCTCCTTCAGCATCATGGTGTATTCGTCACCGTTCAGCAGTTTCATACCTTCAGGCTGATAAGTGCCTGTGAGTCGTAAGCTGTAAGTAACCTTCGTCTTGCCTCGGGCACCACGCTTGGTCTTAATCTCAATCACACCATTGGCACCCTGCGAACCCCAGATGGCGGTAGCGGCAGCATCCTTCAGCACCGAAATACTCTCGATGTCCTCGGGGTTGACGTTCAGCAGTTCGGCAAACTTCTCATCGTTAGACGAAGAGAAATCAAAGTCCTTGGTACTGCTACCTGTTTCCCACACATTACCGTCGACCACAATCAGCGGCTCACTGGAACCGTTGATACTCGACACACCACGCAGACGCATCGATGTACCGGAACCCAAGTTACCTGAGTTGGCCACAATGTCAAGACCTGCGATACGTCCCTGAAGGGCTTCGTCGACGGTAGTAATGGCCAAACCTTCGAATTCCTTCATGTCAATGCTCTGTCGGGCTGTCGATATTTCCTTCTGGGGAATAGCAAGGCCACTGCCCTGGGCACGTTTCTTCGAAGTGACGGTCACTTCCTTAATCTGAGTGGCATCCGTCATCTTCACAGTGAAGTGCGTCTTGTTAATAGGAAGGGTGACAGTTTTGTATCCCACATACGAGACACGCAACTGGTCCTTAGGATTCTTCAACTTGAACGAGAAGTTACCGCTCATGTCGGTCTGAGCCGAGGCCACGATACGGTTTGCTGCATCAAGTTCCACCACATTAGCCATCATCACCGGACCAAAGGCGTCAGTCACCGTTCCGCTGATGATGTCACCGGCCTTCTGGGCTTGTGCGGTAATTAAAAAATTAAAAAATGAAAATATTAAAATCAGTCGTTTCATAATCTTAGTGCTTTAATTTTTTAATTCTTTAATTTTCCACAGACAGCGGTCCGTCAATAAGATGGACAACAGCCGATGAAGAGTTGTGGATAATAGTAGCCTTACTCTTATCAGTAGTCGAATAGGTGTATTCGCGAGCCATCAGGTTGAAAAGACCAGCCTTCTCGGTAACCACACGACGAGAATTGCCTGCCTTGTCCTTGATGACTATGCTATTGCCAGCCTTGTCAGTAGTGACGGCCAGTTTATTGAAGGTCTTGCTTTTCTTGTCGATAAAGGCTGTTTCATACTCTGTAGTACTGGAACCATCTTCGCTGCTGTCAAGGCTCGATGTGTTATCGGCACCGATATAGATGGCGTTGTCCTGAATGTGGTAGCGCAGAAAATCATTAATCTGCTGCGTGTACTGCTCAGCAAGCTTCTTCTGTTCGGCGTTTTCAACATTCAAAGCAGCCACATCGTCCCATGTCGGCAACTTTTTGTCGGCAATCAGCTTGTCGATGCTCTCATTAGTAGGCACGTAAACAGTATAATGGAAGTTATTAAACACGCTTATGCACGTATCACTGCAGGCAAAGCGTCCGTCGTGGATGGTCTCCAACAGGTCACTACCCTCAAGTAATTCGCGGAAGCGGCTAAACTCCGGATGCTGACCCAGGAGGTTGAATACAGTCTGACGGGTGCCAAGCACGGGACCCTTTTCCAAAATATAGGTCTTACCGTTACCACCGTTCGTCTGGTCATAGATAAAGTCGACAGGTACCGAGGGGGTCTCGCCGTTTACCTGACGGCTACCTTCCACCAGCATACCCTGGGCACCCTGACCTACGTTCCTGACACGCAGGGTTGAGCCACCCTTGGTACGATAGTACTCATGTCCGTCTTCCACGTCGCCAATCACCACATGGTCGTCCAGAATCGTGTAAAGACGATTCAAAACAGGGTTGGCATCCAGATTCTTACCACCAGTGTTATTGTACACGCCGATAGAGTCACCGACTGCACCTGTTTCAGGATCGATATTATGGATGCTGGCATACACCTCATTGTTCTTCTTGCTGGGGTCATACTTGAAACGAAGCATCTGGCGCTGGGGCTTACCGTACGAAACAGGATCGACATACTCCAACAGTGCATCGTTCGAAGGCAAGAAGAAACTATAGCGCGAATTCAGTGAATTCAGGTAGGCACCATAGTTCAACTGGTCAATGGCCCAGTGCATGATGCTCATGTTCTGATCCACGACCGTAGGATACATCACACTCACAAACGAAGTGGGGGTAAACACACGGTTGGTCAGATAAACAGCACCGTTACAACCTAACCATACCGAGTCTACGTCCTCCTTGGTAATACCCATCGGGTCGGCAGCATCATTCAAGATGTTATGGAACTTGCTGGGAACACTGCTTATGAACGAAGACAGCATGTTGGCCTTCATAAACTCTGAAAGCGTGGAATAAGGAACATTGTCCCACGAGCCGAAACTCTTACGCAGGGCTGCACCGGCTCCGTTCTCCCAATATTCGCTCATGGCTTCATTGCTGGGCACCAGCATCACTGCCATATCCTGCTGCAACGCTGTTTCACTCTTTTCGTTTGAAACGATATAGTAGCTATTCCATCCTGGATCAAAAGGCAACTCGCCGTTGGCCTGACTCTTCTGGTTATGAGTGGTCGTGAATTCCTTACCTCCCTGTGAACGCTTGGCGAAGTAGCGCAACTGGAACACAGAGTCCACATCGGTTCCACGATTGGCATTATAGGCACGGGTTACATCGTCACCACAATAGTCAAGCACAGAATAACGCTGCAGCAAATGATTAAAGGCAGTGGTATTCGGCTTGGTGGCTATGATGTCAGCAATATTGGGTAACGGGGTCATCACCTCACTCATGCGGTTCACAAAGCCATTCATGCAACGGATGTTCTGCTCAACAATCTGAGCACCGTTTACTGATGCATCACCACTCTGGCGATGAGTGGTGTTGTTAAACAGAAAATCGTAGTCGTCATTCGTAATCTGCTTGTTCGTCATGTGGCGCTCAATGAAATGAATCATAGGCACCGGAGTCATGTCGTGCATGACTACCAACGAACCACGGTCGCGGTATCCCTGCCAATAGATGGCGTCAGGAATATCCTTCTTCTGCATCACCGGCACCGAGTCGTAGATAGAGAGCGACGACTGGCGGCGCATACTGTTACCTTCAGTAGGACCCTCTGTACTGGAGAGAGCCTGTACCTGAAGACTGTTGTCAATCATGCTACCAAAAAGCAGCATCTTCTTTTGTGACAAAGACAGACCGTCGTAATTGCGGACACCCCATTCGTTACGTTGGAAGAAACGGCCAAAGGCCTCATCATCGGCAGCGAACAGCGTCTTCGAACCCGTCTTGTCCAGCACTTCCCGATAGTTCAAATCATCTATCAGGCGCACCATGTTGGTATAACTGCCCTGCTCGTTCAAGTAGCTATAGATAGACCGGGACGCTCCCAAACCCTCAGGTTCTTGTTGATC
This sequence comes from uncultured Prevotellaceae bacterium, assembly GCA_902794405.1. Classification (GTDB taxonomy): domain Bacteria; phylum Bacteroidota; class Bacteroidia; order Bacteroidales; family Bacteroidaceae; genus Prevotella. The sequence continues at coordinate 18,492 of CADBHI010000089.1, forward strand.
CAGGTCATAGCCGCTACAAGCTGTGCCGACTATACCAACAACGAGCATGGCGCCGAGCACTATTCCGTGCCGACACCTCTTGCACATTGTTTCACGTTGTGTCATCATTTGAAAAATTATTTTTAATATTTGTTAGTGGTCTATAACCATAGTTTGGTTTTACGCTGCAAAGGTACATATTATTATTAATATACCTTATTAATATACTCTAAGCAAGTTATGATATTGTTTCTTTATCAAGATGCACCATCTCATTTTGTTTCAAATTCGTCTCACGATAGCCCTAATTGTTAATAATTCCTTAATAATAAAGGCAATATTTGGCGGTTTCCATTAATTTGTATAATTTTGCACCCCGAAACAGAAACCGTCGGCATAGCTCAGCTGGTTAGAGTATCACCTTGACATGGTGGGGGTCCTTGGTTCGAGTCCAAGTGTCGACACAAGACAAATCTCCAAGTCGTTGAAAATCAACAATTTGGAGATTTTTCTTTTCCTGTTTTGGCGTCGTTTTGGCGTGATTATAGATTTTTGGCGCTCCTTAGACCCTATTTTTGAAGTTTGCAATCTCAGGGTTCCATTAAACCAAATTAAATTCACTCGTAGCGTCCGAGCCTGGCCAGACAGCGTGACTTCACATAGAGCGCTTCCTGGCATTGGTGGGGTAGAACTATTTGCCACCCCATCAAAGACCTTCATAAGCATGTCAGAGAATGGTGTCTGGATAGAGAGACAGGAACCTTCGCTTGAACCGACACCTAAATGATTATCGTTGAACGCGGATGATTCGGATTGCACGGACGAGAAAGGCGGTGGGTTTCGGCTGAAACGTGGCGGGTTTTGAACGAAGCCCACCGCCTTTTCACATGATATACATGTGTTGTTGTTTTACAGATCATTATACTATTTCAGCTCCGGCCACCCGTCAGCCGTCCACGAGATGGGACGCTGAATGAGCATCGCGGCTCCGTTTTGGGTGGCGCTATAGCCATGGCAGACGAAGATGTCCTCGCCGTCGAATGTGTAGGCGGCACAATGACCGGCTGCCTCCCACTGCTTCTTGTCACCCTCCAAGAAGAGTGTGCCGCCGCCGTTGGCCATGTCCTTGCCCGTGCGGTCGAGGTAGGGGCCGCTGACGTTATTGCTGCGTCCGACGGCTACACGGTAGTTGCTCTTGGCACCGCGACAGCAGTAGTCCCACGACACAAAGAGATAGTAGTAGCCGCCGTGCTTGAAGATGAACGGGGCCTCAATGGCATTGGTACCGGCAAAACGCGACGTGGGATTAGGCTCCGTGGGTTTGAAGCTTGTGTCGTAGCGGCGGGCAATGGTGCGTGGCACCTCTCCTTTGGCGATGTGCATCGTAGAGTCGAGCCGCGCCAGCTGGATGCCGTCCCAGAATGAGCCCCAGACGAGCCAGGGCGTATCCTGGTCGTCGATGACGAAGTTAGGGTCGATGGCGTTCCAGTTGTCGCCCGTCCACTTGCCGTCGGCATCGCGTTTCCGCTCGTGCGAAGTGACGATACAGCCCTCGTCCTTCCACATATTAGAGCGCAGCGAGCGGCTGCTGAGCAGTCCGATGGCCGAGCCGTTCTTGCCAAACGTCGAGCAACTATAGGCCATCCACCACTGTCCGTGCCACTGGAT
>CADBHI010000090.1 GCA_902794405.1 uncultured Prevotellaceae bacterium
AGCCTGCAAATATACGCATTTTTTTACGGTTAAGAAAATTTATTGGCATTTTTCGTTCATTTTTTAAGGATTATCCTGCATTTTTAGCCAACAAACCATAGGATAGTGGTCTGAGAAGTCAACTTTTGAATCAACTTGGCAATTGTAGGGGGTAAAGTGAGATGAACACAAAATGTGGTCAATACGGACCCAAAATCCTTTCTGATTATATGACAAACCGACTCCTCGGCCGGAGCTGACAAAACAGTCGGTAAGTCCTTCGGTCATGGTGCGATGCGTATAGGAAATAGGGGTATCGTTGAAGTCGCCACAGACGATGATGGGGTATTGCCTGTGTGTTTCGATGTATTGATGGACTGCTTCCACCTCTTTGGCGCGGATGGCGGCATATTTGCCTAACTTCCCGATGATGTGCATGGATTCTTGCCGCATGGTGTCACCCTTGACCTCGCCACGCAGAATGTCGTGGTAGCGGGAACGGTCTTCCTTCGACAAGTGTGTGCCTTCGAAGTGGTTGTTGATGACCAGCAGCGTGTCCTTGTCCGCGGATGATGGGGTAGCGGGTGTGGATGCCGACGCCGTTGGTGGAGTTTTTAGTTTTCGAGAACAGGGTGGTGTCGTTGTAGGGATATTGCTTCTCGTATTTGATAAAAGAGTATCGTCGCCAGGTGTCAACGTCTTCCTGTAGACAAACAATGTCAGCCTGCTGGGCCTCGAAATAGTCGAGAATACGCTCAAAGGCATCGTGGTATTTGAAGTTTCCACCGTAAGTGCAAACGTTGTAAGTCAGAACCTTGATACACCCCTCGGGCAATTCCTGTCGGACGTTCAGAGGCATGTAGAGGGAGATGGGGAAATAGGCGAGCAGATAGCCTACTACGGGAATCCACATTTTGCGCCACTTGAAAATCAGCCAGAAGAACAGAAACAGCAGGTTCATCACCAGAAAGATGGGGAATGCCATGCCCAAGCACGACAACAGCGGATAGTCAACGGGGCTGAATCTGTCGGAATAGCCCGACAGCAACATCAGGGCCACCGTTGCGATATTGGCGCCACCCACTAAGTTGATGGTGAACTGTTTTAGCTGTCTGATCATGAGTTGCGGCTGGCATCAAAGAGTTTCTGCTTCTCTTCCTTGGTCAGGCTGTCGTAGCCACTCTTGCGAATTTTGTCAAGAATAGCGTCGATTTCTTCTTGGTTCTGCTTCTTGCGTGCGTTATATTCCCAGTCAGCCTCTTTGGTACCAGTAGCCTGTGTGTGGGTCTGGTTACTGTTGCTGCTTTTGTGTTTCTCGAAATTCCGTTTCATGTTCTCGAAGAACTGCTGACCGCTGGAACGGTTGAAACTGGAATCGGGGTGGCGGTTCCAGTATTTGATCATGAGGAAACCAAACAACATGCCACCTATGTGGGCCATGTGAGCCACATTGTCGCCCGATGAACTCATTGCCGAGAACAACTCAATGGCAGCGTAACCGCAAACAAACCACTTGGCCTTGATGGGAATGGGCAGTGGGAAAATGAAGATACGCTCGTTGGGGAAAATCATACCGAAGGCCAGCAAGATGGCGTAGACAGCACCCGAGGCACCGACGGTCGTCCATCCGTTTAGCTGTTGGCTCAGCTGTTGTCCGATGATAAATAAGTCAGAAAAACCGACGCTCGGATCCTGCGCACTAATGCGGAAGTAGAAGTCGAAAAACTGCACAATTTCCTGCATGATACCAGCACCGATACCGCAAGAAATGTAATAAAAAAGGAATTTATTGGCTCCCCATACATTCTCCACCACACAACCGAACATCCACAGCGCAAACATATTGAAAAAGATGTGCGTCAGATTGGCATGCAGGAATTGGTAGGTCAGGAACTGATACAGGTGGAAGTCGCTGGCCATGAAATAGTGAAGGCTGCCGAGGCTTGTCAAGTCAATTCCCCTGAGCTGTAGCACCCATGTGGCTACGAACGCCAGGAAATTGATAATAAGCAGATTCTTGGTGACAACAGGTATGTTGCGAAACATCTTTCAGATATGCTTTTTTCTTTGTTACACTTTATTTTTCCGTTCGACGTAAAGCAGAGCGCTTTTGTCGTATTTCGGGCGCAAAATTACTAAAAATATCTGTTTTTCAGCGCAAAATAGGGGTGAAAGCATTTTTTTTTCACTAAAAAAGTAAATTTTTCCCTTTTTTTGTTGTTTTTCTAAATACTTTACCCTATATTTGCGGAGAAATTCGTACAAAGAAGTAATTTTTATCTATTTTATAAATCAATTAATTAACAACAAGTATGAACAAAACAGAATTAGTCGAGAAGATTGCAGCTGGTGCTGGTCTCTCAAAAGTTGACGCAAAGAAAGCCCTTGACGCTACTGTAGCAGCTATTAAAGACGCTCTCGTAGCTGGTGACAAGATTGCCCTCGTTGGCTTCGGTACATTCAGCATCAGCGAGCGCCCCGCTCGTGAGGGTATCAATCCCGCTACCAAGCAGAAGATCACTATTGCTGCTAAGAAGATTGCCAAGTTTAAGGCTGGTGCTGAGCTGGTTGACGCTCTGAACTAATTTTTGTAAAGAAAAATGAAAGAGGCGGTATCTTCGGATATCGCCTCTTTTCTTAGTATCTGTATTTAATTCTTCTATGTTACTTTGGCTGCTTGCCGATGTAGGCCAAGATGCCACCGTCTACATAGAGCACGTGACCGTTGACGGCATCCGAGGCGTGTGAAGCCAAGAATACGGCGGGGCCACCTAATTCAGAAGGATCGAGCCAACGGCCAGCTGGTGTCTTGGCACAGATGAACGAGTCGAACGGATGACGACTGCCATCTGCCTGACGTTCACGCAGGGGAGCGGTCTGAGGCGTTGCAATGTAGCCTGGGCCGATGCCATTACACTGGATGTTGTATTCGCCATACTCCGAGCAGATGTTGCGGGTGAGCATTTTCAGGCCACCCTTGGCGGCAGCATAGGCCGAAACGGTCTCACGTCCAAGCTCTGACATCATGGAGCAGATATTGATAATCTTACCTTCGCGGCGCTCCATCATCTCGGGGATGACAGCTGAAGAGCAGATAAACGGACCTACGAGGTCGATGTCGATGACCTGCTGGAACTCCTCACGCTTCATCTCGTGCATGGGAATGCGCTTGATAATACCGGCATTGTTGACCAGAATGTCAATCTGGCCTACCTCCTCATGGATTTTGTTGACTAGGTTTCTGACGGCATCTTCGTCGGTGACATCACAGACATAGCCCTTGACGTTCTGGATGCCTGCCTCCTTGTAGTTGTCCAAACCGCGCTGAAGGGCAGCCTCGTTAATGTCGTTAAAGATAATGGTCTTGGCACCAGCAGCTACGAAAGCCTTGGCGATGTTGAAACCAATACCGTAGGAAGCGCCGGTAATCCAGGCGTTCTTTCCTTCTAATGAAAACAGATTGTTTGCCATAATTCTCGATAAAGTTAATATTATAGTTATTGTTTTTTGTTATGGATAGGGTATACCTATTATCTTATTGTTGGTTGGTCGGCATCGTTATCTCTATGGGAGCTTCTGCAGCAGGCATATCTTTCCCCATCAGTTTACCGTAATACGTCTTTTTGACATCATCAGGGAACATCTCATAGAGATCGTGCTGGTCGGGGGTGAATTTGGTGTAGTACTTCATGGCCAGCAGCGGGCCCCAGAACGTATTCTGATTGGCGATAACCATGTCTAAGACAGTTTTCTCCACCAGGTCGAAGAAACGCTTCTGAGCACCGTAGGCATCCAGATATTCCTCCGTTTTCATGAACTCCTTCTGTTGCTCTTCATTCATGGAGCGGAACTTTTTAATCGTCTCCCCATGATTGCGCATAAAGTCATCATAGAAGATGTTAAGCGAGTCGTAGTGGGCTTCATAGGCTGCCAACGTGTCGTTCAGCTCTGAACCGCTGAACGTGGCTTGCCACTTATAACTGTTACCGTCCTTAGCGTTGACCTTTGCTTTGACGCTGAATTCACCGTCGCCAAGCATAACGCTCAGTTTGCCGTCCACATTCTTTACCTCGATATTGGCGCAGATGGGCTCTTCGGTACTGCCTTCGAAGCGGAACTTACCGTCTTTGATGGTAGTTTCTGCCATAGGAGGCTCGTCGTCGTGGTTCATGACGGTAAGGGTCAGTACGGTTCCGTCCTTCAGACCCTCAACTTCTCCGTTGATAATGTAGCCGGTTTTAACTCCTTTGCTGCATGCCACAAAGGCTACCAGAATACAACAAGCCAAAGCAGCATTAATAAAACGTTTCATCTGTTTCATGTCTATTATGTTTATTCCAAGAACGGTTCCCTCTTCCTTGCGGAATGAAGGAACCGTCCTTATGATTGATGGGTTATAACTGTGTTTGAACAGACTATACCTTGATTTCTACCTCAACACCACTGGGGAGTTCGAGCTTCATCAGAGCATCGACGGTCTTGGCGGTCGAGCTGTAGATGTCAATCAGACGCTTGAAGTCTGACAGCTGGAACTGCTCACGAGCCTTCTTGTTAACGAAGGTTGAGCGGTTGACGGTGTAAATACGCTTGTGAGTGGGAAGGGGGATAGGACCGCTGATGATGGCACCAGTAGCCTTGACGGCCTTCACAATCTTCTCTGCTGACTTGTCGACCAATTTGTGGTCGTAGCTCTTCAGCTTAATACGAATTTTTTGACTCATAATTTGTTTATTGTTTATTGTTTATTGTTTAGTGAGGGTGCCGCTAAAGAGTCATTTGCTCAGCGGTACTCTCATTTCGGGCTGCAAAGGTACATACTTTTTCCCTAACAGCCAAACTTTTCGCTCATTTTTTTTGCTAAAAACTGTGTTCGGCATTTAATTTAGGGCTGTAGGGCTTACATGCCAAGGTATCCATAAGGCAATGGAGAGTCATCCCCTGGTTTGATTCCCTTTGGACGCAGGTAGATGTAAATCTTGCAGGGTTGGCCGGAGAAATCGCGGGGGCGTACTTCCGTGGCTTCCGGAGAGACTAATTCAACACCATCGACGAACGTAAAGGCAGAGACAGACCCAATGTCGACACTATTCGTGTATTCCGCTTCCCACACGCTGTGGTTGTAGTATCGTTGTACGGGAGCACCGCCGCCCGAATAGTCGTGCCAGTAATTGCGATGGATATAGGCATGTTTGTCGGGGGGAATGCTGTCCAGCACGAAGCTCAGGTCAATCGGGGCAGGAACGATGCGGTTGGGGTTGTCTGCCGGTAGATTTCTGATTACAAAGGTCTTTGAGTGGTCGTGATAAGAAACGGAACCGTTGAGAATCACCCCGTTATGGTCAATATTGAGGTTGACAGTCCAGTAATGGTCAGAATCAACGTACCCGTTTGCATAGAAATTCACAATGTAGTTAGCCTCGTGCTTCTTGTCTACAATGACGTTTCCTGAGACTGTGCTGACGCCATAGACACCTTCGTGGTTGTTGACCTGGTGCGTTCCCTCCCAGTGGCTCAAGTCGGGCAGCCAACGGTAGTAGTTGTATCCATCGCCTTGACTCCCTTCGAGATAGAACATAACGCCGTCATAGCCGGGGTCAAGAATCTTTCCGCCGTAGGCATTCTGCGTGATCTCAATTTCTGTCTTGCCTCTACCATAATCGTTATACCCCACGATGGTGATGGTTCCAGTGCGCTCATCATCCGACAAGTTGTCATCGACCGTGACGGTCAAGAGGTAACCGTCGAGATCGGTGTGAATCCACGATGCATTGTCGTGAACGCGGATCTTGCTGCAATTCGTCGGAATGATGGTCATGGTATGCGGATCATCCATGTAGTCGAATTGCCTGGAGCCAGTGACGCTTACATAAGGCTTCAGTTCGGCGATAGACTGTTGTGATACTTCCACTTCCTGTGTGATGCCGCCTGCCGTCACATAGACGAAGGCCGTTCGAGGCTGGCCGCTGTCTTCTGTGTAGTCGTCGGCGCAGACCATCGCCATATTGTACAGCCCATTGGGGCCTGGCGTGGTTTCGTCGCTCGGTTCTACCCAAAGCCACGACTCCGAGGTTTCGAAGACGATGTCGTCGTAGGGATACTGGTACATGATGGCTCTGGGAACGACATTGAGGGGAGGCAGTGAGACAAACTGGTTTAGAATCTGCAATTCTCCTGTTGCCTCCTCGCCTTCACTTTGATAGACGATGACTGCAACGCTAATGGTGATGTCGCCCTTCTTCCCTTTTACGACGGCTTTACCTTGGCGGCTTTGGTTAGTGTTGTTTTCGCTAATGGAGACCGTCATTCTGCGCCGGTCTTCGCTCAGGGCAACACCAATCCAGTTGTTCACCGCCTCGATTTCCAGGTCGGTCAGCGTGGTTTCGATATAGACGCCAAGTACGTCTCCTTCCTTGTTCACGGAAAGATGGTTGGGGGTCAGTGTGATGTACGACTGCTCATAGACAACAAGTTCTACCGACACTTCTTGACCTTCGACCAGAGCCGTGACAATCACCTTGCCCGTACGTGCTGCTGAGCCATAGTTGGGTTCGGTAATGAGTTTGATGTTGCCATCTGCATATTCTGGCTTCAGCCAGTCGTCGTCGGTCTTCACCGTCACCTTGAAGTTGCCGCCCAGCTTCACCTGAATCTCTTCTTCAGCTCCGTCGGCGGTGTAGTAGAGTTTGTATTTCGAAAGGGCTATTGCGCCGTGCTGCACGATTTCAAGAAGTTCCGTACATTCCAGATCACCCATGTGACCTCTCACATAGACCGCACCGAATCTGTCTCTGGCCTTCGACGTTCCATCCACATCTACCGTCAGCTTATTGCCGATGAGTGTTGGGTGAATCCAGTCGGCCGTTGCGTCGCAGGTAGGCTGTTCGCCGTTGGTTACCACACGGACAATCTTCTGCCCGGGAGCAGCATCGAATTCCAAACTGTCAGGGGTAATCACAACGACTGGATAGTTGGGGTCGGTCGATTGCATGATGTCAATCGTCAGGTCTTGGTCAGGACTGTCTTCGAAGGTGGCATGAACAGTCACCGTTGCTGTGCGCACGCCGTTATCGACATCGAGGGGGCTGACATTCATGTTGACAATTAGGCCCTGCCGATCGACCTCTACCCACGCGGCACTACTCTTTACCGTTAACGTCTTGGCATTGGTGCTCAGTTCACTCGTCAGCGTTTGAGCCTCAGGACCGACGTTGAACTTCGTCTGGCTGGCTATCAGCTCCGGGCCATTAATCTCAATCCACAGTTCCTTCTCCTCAGAATCGAAGTAGGCAGGTATGTCGTCGCCGAAGATAGTATGGCCTGAGATCAGCGGCACCACATGGTAGTTGCCGTTCTTCAGGTCGTCAAACTGAGCGCTGACCGAGTTGAATGTGTTGAACATCGTATATTCTTCATCCTTTATCTTCGAAGTGATTAGCTTGCCATCCAAGTCGTAGAGACCAACGCCCAGCTTCTGGTCGAACAGCACATCGCCGCTCACGCCGAATGATACATCGATGCGCCGCGGATACTTCGGGTCAATAACGTTGTGTGCAGGTTCAAACTCAGGGAATATACCCCACTTCATCGTGCCGAAGGCATGACTCCATTCACGCGACAACTTGACCTCCTTGCCAAATATACTCCCTATCTTGGCCTCTAAGGCGAAATCCACCGAAGTACGCGAGAACTGTATGCTACTGCTTTTAAGCGACTGGTAAAGGCCTCCGACGTTGCTCATCTGTTTAAGGTCTACTGTGAGGTTGCCACTCACCTTGGGACCAGTATAGAGTGTCGCGCCGATCTTTCCTTGTATTATGTTTTCAAGCCATTCGATGGTCTTCACCTCAAAGGGCGTCATCAAGCCGAACTGCACGAAGCCATTGACTTCGGCCGAGAACGACCAGTCGGGATCCACCGCCTCGGCATCTCGGTCAATGAGTGACCAGTCTTCTAACCGGCCATCCTTGATGGTGAACGACTGTTTAAGCTTTTTGCTCTGTAAATTGAATCCAATACCCGTCTTGATGTGACCCTCGGCACGTAGGAACGGCAGCGGTGTCATCATCAGTTTGCCTACAGGCAGCTGGGCGGGGAATGGCAAAGCCAGTGCACTGGCAAGTTTTGAGAGTACGCCACCACTGGTCAAGAGGTTGTCTTTGTAATCATCATTGCCATAGAGCTTGAGATCCAACTCTGCATTGACGCCAAGATCGAGAGTCTCTGTCAGCTCGGCCTTGATGAAGAATTCTGAACTCGTGATATTATAGACAAACGATCCGCCTAAGCCAAAGCCAAAATGAAGTCCCAGCGAACCAGTGATGGCGTCGCTGAATGAGAGTGAGGTCTTGAAGTCAGCAGAGAAGTTGTAGGGGTCAACTGACCAGTTGCCTTGGGCACGACGCATCTTGTCGGCACCTGCCATGCGGCATTGGGCGGGAGCTCCGCTGTTGTCTTTCACTATCTGCTCTACAGTAATAAACTGTTGGAACACATCGCCCAAATCCTTGATGGGCTCTAACTTCACTATCAGCCCTTCACCGCTTGGATTCACGGTGAACACCTTGCCTCCAAAGCCGTCCTCATATTTCTCGAAGTCGAAACAAAGAAGAACGTCGTCAGTCTTGGGCCGAAGGGCTTCTGGCATGTCGTTTGAAAACGTCAATGTCCGGTGGTCGTCGCTGACATTGGTGACATACGTCATTAGACCGTCTCGCTCCAATATCCTGACATGAGGATTGATGATAATTTCAGGCTGGACGAAGCTCACAGAGTCAATAGCGGTGAGCATGATGCGGTAGATGGAGTCTTCCGTCACTATCTCCTGCGAAACGTAGTCACCGTGCTCGATGCCGAGGGTGTCGAGTTTCGAGTAGCTGATTTTCTGTACTTGGTCGTAGAAGAAACCATCAAAGTGGCCATCGTTCTGGTAGATATAGAATGCCGCGTTCTGTTCTTGCGCCCCTGTCGGCAATGCCACAAGTATCGTCAGCAAGTAGCAGATGGAATATCTTAATAGGTGTCTCATGGCTTCATCAGTTTAATAGTTTCCTTTCCTGCCTTCACGAGATATACACCGCTGGGGTGATTCTTAACAGAGAGCGTGAGGGACTGGCCGTCGGCTGTTTGCTGCTTTATCAGTACGCCGTTGGCACTATAGAGTGAGACAACCGTCCCCTGTGGGAGATTGTGAAAAGTGACGGCATCAGCTTTGCGGCTGATGCTGACGCTACGTTCACCTGCCATCAGGTCAATCCCCGATTTGATTCCTTCATAGGTGTAGCGGAGCACGTTCTCCAGCTGGTAATAAACAGTGGCCTTGCTGGTCGTGATGACCAACTGGCCGTCTTCGAATGTGGTTTCGGGCAGTTCTGAGATGTCGAAGTAGACCTTCTCGCCCGACTTCTGCCAAACGACGAGCCGCTGTGTGGTCGTCTGCGCTAAATTTCCTATAGACCATGCGAGCAGGGAAATGAGAATCAATGCCTTTTTTATCATAGCATTCTTTGTTTGGTTAGTTCTATTTGAAAAGAGCTGTCACTAAAACTGGATCTACTCATAACCGAATATGTCTTCGCCAAAGAAATGATTATAGCCTCCAGTTTCCTCATCTATGAGATTGGACGTTTTACCCACACCGTCTAACAGGACAGCACGCACCTCATAGAACTTTCCTGCCACTGGCGAGGTAAAATGGCAGCTTCCTTTGAGTTCCAGACTGTCTGTGCCTGCAGGGTACGTGCCAATGACAACATACTCTTTGGTTTGCCTTTGATGGTCAATGTCCAAACCAACGACCCCTTTTGTTCGGCCGACCCACCAAAGTGTTGGATAGTTATATTGCTTAAATTCATCGTAGGTAATCTCATAATCATCCCAAGAAACAGCACCCACGACATCGTCTCCGTTATGACTAATTTCTTCACCTAGCCAATGATACCATATTGCATCACTCTCAGTAAGTGTCAGCGCTATTTGACAATCTGTAAGCGTCTTTTTTGTAAGTTTCAAGTCGTACTCTACATTTTTCAAACTTGAAGGCACGCCCCAGTTCTTATAGGTAACCCCTGTTATCTCAACATCTCTGGTGTGATAATTTAAGTTGGATTTATACTTTGTCCTTGCCGGCCAAGGTGTGAGATAGCGTTCCCAAAAAGGATTAAGTTCCACTTTCAATCCCAATGCATCCCATACCTTGCTGACCCTGCCGCCAATAATTGCCGTATAGGGTGCAATTTCTACTTCAGGGCCAAAAGTAACTTTCATAGCCCCAGAAGTGTATCTATATCCAAGGAGAGGTTCAAACTCTGTTTCCAGCTTTAGTTTAAAGTCTGTATTGGCTCCCAGCGAACACATGCCATAGACACTGATACCAGCCTTCATCCCAATACCTCCGTAGGCAGAGAGACTGCCCACTAAGTTTGCGCCAAGATTTAGATTGACGTCTTCGCTGGGTTCTGTCTGATCAGGCTGATTGCGCCGGAATGACAGCCCTTGTCCTTTGTTATAGGCAAGACCGTAGGTTCCGAGGTCAATATTTATCGTTTTGGATGCCGAGAAGGTTATCTGCCCACCTATGCCGGCAAGTCCGTCGAAGCTTAATTCAGGCATGAGCAAAACGGGGCCTATGGGGATAGCCGAAGTGTAGAACGTCCAGATGTGTCTTCGAACTTCACCGCTTGCGCCGGCGGAGATGGAGAACTTGGTCTTCATCTTGAACTTCGGATTGCAGGTGGTGTAGACATACTGCAACTCACCAGCAATGACGCCAATGGCAATCCTCATTGTCAGGTAGGCATTGGTAGTCACGTCGCATGTACAGCTTCCTTTTTCCATGCTGAGTGTCAATGCAGGGGGCTCGTAGGTATGGGTCACCGAAGCACGTGTCATCCTGTCGCTAATGCCCATCTCGTAGGTTGGCACGGGATGCTGCCGTGAACGGTTGATGACTTGTCCGTTCTCGTCTTTCTCTACAATTTCCTTCACGTAGGGTGCAATATCTATTTCCACACCAGCATCTTCATCCAGGTTGCCTTCGCTGTCGAAAAGCGGCTTGCCAATGGTGAGCTCCTCGAAAGGAGCTGCGAAGTTGGGCTCTGGGCGAGTCCTCACCCTGAAGTAGTTGCCGTCTGGCGAAGGCTTGCACTCTGTTATCCGGTAGATGCCGCCCTCGGGCAGGTCATCGCTCGGTGTGTTGAAGATGAGCCAACCACCTACCTGCGGGTTCAAATCCTTATGGACATACAACTCTAACTGGGGTAGGAACAATGGAATTTGGCCGTATTCATCGACATAAATATTGTTGCCATCATCGTCTTTGACATAGTATTTTGCATTGCTGATTACTGAGATCATATCCAACTTGTCGGGTGTCATGATTTGTGCCGTAGGCTTCAGTTCATAACTCATGCCCTCGATGTTGCTGTAGTCTCCGAAGTCGCCTATGGGATGAACCACGCTGCGGTTCAGTGTCTTGCCTTTTTTCGACCCTACGGTGCGCACGGTCTTCTGTCCGTCAGCATGGATAAACGTCAGTTCGAAGCCCTTGGGATATTCACGAGCAGGAACCACCAGAAACGTGATTAGGCGACCTCCTGCTGACACCTCCAAACCGTTGCCCAAATCCAGCGTGATTACCTTGCCGTCGCCTGTGAAATCCATCACAGGAAGGTTCTGACTTAAATCCACGGTATAGCTGCCGCAGACTGCCTTGCCACTGAGGTCACGAAACTCAATTCTTTTCACCATTGTCTGGTTGGCAAACACCTGTCCTATCTTCAATACAGCCATAACGTTCTTGAATGAGATGCCCGTTCCCTTCGAGCCTTTACCAACAATAACGCAGGCTTCCGGGTCGGGCTGTGGAACAAGCTCCACCTCAGTGTAGTGCTGGGTGGCTGGGAACGTGAGGTGCAACACATCGCCGCTGGCACTGGCACCAGCCATATAGGGATGATAGGCTAACAATTCGCCTGTCGGAATACCATTCAGGGCATTGAAGGTAGCATCCTTGCCATTCTTACTAATGGAGGCAGCATCAATATGCAGTGTCGTATTTATAGCTTGTTCGCCAAATACACCAATTTCGTCGTCTGCTGTCCAAAACGATTCCAGCTTAATGCCTGGATTGTCAACTACTATGGAACGCGTGGCTGCCTCTTCGTCGGCAATGCTTGCCCTAAGACCATCATAAGAGACCTCGTTCGTGATTGTCTCAATGTTTTCCTGACATGCAGTTGCCAGTAATGCCATGCTACTTGAGAGCAAAAGGTATCTAAAAAACTTCATAGCTTGTTTCCTTTCTTTTGTAATTAGTGCTTAATTTAGTCCCAACCCGTATTATTGTCGTATTGGTAGTCCTCGCCGTGTATGCCCGAATCGGCATCACGCACATTAATGGTAATGTTGTTGTAAGGGTCAGAGTCGTTCTCAATATAGACTTGAGCGTTACGGAGTGTATTGTCGTTGACATCCCTTGCTGACGATGTTACTGAGAGTGTGTAACTGTCAATGCGCTTCACCGTAAGCCAGTCGGCATCAACAGCCTTAGGAGTCCAACTGTAGCAGTTGGTTTCAACCATCACTTCCTTTGTATCACCTGTGGGCGACATTTCCAGACTACCGTTAACAAAGGGATAATGAGATGTCGCAATGTAGAAATATATGTGGCTGTTCTGTACGACTTTGATTGTGTGGCTGAATGCATTTCCACCCTTGACTTGAACAGTAGCTATGCGCGGCATTTCAGTGAGCCACTGATCCAGTGCGTCCTTCTTTTCGTAACTCTCCGTTTCAAGCTTTAACTGTTTTTTGTCGGAATTGGGGATAGGTGCAACTTCAGCTTTGCACCACGGCTCGGACGATGTCACCTCAAAGTTTTCTATGTTTGTGTCCATAACCCAAGAAATGCCCAGTGCTTCGCAATTAAATACCCACTCATCGGGAATGTCTGCCCTGCAGTACTCATCCGTTATACTGGCTTGTGTCACCGTGACAGTCTGTGACTGGCTGACTCCTGTTGCCTTGACGGTGATGGTTGCCGTTCGTTGTTCATTACCACTGTTAGCATCAGCCGTAACCTGAAGAGTGTTGTCGCTTAGAGACACCTTGCACCACGATTGGTTGCTCTCTGCCGTCCAGGCTGGGGCATTGGTAGTCACCGTGACGCTCTGCTGTCCGCCTGCCTGCTCAAAACTAAGCGACGTGACAGAGAGACTTAGCGTGTAGTTACCACTTGGACTGTCTGGGTTCTGGGGGGTGGGCGGTTTCTGATTGTCATCATCACCACCGCTACAACCTGTCGCTACTACTATCGTAGCCAGCAACAGAAAACTAAAAAGCATTTTATATTTCATCATCACATTATTAATTTATGTTTGCAAATATAGGCAATACCCTCGAAAAAACACTGCCAAATACGGAAAATCGACTGCCATAACGCATTTTGGCAGTCGATTTGCGGGGTAAAGGGCTCCTGTTTTCCGCAATGGGGTGTCCCAAATCAGGAGGATTTCAGGCCGATAGCATCCAGTAGCCTCGTGACCTCTTCATCGTAGTCTTTGCGGGGCATGACAGTTTTCTCTATTTTGAAGTAGAACTTTGTCAAAACCCACCGCCTTTTTGTCAAAACCCACCGCGTTTTGAGAAAAAGGAACCGCCTTTTGAAAATTCCTGGCCTGGGAATTTTTATTTTCGTTTTTGTCTCATGACAAACGTTTCACCTATATATTGTAAAT
>CADBHI010000091.1 GCA_902794405.1 uncultured Prevotellaceae bacterium
CTCATGTTGTTATTTGTTGTTATGTCTCAATACGAGGCTATAGGTTTCCTCATTGCCGCAAAGTCCATACTTCGGTTTAATGAAGCATCATCTGGCAGTAAAAAGTCTGAGTATGTGTTGACTGGTACACTTCTTTCTTTGGCTACAGCACTAGCTTTAGGTATATTAACCTTGAATATTTAATTTAAAATCGCTTTACTTTTGCTCTGACCAATAGAGATGGCTGTTCAGCGCAATGAGGATGGAATCACGATGATGAGTATCTATGATTTTCTGTTGAATGATAATTCGTTGGAATTGTAATAAGAACCAAATAATATCACCGTAAGAAATGAATAATGAAGCCAAGATAATGAATATGTTCTATCGCAGCGAAACGAAACCGCGTATCAGAGAGCGGCTCATCTCGCGCGAACAGTATTTGGAATTTCTGGAAGAGCAGCTGGAAGAGAACAGGGTGCTCTGTGTGCAGGGCGTGGAGGGCGTAGGCGTGACAACGACGTTGGCCCTGTTTGCCAAACGGCATGGGAACCATTGTGCCTCGTACTTCAACAACGGCTGGAGTCGTTACCTGCTAAATCCGAAGGCCATAGTAAGCAGCCTGCAAAACCAGCTGGAGCAGGCAAACGCTAACATTGAGGACGGCAATAACGAGAAAAATCTGACAACATGGGTGTACCGGCTGAACAAGATGACACGAGGCAAGAACCGCTATTTTTACTTCGTGTTCGACGGCTTCGACAACTTGCCTGTTGTGTTCGTGGATGGCATCAAGAGCGTTCTGGCACCGCTGTTCAACGTGTCGAATGCCCGCTTCATCTTTTCCGGCGATGTCCAGAACCTGAAACAACTGCTACCAGAGGGAACTGTACTCAAGCAGACCAACGAGTTGCTCAAATTTCAAGAGAACGACGTAGATGGCTATTTGCGGGGTGTTGCCCCCTACATGGAGGCGGAGGATATATCCATCTTCTATGATTTAAGCAAGAAGGGCAATGCCAGACTGTTGACTATTTTGACGGAGAAATTGCAGAAATACGGCGTGCAGAAGATACGCGACTTCTACCAGTATAGTGTGGACGACTTCTATGCCGAAGACTATGAATGGATAGAGGCGCAGGAGGGAAATGTGCAGCAACTGATAGCTCTGCTGGCATTCTGCGAGATACCAATGAACCGCCAGATGGTCAGGAAGACGCTTCAACTGAGCAATGAGGACGTGAATGGCCTACTGGCGTTGTGTGGCGACTATGTGGGTGAGACAGACGATAGTACGATAGAGCTGAGAAGCGACGATTTCAGGAAGTATCTGCGTGAGAGGATGAGCGGACTGAAGAACGACATAGAGCTGTTGCTTATAGACGTGATAGAGAAAAGCACGGACATGGGCGAACAGTTTGTCTATCTTCCTGCTCTTTATAAGCACGTGAAGGATAACAAGCAGCTGGTGGACTACCTGACCAGCGAGAATGTGCAGCACTATTTGGTGGCGCAGCAGAGTCAGGCAGCGCTGAATGCCCAGTGTGAGTACGGTTACAATGCATGTACCGACTTTGAGACACAGGCAGCAGCCTACTTCCGCTTTGCTATCAACCGTAGCGTGAGCCGCGAACTGGAGAAGAACGAGTTGAGCGACACCGAGATAGAGGCTCTGATTGCTATTGGCGATGACAAAAAGGCCTACGGGCTGACGCAGAGCGTATTCCTAATGGAAGAGCGGCTAAAATGCCTGCTCATCATAGCCCAGTCTGGTCAGCACCTGAGCGAGTCGATGCGCGAGGAGATAGACCAGCAGATTGATGTGCTGACGACCACTATCAACTTTGAATACATCCCCGACAAGGCTCTGGAACTGGCTAAGCTGATGTTACCAGTAAAGATGGAAAAAGCACTTGAAATCATCGACCGTGTGGCCAAGGTGACAAAGGACAGACAGCAGATAGACCGCCTTTATACCGCCATCAGTATCTCGTTCAACAACGAGGGGAAGGCTGATGACAATATGACACAGAGAGCCGATATCGCCAACTCGAAGATAGAAGATGACGGCTTGAGGAAGATGGCTTCGGTGATGCGAACCATCATGAAAGAGAGCACGGCGGCACAGGTGGTGGCCAAGATGAAGGAGCTACCCGCTAGTAGCCAGCTCTACTTCCTGCGCTTCTGGATTCCCGACCATAAGGACCTCGACGACATCGGCGAAGCCGTGGAGTATGCTGTGCGGCTAGTGATAGACACCTCGCTGACGATGATGCCGAAGGTGACGCTGCTGAAGATGTATTGCAAGCCGCTTCCCAAGATAAACGAGGAGCAAGTGCGGAAGGTGGTAAGCCTGATCGATGCGGTGGTGGCAACCATCAAATTCCCGACAGTGGAATATGTAAAGCTGCAGATACAGGTGGTGGCGGCACTGGTGAAGATAGACGAGGCCGATGCCAAGAACCGCATGGAGAACCTGTATCTGGAGATTGATGACTTGAAGGACAAAGCTCTGCAAGCCCATTGCAAGGCATTATTGCTGCGCAACTACGAGAATTTGGGCGACAAGATTGAGGATTGGGTGATGAGTGGTCGTGAACTCAAAGAAGACATTCTCAAAGACATCTTCGAAGTGCTGGGGAACTCGGCCTACCACTTGAAAGTGGTGGAAGGGCCTATTGCCGCCTTAGTGTGTACCGAGGAGGACTTCGTGAAGGATGTGATAGCGAAGATGAACACGGCCGAGAGGCAGTCGCGAGCCTACCTGCGGGCAGCGTTGGAGTATGTGTGGCAGAAGGACGTGAAGCGTCTGGACTGGAATTACTTCGTCCGACTGTTCAATCAGATCTCCTACGACACGACCGATAGGTATAAGCCTGTGCTTGAACTGGTCAAGAAAGTGACAGAGGTAAAAGACAGCGACAAGAGCCTGCTGAAGAAAGTGTACAAACACTATTCGATGCTGAAGCAGGTGGAGCGGGCCGACGTGATGTGCTACTTATTCTCGATGCTGTATGTATGGCTGAGCAAATACTATGCTGAAACAGACCTGGTCGAGGACACGACGGACGCGGATAACATGAATGGGTTTAAGGCGATGGTGAAGGCTGACCTAGAGTGGGCGTGGGACCAGATCAGCGTGCCTTCGATGAAGGTGGATACGGGCTACCAGATAGCAAAGGTACTGTCGAAAATCTCGATGAAGAACGAGGCCAATGAATATGCCGCCAAGGCAGCTGACGTGAGAAAGAACCAATGGCTCTCGTCGGTGTCGTGCCTGACGGCATATAACATGAGCTTCGGACTCTATGCTCACTCGCTAGGCATCCTAATTCGCTCGGGACTGTGTAAGGACGAGGACATTGAGGAGTTTAAGAAACTGATGGATTACGACGGCAATGATGTGGACAGTATCATCCTGTGGTCGCGGGTGGCTTTGGAGTTCTACGGTGTGAATGATATTGATCGATTCAACAGCATCATGAACCGTTTCGTATCCAAGGCTTCGGAAAAGGATTTTTCGGACTGGGACCAGAAGCGGATGTTGTATCACATAGCCCCAGCAATGTACTTAAATTCGGAGGCTCTCTTCTATGACCGTTT
The DNA here is from genome assembly GCA_902794405.1 of uncultured Prevotellaceae bacterium. Lineage (GTDB taxonomy): Bacteria > Bacteroidota > Bacteroidia > Bacteroidales > Bacteroidaceae > Prevotella. The sequence continues at coordinate 3,583 of CADBHI010000091.1, forward strand.
GAAGAAATTTGACAACTGCCTTTGGAATGCGTGCATTGAACACGCGGCGCGATATATCCAGACGAAGTATCCCTACTCGGAATATACTGGCAACAGTGAGATAGAAGTGCAGGTGCCTCTGGAGAAGAACGACTACGACAAGTTGCTTGACCTGATGCGGCACACGAAAGATGACGGGTTCATCTTTACCTTAACCGACACAATGACCAAGGCCATCAAGCAAAATCAAGGCAATAAGCTGACAAGGGAGATGCAGCGTGCGCTGTGGAGTGAGATGGCAGATGTGGTGAACGACCAACTGCCAATGGTGGGTGGCATACAGCACGACGGATACAAGATTGCATGTGTGGCGATGATAGACGGCTCGAAACCGGGTGGCAAACTGGATGCCGATCAGCTTAAACAGGAGATAGAAGCCATTGGAAACCGAGCTGACCAGGCCTTCCTGTATGCTCATGTGGCCTGCTATATGTCAAACACAGCTCAAAGGAGTGAGTTTATTGAGCTGGCCGTGCAGAAGACGGAGGGTATCGACTATACGTTTGACAAGTTCAACCGCTTTACGCTGTGTATGCAAGACTCGTTTGTGGCAGCGAAATCGAAGGTAAAGGAGATAGGCAAGAAGGTGATGGACTCTCTTAAAAGCGACGGCAATGGGTCATACAGCGACTATCAGCGGATGCTGGACTTGGTGAGAGATCACGATGAACAGCTGGCAGACACAATGTTGGAGATGGTGGACGATGATCCTGCTCGCGTGCAATACAAGAAACGACTGAGGCTGCGTATGCAGTCGAACCGGAAGATTGAGGCGGCAAAGAACGACTTGGTGCAGGTGTCGCGTCTGAACAATGACGAACAGGTGAGGTTTTTCGAAAAACAGATGGAGTATCTGGTGAAGAATAAAACAATAGCAAGGGATTTTGACACAACGCAGAATGTGCTAAAGCAGGTGTACCTTCATCCTATCACCGACACACAGGATGCGGTGTTGTACTTCATGGAAAATCTGCACAAGAAGAATCAGGCCAACAAGAAGTACCACACACTGCTGAGGGAGATGCATCAAGCCATCATTGACAATCTGAAAATCGTACTTGCCATTGCCAGTGGCACGAAGGAGAAGCTGGAGCGGGTAGACCGCATTATGAACGAACGCAGGGATGAAAACGGCGACTTTGTGCAAATCGGAGAGGAAGCTAAGTGGGTAGAGAGGATTTTGGACTGGTACAAGAAACATCCATACGACGTGCTGCATATTATAGACCCATATTTCAATGCAGAAGACCTTTATATTGTGAAGATGCTGATGGATGTGAACAATGGGTTGAACTGTTCGATACTGACCTGCAAGGATGTGGATGCACATAAAAACGAGTCGCTAGATGATGTCTTTCAGAATGGATGGAACCGATGGGCGTCTGAATTACCTGGCCGTATTGAAGTGAAGTCATGCTGCTATAGGCAAGACCAAAGAAATGCTCCTTTCCATGACCGATGGTGGGTGTTGCAGGATACGGAAAGCGATGAGACTGTGGGACTGCGGATGGCATCGGTGAGTACGATGGGAAACAGAATTGCAGAGGTAAGCGAGCTGAACGACGATGACATTGCATCGGCCAACAAGCTATGGGCCCGTTTTTTCCAAAATATGGTACCGAAAGTGGAAGGGCGGGAATTGGATTACGATGAAGCGAAGCTGAGGTGATGACAGAAACTGAGAAAAAGCACAGGAACAGGGCAACATCGCCGATGGTGATGAAGTTCTTGGTATCTGGTACTGGACCGCCGTCTGCATGACAGGATGCGCTATTACCATTTCGAGGACTTGGTGGAGGCAGTGAGTAGGATGCTGGAGCGGTACGAGTTCTATCCAGTGAGGCAGCGGACGATGCAGGAAAATCTGAAATTCATGCAGAGCGGCGAGGGCTACAGGGCAAAGCTGGTGAAACGCTATGGCAGCCACATGAAGAATTATACCTACTAGGCCAGGGGACTTCTCCATCATGAACCAGTGATGGCCTACAGGGAGAGCGACCTGTTGAGTGTCATGGTAATTCAAATGAAGAGTTGTTGCTAACTATAATGATGTATGCCGACCAAATGTAGATGATGGAGACGATTCTCTAAGGGTAAAGCTAATGCAACGGACGATATATATGAGAACAAGCAAAACCCTAATAGAGGTTAAAAACGTTAAATCTTTATGGTTTTCGTCCTTTTACAAATCACCGTTGTCACTTTTCTACCGTTTAACTTGCAAATTGCTGATATAAAGCAACTTGCAAATACCATGGTTGCAGTGGCCTGACCTCAGTTACCATCCCCAATTCTGTCATGTCCATTGAAGACCATGCTTTCAAGGGTTGCAGCGGTTTGACCTCCGTCACCATTGGAAGTAGCGTTAAACAAATTTATGCGCAAGCCTTCGCAAATTGCCTCGAACTGACAGACGTTTATTGCTATGCAGAAAACGTGCCAAGTACCAATATTGACGCTTTCAATGGTTCTCTTATCGAATACGCTACACTACATGTTCCTGCATCTGCTCTTAATGCCTATAGCAACACAGAACCTTGGAGTAATTTCAAAGATAAAGTTGCCATTGGAGAAGTGGAACCAAGCTACACGCTGACCTATATGTTGGACGGTAAAAAATATGTGGAATACAGTCTTCAAGAAGGAAAAACCATCACTCCTGAGCCAGCACCCTCGAAGGAAGGCTTCACGTTCTCCGGCTGGAGCGAGATACCTGAAACGATGCCTGACCATGACGTGGCTGTTACTGGATCGTTCATCGCCAACACATATCTGCCTGGCGACGCCAATGGCGACGGCAAGATCACCGTTACCGACATCGGCGTTATCGTCGACATCATATTAGGCAAAACCCCTGCCAATGCGAGGAAGCAGCAGGAGGTGGAGCCAGAGTAAGCGATAAGAGTATATAAAGATTGATGCCAAAGTGTTCGACCTCTACGGACTGAGCGAGGAAGAACGCAAAATAGTGATAGAAGCATAATAAACATCAAAACCGACTATAATGTATAATATGAAAGAGTTAACTGAAGGCATGTTAGACAAGATTCCTACGGTTTTTAATACTGATATTATATTGTACATATCAAATACTTGGGCCAACGGGAAGGTTGGTGCTATCACCGATGGAATGAACAATTGTGAATTCCGCTTTTATAAGTCGGAAATGAACAAGTTGGGAAATTACGAAGTATCACGAAATAGTACTCTCGAGAATTCCCCTATAGTGGCTACGGGTATCATAGGTTATTGGCTACACCACCGCCCAAATAACTACAGATTTGCTACATGGAATAGAAAGATGGATAAGCCATTTGATGAAATCTTTATGACGTATACAGAAATCAAACTCAATAACTTCAAAGATTATCTAAAGAAAAATGACCCGTCGAGTCGTCGTCGCGACCTTGATAGGGAGTTCTACACCGAAGTTATCATTCCAAACGAAGAGAAATTGAACCAACAATCAAAAGCGTTGTTTGATTATATTACCTCTGAGGAACGTAATCTTGTGGGTAGGATAATGGATGAATATATGTTATATTTGAAAGATAAAATGGAAGAGTACGAAACTGAAGAACTTTCGAAAAATGCAAGTGCTGAGCTGAAGGTGCTTAAGTACTGGGAAACAAAAAATGACTCTGTTCTTGGAGATATGCCAGACTATGAGTTTAATGTAGTTTGCGACGATTTGGAGAGGGGTGGGTATCTTTATGTGGCCTGGGTAGAAGGTCACGTGCCAGAAGGAGCAAGACTGCTTGACCGTGGAAAAATCTATCTAAGACAACTGGAGGCAGAGACGAAGAAAAAAACTGCCACCACCACCAATGGAAATAGTAAACAGCGTTCCCCCCATAAAAAAGATGAGAAAAAAGTAAATCCAGATAGGGCAAAGTGTTCTTTTAAACTGAATGTAGATGAAAAGAAGATAGACCTGTTTTATAGACTCTTGAGTGGGAAAGATAATAAGGGCAAACAGCTTATAGACCCGGACATGATGAGTCATAACGACATAAAACAAATAGTTGGAGAAGACACAGAAGAATATATTAAGAGTATAAAGCGTACCAATAATAATAAAATAGACGCTAAAGATATTATAGAGTCTCTGAATATCATGTTATTCAAGCAGGTTTTCCTTGGTCAGGAAACAGATGTAAGAATAATATGGAGAGGAGATGCTAATGAACTGCTGTATCTCATAGACAAGATGAGCAAATACAAGGTGAAAAAAAGGGAAGGCTATGTGTTGTTGCTTGACAGAAAAAAACCTGGTCCCAAGATATGGCAGCTCACCCGACTTCGATTCATGAACGGAAAGGAACGCAAAGTAATGGATGAGCGTACGGATAAAGAAACTCTGACTAATGAACCCATTGAGTTTGATGAAGATGCCTTCGCAGCACACAACTATCCCAAGGACATCACCCGACTTAATGATATCATCGACCAAATTGCTCCAGAAAAGTTTATGAACATAGAGGAAGAAATACAGAATGATTTTCGAGGTCACTCTGACTATAGAAAGACCAATACAAAATCAGTTGGCGAATTGAATAATGATGGAAAATTCCACGATACGAGAAAGAAGAGTAAGAATGAATAGGTGTTGGCAAGGGTAAAGCGAATAGGTATTCTATTAATTCGCAACTTTTTTTATTAATCTGCAAATATCCAGTATTTATGGGTGTTTGCAGTTTTTTATTGTGTGGTATCAATAGGTGTTGAGTTAGTTACTGATTAACAGAATAGGTATTAAACTTCAAAAGATGCTTGCAACACCTATTGGAAGCGGTGTCTATGAACGAACCACGGTAAATGTACGCCGTTGGGGGTAGTCCTTCTTTTATGAAGAAAAGAGATTATCAACAGCCCACTCAGGGCAACGCCGGACGCCAGTCCAGAAATGAACAGAACTCACGTGCGAACATTACATTTTATGTTCGTCCGAACCTCTCACGACGCTCCAGGGCACTCATCAAACTGTTGGAGCCCCTGGTGCCTGAACACGACATCGAGCATCTGGCACATGAGCTCGCTACAGAGACGCGCCGTGACCAGAACCTGATGGCGGATGAAATCTTTGCCTCGTTGGTTGACAGCAGTAAGGTGAGTGGCCCTAAAGATCCTCGTCTGATAGTGAAGGTAATTGACCTTAGAGACAGGCTTATCGCCGACATTAATCCGTTCAGGTTTGATCGATGCGAGTAATCTAACAAAAACGTGGGGGCACGAAGTGCCAACTAAGTGCCTCCACCTTATTTATTATTAAGCATTTTACAAAAATGAAAACTACAGATAAAAAAATCAAAGTTCGCGGAACAGGCACTTACGACCCTGCGGACAACAGTTTCGGATTCGTGCCCTTTAACGAGGCCCCGAGTACTCAAACCAAAGTGAAGAGCTGTGCCGGAGGTGGCAAACGCTGGGTGACAACAGGCTCTGACCCTTCGAAGATGATCAGTCTGAAAAGCAAGGAGAGTTCTGCTGACCAGTATGCCGACTTCGTGAGTCAGTTTAACGCTTTGACCAAAGACCTGAAACCCAAGAAACCCGTGACGCTGCCTCAGGAGCTGCGCGTGGTGAAGGAGCAGGGCTTGGAGTGCTGGCTCAACGAGGAGAAGAGCGAGATGACCTTCAGGGGCACCATCGACCTCAGCAAGCATTCTCGCGACTGGCAAGCCGAGGTGCTGCGTCAAGTGCAACTGGTGGTCAGAAGACTGCCTGCATCAGAGAGATTCAACAAAGTAATCAACAGTATTAAAGGACTAAAAAAATGATTGTATTCCAACCAAACATCAACCAACCAACAGAAGAGTTGGTAGCAGAGGCGCTCAAAGGTATGATGGAGCATCCTGCAAACATTGAACTCGTTGACAACTACCGCCAGATGAAGCGCCAAATGGCTGAAGCCGAGGCACGTCAGGCTGTAGAGGAGTTTGTAAACGACGTACTGGCTCTTGACGACTACAAATCGTGGCTGGCAAAGGGACTGAAGAAGGATGAGCATCGTAGGAAGAAGCTGATGCCCACGTCTGACTTGGAGCGAGTGAAACTTTACATTAGTCAGTTAAAGACTTCGCTGCCTGCCATCATTCCCACCATCGCTCATTTTATTGAGAGTATTGACCGCTGGGGGCGCACCGGTCTGTGGCGTGTACAGCAGTATGGCTACTTGTCTGGTTTGGCAGTGGTAGATGGTGACCATGTGCCCAATGTTGGAGAACGCATCCAGGAGTGGCTTCAGCGTGAGGACTTCAACGACCTGGGCATCGTCTTTATTTTCATCACTCCGAGCGGTGAGGGCGTAAAGGTGATTTTCAAAGCCCGAGAGGACTGGGGCAACCTTCAGGACAATGCCTACCAGATGGCAGAAATCCTTGGCATTCTCGACTACGCTGACGGCCAGACCAAGAACGCTGATCATGCCCACTTCATCCCGAAGGCCGACGATGTGAAGTACATTGACTGGCAGGAGCTGTTCACCTATGAGAATCCCGCCTATGAGCAGAAGTATGGCGAGGCCTACCGTCGTGGTGAGTCAGAGCCTACGCAGCCCCGTTGGCAGGAACTGGAGCGAAAGCGTAAGGAGGCTCGCAAAGGTGCGGCAAGTGAGTGCACAGCAGAACCGACCCTATTGTGCACTCAGGCAGAAACGCCAGTGGAGTTCTCGGCAGAAGACGAGGCCTTTATCAAGGTGCTCAACGAGCACTATGGGCCAAGTCTGCCACCTCACACCAAGCACGACCGTATGCAGACAGAAACGTCTCACTGGCTGTGCTACTACAACGACAACGACGCACAGAAAGCCATCGCTATGGCTAAGCGCCTTGACTGGGTGAAGGAATGGAACCCGAACCCAGGAGAAGTAGAAGACCTGTGCCAGTCGGCTGCCAAGAAGAAACTGTTGACGCACTATCCCAAGGCGCTGAAAGAGTTGATGGATAAGGCGGGCATCAACTTGGAACAGTCTGCGGCAAGTTCGAAGAATGTCAATCCGCTGGCCGTTTTGCCCTTTGACCGTTGGTGCGACCAGATAGAGAGCTTCTTCGATGTATATCCCTGTCTGCGCGAGGTCTGCGACCCCCATCCACGCCGTTTGTGGCCTTTCCTGCTATTTGCATCGGCAGCCATGATGGGCACGTGCATGGATTTGACCTACTACTATTTCTATGCCAACAGAGGTGAGCGCACACGTCTGAATTACATCATCTGGGGCATAGGTGATCCCACGTCGGGCAAGCACACGTTGGAGCGACTGATGGTTTATCTGCTGGCCCCCATCATTGCGGAGAGCGAGATAGCTGACGAGAGTACCAACACCTGGAAGGGTGAGACAGATGCCAAGGGAGCCAACAAAGAGAAGGATCTCAGACCAGAGATTTATAACCGAATGTTTGGCTACCGCACTTCTAACAGTGAGTTCATACGCAGCCTCATCAACTGCAAGGAGGAGGTAGACGGTGAAATGATGGGACGCCACATGGTAACCGTGTCGTCAGAGAAAGACCTCGAGATAGGCAAGTCTGGCAGCTGGATTTCGAAATCTAACATGATTCTGCTTAGTTTCCATGGGGAGTACGATGACCAGCACTATTCCAACAAGCAGTCGGTCAGTGGCCGTTACCGTGTCTTTTGGAACATGGTGGAGACTTTTACGCCGCCCACGCTTTCCAAGCTCGTGAACGAAAGGTCGGTAAATTCTGGCCTCGACACACGTACCGGGTCGATTCCTATGGGCGAGGACGATTTCCGTATGATTCCGTTGGGCGAGAAAAACGACCCCAAGACTGCTGAGTATAATGAGACTTTGAAGCAGTGGTCGTACCGTCTGGATCAGCGTCGTGGTGAATTGCCTCTTTGGCCTCTGGTGGAGCACGTTCACCAGTGGTGTGATGACCGTCGTGCCATTGCCGAGTTCAACAATAGGGACAAGGCTGATTGGTTGCTCATCAAGCGTGTGCCTTACTATGGCATCAACGTCAGCGCACCTTACATCGACATGCGTCATTGGGAAGAGCGCGAGCAGACTGGCACCTACACTCCAGACGACGTGGACCTCTCTTTGGTAGACTTAGTGCTTGACATTCAGTATCGCACGCAGATTTTCTGGTATTACGAACTACACCGTCAGTACTACGAAAACCAGTTGCGTGATGCCGCACAGCTGCGTCGCCGCACGACGAAGTTCCAAGAGTGTTTTAGATTGTTGCCGGATGAATTCACTACGGAACAGTTCGCCAATACATTCGGCTATGCCAATAATCGTGCTGGACAGAAACCGTTGCAGCGTCTGGAGGCTGACAAAGCCATAATACGCACCATGCGCGGTCACTACAAGAAACTCATTTCCGAACTTCCGACCATATAAATGCGGAAAGTAGGAAAGTAGGAAAGCGGACATTAAGCATATTTACTCCACCTCGAAAAGGGCGTGTCAATCATTGATACGCTCTCATTCTTTTGTACACAAAAGTCCCTTTTGTAGGAGAGTACAATAAAAGCTGGTCAACTCGTGGCCAGCTCTATATTTGAGTGAAGGAAACCAGGAACCAAAGAGCCAAGCCTTCAAGACGGGTTGCGTCTTGAAATAGTCAGCTATTTGTTGGGTCATTACCTGCGTGCTCATCTTTGTATAGTTTGCTATTCGTCGGCAAATATACGAACTATTTCTGAAACTTCCAAATAATTCGTGTTTTTTGTTGCTGTTTGGAGTCAGGGGAAGAGTACAGAAATATTAAGAAAACTTGGATTCCAATTCCGCAAGAAACTCGTCAATGTTGATGAGTGAAACGTTATAAGGTGTGCGCTCATGGAGTGTTCTGAACCCCTCCACCTTACTCTCTGTTAAGACTCCGTCGGCCCACAACCGATCTATTTCCTCCTCCGCCTTTTGGGCAAAATAGTTAGAGATAGACTGCTTCAAGTCCTTAACAGCTTCTGGGGTGTTAAAGACTGACATCATTCTCAACACCTCTAATTGTGCATCATTGAATACCGTTGTTGCCATAACCTTTCTTTATTTCGTCGGCAAATATACGAACTATTTCTGAAACTTCCAAATAATTCGTGTTTTTTGTTGCTGTTTGGAGTCAGGGGAAGAGTACACAGAAGAAGAACCTTCTTGTGTAAAAAAGACTCAAAAGGGAGTGGAATCAGAGAAAAACTTGCAAAATCTTGGTGTTTTATTTGTATCTTTCAGAAATTATGCCTATCTTTGCAGCGTCAAAAGGGGAATTCGCAGAAAGGATGACAACCTTT
>CADBHI010000092.1 GCA_902794405.1 uncultured Prevotellaceae bacterium
GGGCTGGATGAACATGTTCTTCACGAAGTGAGCCTGCCAGGCCACCTCAACGATGAAACGGACACGCAGACGGGTAGCCTCGTTGGCACCGCAGAAAGCGTCCATCACATACAGGTTCTTGTTGCAGAGCTCCTTGATGGCAATCTCCTTCACCTTGGCCCAAACCTCCTCAGACATGGGGTGGTTGTCGTTCTTATATTCCTCAGAAGTCCACCATACCTTGTCCTCACTCTGTGCATCCTTCACGATGTACTTGTCCTTAGGTGAACGGCCGGTGTAGATACCAGTCATCACGTTAACAGCGTTCAGCTCGGTGTTTACGCCCTTGTCGAAACCCTCGAGACCAGCCTTTGTCTCCTCTTCGAAAAGATACTCATACGACGGATTGTGGGCAATCACGGTAGAACCTGTGATGCCATACTGTGTTAAATCTAACTTTGCCATAATTTTCAATACTATTTTAAGTGTTCAATTATCCTATTACCTTAAATCGGGTGCAAAGTTACAAAGAAATTACGAATTACGGATTACGAAATACGAATATTTTCTCGCACATACATATATATTTAGGTTAAAGAATTTAAAAAAAGGAGGTGGAATGATAATTTTGCCACTCCGACATAACAATTAATTGCTTACATCTTTGTAACTTTGCGCCCAACTACAACCCTCTAAAAACCCAGATTATGGAAGTAATAGATTTCAGCAAGAGCAACTCGATCGTCAACCTTTACATGTCGGAGTTGCGTGACAAGAACTACCAGAAGAACCGGTTCCTCTTCCGGCATAACATCAAGCGCATCGGCGAAATCATGGCCTATGAGCTGTCGAAGACGCTGGAGTACAAGCCGAAAACCATCACCACCCCTCTCGGCACCATTGACATTCCCCTGCCCAAGGACGATATGGTCGTCGCCACCGTTCTCCGTGCCGGTCTGCCCTTCCACGAGGGGTTCCTTAACGTGTTCGACAAGGCCGACAACGGCTTTGTATCAGCTTTCCGGATGTATATCAACCGCGAGCATACCGAGGTAGGCGTGCATACCGAATACATTGCCACACAGAGCGTTAGGAACAAGACCCTACTCATTGTCGACCCTATGCTGGCCACTGGCGGTAGTCTGGCGGCAGCCATCGAATCGCTGTTGCAGACTGGCAAGCCCAAGAAGATTCACCTGTGCTGTGTCATCGCCGCCCCCGAGGGCATCGAGGTTGTAAAAGAGGCGCTTCCTGAGGGTTCGACTATCTGGTGTGCCGCTATCGACCAGGGAATGAACGAACAGAAATATATCGTACCTGGTTTTGGCGATTGCGGCGACCTCTGCTACGGCGAGAAGCTACAGAGTTTCCGAAAGAAAGCAGACAAGTAACCATCGAAAAAGGCATCCCGCAGGATGCCTTTTCTTGTTCTTTTCTGGTGTATCTTAGATAAGATGAAACGTTCCCATGAGATAGACCAGACCGAAGCCCAGCACCATCGAGATGATACCCATTATGGAACCCACCTTCACCATATCCTTCTGCTGGACGTAGCCTGTAGAGAAGGCCAGGGCATTCGGTGGGGTAGAGATGGGCAGGATCATGGCACTCGAGGCGGCGATGGCCACACCAATCAGCACGGTTCCCGTGCCACCGATTGGAGCCAGCTTGTCGCCCATAGCCCCACAAACGATAGCCAGGATAGGCATCAGCAGGGCTGCCGTAGCAGAGTTCGAGATGAAGTTCGACAGCAAGTAGCAGATGGCACCTCCAAGCAGCAGGATGAGCAGCGGCGAGAACTCTCCGAAAGGAATGCTCTCCACGGCATTGGCTGCCAATCCGCTGGCGTTCAGACCATAGCCTAAGGCAAAGCCGCCGGCCACCATCCAGATGACACTCCAGTTGATTTGCTCCAGGTCGCGCTTGTTGATAACACCCGTCAGAGAAAAGATGCAGAAGGGTATCATGGCAACGGTATTGGCATTGATGCCTGTAAAGCGGTCGGATAGCCAGAGGGCAATCGTGAGAATAAAGGTAAAGATTACCACCTTAGACTGGAAACCTTTCTCCATGCCTCCGTCAATCTTCAATTCCACCGTCTTCTGCGTGAAGGGGAAGAATTTCAGCAACAGGCGCCAACTGATAAACAACAGCAAGACAACAAGTGGGAACATGAACATCATCCACTGACCAAAGCCCAGGCCCATGTTCAGACCCTCAGGGTCGTTCAGATATTTCAGCGCAATGTTGTTTGGAGGCGTACCGATGGGCGTACCCATACCACCGAGATTGGCGGCGACGGGAATCGACATGGCCAGAGCGATGCGTCCCTTGCCCTCAGGGGGTAGCTGACGGAACACAGGTGTCAGGAAGGTCAGCATCATAGCAGCAGTAGCCGTGTTTGATACGAACATCGAGAACAGACCCGTCACCAAGAGGAAGCCTAACAGCACCATCTCACTCCTTGTACCAAAGGGACGCAACAGTACCTTGGCCAACTGAGCGTCGAGACCGGTCTTAGTGGCGGCAATGGCCAGCACGAAACCACCGATAAACAGCATAATCACCGGGTCGGCAAAGCATGCCATCACACCTTTATAAGATAACAGTTTGCCCACTTCCTCCTCGTTGACCATTGGCAATATGCCACTGTCGGTCGTAAACAGCAGCATCAGCACAATGATGGCCACCGACGTAGCCCACGACGAGACAATCTCAAGAATCCACATCAGCGTGGCAAAGGCAAAGATGGCAATGATACGCTGCTGTATTACCGTCAGGTTCTGTATACCGAACCACTCGCTCGGCATATTCCATAATAATAAGGTGACAAGTGCCACAATAGCAATCTTGACAAACCGCTTCATGCGGTTACCAGGATGATATTTGTGCTCGTGGCGGAACTGTCGGGCTGCATCTACAATATGCAGATTTCTATAAGTACTTAACATTATTTGTTGATGGTTTTTATTTTGCGGCTGCAAAGGTAGAAAATATTTCAGAATTAAAGGCAAACTTTCATGAATATATTTGCATTTTAAATAAAAAAGCCTTATCTTTGTGGCTGATTTCCCAACTAACAATCATTTTGAGACATCTAAGGATATGGAAGAAGTGAGGATTTTATGTCGTAACAACGCACAGAAAGTGGACGTCCCGATGGGGTCGACACTGGAAGAAGTTTATCAGCTGACGGGACTCCAGATGAAGCACGGTCCCGTACTGGCCCATGTAAATAATAAGGTAGAAGGCATGCACTACCGGATATACAGCCCCAAGGAAGTGGAGTTTCTTGACATCACGTCGCCCTCGGGTCTCAGGGCCTACACTCGTGCCCTGTTCTTCGTGCTCTGCAAAGCCGTCCACGACATCTACGATAAGGCAAAGGTGGCCATCGACATACCCGTGAGCAACGGCTATTATGTCGACCTTGACATCGGTCATCCTGTGACCTTAGAGGATGCCGGTCTCATTCGCCGCCGCATGCAGGAGATGATCGACGCCAAGCTGCCCATTCATCGGTATGAGACCACGACGGAAGAGGCCATCAAGACATTTGAAAGACTGCATACCTACTCGAAGGTGAAGCTATTGAAGAGCATTGGCCGCATCTTTACCACCTATTACGAGATCGACGGTTACATCGACTATTATTATGGAGCCATGCTGACCAACACCTCACAGCTCTACCTCTTCGGACTGGAGAAATACTACGATGGACTGCTGCTGCGCATACCGTCGGCTGCCCATCCCGACGAGCTGGGCGAGATGATCAACCAGGACAAGATGTTCGGCATCTTCAAGGAGCACCACCGCTGGCAGGATATCTTGGGGCTGCGCACCATCGGCGACCTGAACGAGGTCATCGACAAGGGCTTTTCTTCCCAGCTCATTCAAGTGAGCGAGGCTCTTCAGGAGAAGAAGATAGCGCACATCGCTGATGAGATAGCACAGCGCCGCGGCATCCGCATGGTACTCATTGCCGGACCGTCGTCGAGCGGCAAGACCACAACCTGCAAACGACTCTCCGTCCAGTTGGCCGTCAACGGCATCAAGCCCATAGGTATCTCGCTCGACGACTATTTCGTGGACCGTTCACAGACACCCCGCGACGAGAAGGGCGACTATGACTTCGAACACCTGCATGCCCTGAACCTGCCGCTGCTCAACCAGCAGATGAACGCCCTGTTCCGTGGCGAAGAGGTGGAACTGCCTCGCTATAATTTCCAACAGGGCAAGAGCGAGATGAGCGGACGTAAGCTGAAGCTCCACGACGACGAGATTCTGGTGGTCGAGGGCATCCACGCCCTGAACCCGGAACTGATGGAGCAGGTGCCTAACGACCAGATCTACCGCGTCTATGCTTCGGCCCTGACCACTCTGCTGCTCGACAAGCACAACTACATTCCTACTACCGACAACCGTCTGCTGCGCCGCATCATCCGCGACCATAAGTACCGCGGCGTATCGGCTGTGGAAACCATACGACGCTGGGCCTCGGTTCGGGCTGGAGAAAACAAGTGGATATTCCCCTATCAGGAGAATGCCGACGCCATGTTCAACACAGCCATGCTCTTTGAGCTGGCCGTCATCAAGCGCCAGGCTGAACCGTTGCTGGAACAGGTGCCCGAAAACGTGCCGGAGTTTGCCGAGGCCTACCGCCTGCTGAAGTTCCTGCGCTACATCCGACCGATTCCTGAGACGCAGATTCCGCCCACGTCGCTGCTCCGCGAGTTCCTCGGCGGCAGCTCCTTCAACTACTGATTGAACTCACCTCTTTCTAAGGTGGACTTTCCATTTCTTCTTTCTATAGGTACGTCATCAGCACGTCCCAGACGGCGATAATATGGCAGACGGAACCAGCAAGAACGAAGAAATGGAACACGGAATGCATGTACTTCCGCTTAGTAAGTGAATAGAACAGGGCGCCGGTGATATAGCTGACGCCCTCGGCCACAATCCAGATGACGGCAGCAGTCGACACCGAGTCGACGAGGGGCTTGAAGGCTACGAGCACGCTCAGCCCCATACCGATGAAGCAGAGGGTTTCAAGATGAGAGTGTTCCTTCAGTCGGATAAAGCTGACGATGGTGCCAACGATGGCACAGGTCCACACAAACACAAAGAGCCCCCAGCCCCAATAGCCTTGCTGTCGCAGAGCCACTAACGTCAACGGGGAATAGGAGCCGGCAATATGCCAGTAGATGGCGGCATGATCCCAATGACGCAGTCGCTCCTTCCAGGGGGAGTGGTGGCGGATAGAATGGTAAATGGTGGAGGCGGCATAGGAACCAAGCATGCCAAAGAGATAGAGGATGACCCCTACCCTCGCCCAGTCGCTATCGCTGCGAAATACCCATACCAGAAAAATGATGCCGATAACGACACCCAACAGGATGCCGCCACCATGCGAAGTCGCATTCCAAATCTCCTCTTTCTTAGTATACCGAATCACGCTCTTTCACCTTTTGAATACCTTAGACCTTCCTAATTATCGTCAGTCCATCGCGCAATGGCAGGATGACCTGCTCCGTCCGTGGGTCCTGGGCCACATAGTCGTTGAAGCGGCGAATGCCCTGCGTCTGCTGGTCATGGTCGTAGTCAGCATCAGTAACGTGGCCGTCCCACAAGGTATTGTCGGCAATGATGAAGCCGCCTGGACGCAGGATGCTGACCACCATATCGTAACACTCCACATAGGTACGCTTGTCGCCATCGATGAAGGCCATGTCGAACTCTATGCCGAGACGCGGCGCTTCTGTCATGGCGTCGCCGATGATGAAGGTCACCTTGTCGGCTACGGACGACTGCTCTATCCAAGGCCGCGTAAAGTCCTCCATCTCGTCGTTGATCTCGAACGTATAGAGATGTCCTCCGTCAGCCAGTCCCTCAGCCATCGCGATGGCCGAATAGCCGCTGAACGTACCCACCTCTAACACATAGCGGGGCTGTATCATCTGCACCAGCATCTTCAGCAGCCGACCTTGCAGATGGCCGCTGACCATGCGTCCATGAATGGTCTGCAGGTTCGTTGCACGCCAAAGCTTATAAAGATAGTCGGGCTCTGGCGACGTATGCCGAAGGATGTAGTCGTCGAGTGTCATTTCACAAGAGCCTCAACGGCCAGTCGGTAGCTGTCGAGGCCGAAACCACAAATGACACCCTTGCATGCCGCCGATATCATCGAACGGTGACGAAACTCCTCACGCTGGTGGACATTGGAAATATGCACCTCGATAACCGGGCAGCGCAACGAGCGGATGCAGTCGTGCAAAGCCACGCTGGTATGGGTATAGGCCCCAGCATTGAGCACAATGCCGTCACAGGGCTGGAAGAACCCCACCTCCTGCATCTTGTTGATGAGTTCACCCTCCACATTGCTCTGATAGTAGTCTATCGTCACGTCGGGGTACTTGGTTCGTAGCTCTGAGAGGCAGGCCTCCATCGTCTCACTACCGTAGATGCCTGGTTCGCGCTGTCCCAGGAGGTTCAGGTTAGGTCCGTTGATAATCTGAATTTTCATTGCAATAATCCGTTTATTCCATTTCGGCGACAAAGGTACAAAAATTTCGGTTAAGTGAGAAAAAAAACGCAATTATTTGAAAGATAATTTGTGTGGGCAGTTTTTTATGATTATCTTTGCATCCATTGAGTGAAGACAAGATGGAACAACAGCAGACAATCGTAAAGAAGTATGTGCGCTACCTGAAACTGGAACGTAACATGTCGCCAAACACCCTCGAAGCCTACCAGAACGACCTGGAAAAGCTGCTGGCATTCCTCAAACGGGAGGATAAGCATGTGCTCGACGTTCAGTTGGAGGACCTGCAGACATTTGCCGCAGGACTTCACGACATCGGCATTGGGCCGCGCTCGCAATGCCGCATCCTCAGCGGCGTACGCTCTTTCTACCGCTACCTGATGACTGACGGCTACCGCGACGACGACCCAACGGAGCTGTTGGAGTCGCCAGTCTTGGGCGAACATCTGCCCGAAGTGCTCTCGACCGCCGAAGTCGACCAGTTAGAGGCCAGCATCGACCTGTCGAAGTGGGAAGGCCATCGCAATCGCGCCATCATCGAAGTGCTCTTCTCCTGTGGACTCCGTGTCAGCGAACTGGTAACCCTTAAGCTGTCGGACCTCTACTTGGAGGATGGCTATCTGCGCATCATGGGCAAGGGGTCGAAAGAACGATTAGTACCCATCTCGACACGTGCTATCAAGGAGTTGGGCTTCTGGTTCGACGATCGCCGCCACATGACCATCAAGCCCGGAGAGGAAGACTATGTGTTCCTGAACCGTCGTGGGGCCCACCTCACGCGCACCATGATCCTTATTATGATCAAGCAGCAGGCCGAGGCGGCAGGCATCAGGAAAACCATCTCGCCCCACACCCTTCGCCACTCTTTTGCCACCGCCCTGCTCGAAGGCGGTGCCGACTTGCGCGCCATTCAGGCCATGTTAGGCCACGAGTCGATTGGCACGACCGAAATCTACACCCACATCGACACCTCCACCCTGCGCCAAGAGATTCTCGAACATCATCCGAGGAACAATCAACCGCAAAGATAGTGCATCGCGCCATGCGCAGCCACTCCCCAAAGTAGGGGAGGGGCAGGGGTGGGGTCAGTAACTTCTTTGTAGACCATCTACGGGTCACCGCTTACCAGTCCCGTCATCGTAGGTGAAGTACGTATTATCGTTGCCGTCGTCACTGGTGAACAAGACAAGACGGCCATTCTCGTAGGTCGGCGTGAAGCCCGGCTCTATCTGGTTGTGCTTAGAGCTGTGCATAGCCAAGAACGTGACATCGTGGATGCCTATCTGCCGCTTCAGCCGTCCGTTCTCCCACACGTTGTCGAGATGTGTGGTCAAGACGAACATTCCCTTGACAAGCTCATTATGGAAAGACACTAACCGCACCATATCGGCAGGTTTCGTCTGGTTAGCGTCGTCATCGCTGTCGCTGCAGGATGAGAATACCATCAAGACAAGTGCGCTGCGGGCCCATAGCTAAGTCATAGACCGTAGTGTTATTTTTTACTAAGCGATCTTTGTACTATTCAAATGTCATAGAAGAAATAGACGGTGATGATGGTGGTTGCCAGATAAACCAGTTTCAGTGGAAGTCCGATGCGCAGGTAGTCCTTTGCAGTATATCCTCCCGGACCATAGACCAGCAAATTGAGCGGTGTACTGACGAGTGTCATGAAGGCAGAATTGACCGACAGCAAAAGGGCGATGGCATACGGAAGCAGCGGAAGCCCGAGGCTCGCAGTAGCGGCATAGACGATGGGGAACATCAATACGATGACTGACGAATTGGCCATGAACTCGGTGATGATCGCTGCCATCACACAGAAGGCAATCAACACCAGGAGGGGATTGTTGCCACAAAGGCCGAATACGCCCGTCGCCACGTAATCAGCGACACCGGTCTTCTGGATGGCCGTACTGATGGCGATACCGCCTGCCAGGGTGATGATGATTTTCCAATTGATGGAGTTCATAGCCTGGGTTGGCGTACAACAGCCGAACACCAGCATGGCGCCAGCGGCGAGGAAAGCACTCTGCAGCAACGACATGACACCCGTGCTGGCCAGCAGCACCATACACAGCAGAATGGCCGTCGAAATGAGAGGCTTTATGCCCCACACGGGTATCTCGGTGGAGTCGAAGAAGTGCAGTTGGGAGGCCTGTGCGGCGGTGTTGATCTTCGTGTGGAGAGGATGAACCAGCAACAGTGTGTCGCCGGCCTGAAGGACGACATTGCGGGGCGACTCGCAGATGCGCTCACCCTTACGCGACACGCCCGCCAGCGCCACGCCATGGTCATGCTCGAAATGGGTGTCGCCCAGACGTTTGCCTATTAGGTCGCTGCCGAAACAGACGTATGCCATCTTGATTTGATGGCCAGCGTGCGGGGCATTGGCGCTTAACACGGGCTGGTCGGGACTGACAAATCCCAACTTCTTAGCCAACTCCGCCATATCATCAAGCTGACCCGAGAAAATCAGACTGTCGCCGCCCATCAGGGGTTCGTTGTCATCCACTGGCATTATTCTCTTTTCATTGTCGAAATGTTTAAGCTCCACAAGGGTACCGGCCTGCACACGGTTCAGTCCCAGTTCACCGATGGTCTTTCCAATATGGGGATTATCCGAGGTGACAAGCATTTCGAATGTATAGTCGCCGGTAGGGGCAAATGCCTCCTCCGGGCTGTTGCGGTTAGGCAACAGTCGGCGGAAGGCAATGAGTGCCAGCGTAGTAGTCGCAAAACACAACAACGCGGGGAGAAAAGATGCAAGGATGCCCAAGGACTCACCGGTCTGCTTCTCATACATGCCAAAGAGCAACAGCGTCGACGGCGTGGCGATAGCAGCTAAAGGGCCACCCATACCTCCGGCATAGCTCAAGGGGATGAGCAGCTTGGAGGGTTTTATGCCAATTTTTCTGGACCATAGCTTGACAACGCCCACAAAGAGCGCAACAACCGAGGTATTGTTCACAAACACGCTCAGCGTACCTACGGGCAACATCAAGCGCAGCAGGGCAGCAATCTCGCCTTTCGGCCGCCCAAGCACATTTCTCGTAATCCACTGAAGCACACCCGTGTAGGACAATCCTGTACAAATGACGAACATGGCAGCCACGACGATGACCGACGAGTTGATGAAACCCGAAAAGGCCTGGGTGGAGTCAAGCACACCCGTCAGAAACAATATGCCGACGGCACCCAGAAAGACCACATCTGACCTAAGCCGCGTAAATACCAACACTGCCATCAATGCGACGAGCGTTGCAATAGTAATCCAAGCATCAAGTTCTAATCCTAAAAGCATAATCCATTTTAGTTGATTTGGCGGCAAAAGTAACAAAAAAAAACGGACTGAGCAAACATATCAGCCCATTTTACTCGTTAGAAAGACCAGGTTAGTCCAAGCAGGAAGAGACGGCGGTTCATGTGCACCTGTTCCTTGACACATTGGTTCAATAATCGTATGATAATGAATCGCACTTTTCAGGTAGCACTTCTCACACCTCTAACACCTATCTTAGGTGAGGGAGGTGTGAGAAGTGCTACCTAAAAAGTGCGATTTACAATATATATAAGGAAACGTTTGTCATGAGACAAAAACGAAAATAAAGATTCCCAAGCCTGGAATTTTCAAAAGGCGGTTCCTTTTTCTCAAAACTCGGCGGGTTTTGACAAAAAGGCGGTGGGTTTTGACAAAGTTCTACTTCAAAAATAGAGACATTCCTTTGCACTTGTTTTGCGTTGTTAACCACGACGTGTGTCAGGCACCTGTGTCATGCACCTGTCCCTTGACACACTCCTTGACACACTGAATAGCCTCTAACCGGCTGAGGTCAAGTTTCTTGCCCAGACGGCTTTTCGTTGAGCGCAGTGCCTGCTCCGTACAGCAGAAGCACTGCGCTTTCTGCTGTTCGGTCTTGCCGTAGTACTGCATGATGCAATAGAAAGTCTCCTTGGGCGTCAGTTCAACCGAACTGAGGATGCCGGACAAGGTGGGGTCAACGATGTGCAGCGTCTCGGTTACGGCCAACTGCTCGCGCTTGCCCATCTGCGAGATGTTCTCGTTGTGGAGGATGGCGTAGAGCACGTCGACGCCCTGTTTCGTGCGGACGATGTCGGCACGGATGGTGGCAGGCTGTTCCGGTTCGTCGGTCTCGACAGCCATGCTCTCCACCAGCTCGTCAACCTTCCGCTCGAAGGCCGCCTTGCGCCGTCGGCTCCACCACAGGCCGCCACCGATGACAGCCAGTAAAAGTGCGATGAAACCGCCGAAAATGAAGCGGTCGTGACTGCGTCCCTGCTCGTTTGCCGCCTGCTGCAGGCGCACGAACTCTACGGTCTGCCCCTCCGGCAGCACCGCCATCACCATCTCGGCCTGCTCCTTCTTGTCTTCCAGGATGAAGACCAGCGAGAGCATCGTCAGGGCGTCGGCCATCTCGGCCGAGTCAGTCGACAGGATGGCAGCGCTGTAGGCCCGCTGCTCCGCCGTCCGCAGGTCGTGGTTGCCCACGGCCTCCAAGGCCTCGTTTATCAGCTGTTCAGTGTCTGATGTCCGGGGCGCATTTTCCGTACAAGCCCCAAAAAGCAGGGCTGCGCATAAAAAGGCTGTGTCAAAGAGCCGTCTAAGAGTTTTCATAACTAATTGGTTTTCAATATGTCCGTCTTCGCAAAGCGTGTCAGTCGCCAAAGCCCTATTGCAGAAGCCGCCGAAAAGCACTATCTTTGCACCGACATACTTACCAATGTCAACTGCAAACCAACGTCAGCGCGGCGGCCAGATCAGGACTGGCCGCCGCTCGTCGTATTATTGTTTCAAGAGGTTCAGCTTCACTTTCGGGGCGAGGGCGTTGGAGACCTTCTCCGTGTACTGGCCCACCTAGGCGGGCAATCTCGGGCGACGTTCCGGCCGCACCGGCCACCAGTGTGGCCTCGCCGCCCACGACGGCCTGGTCGCCGAAGAAGTTGTTGGCACCGCCGACGAGCAGTCGGGCTTTCTCTTCGAGTGTCATGGCCTGGAGCACCTCGTCGATGTTTGTGGCCGAGAGTTTGGGCTGTCCGTTCATTGTCATCATGCAAGTTGTGGCCGCAAGGGCCGTCAGAATAGTTTTTTTCATTTTATGTTAGTATATTATTGGTTTCGCGTGTGCAAAGATACAAAAAAAATTCGCACCTTTGCAGCCTGAAAGGAAAATAACAAGTAAATACATTAAAAAAAATTGTTAACAGCCACCAGCGCACACTCGCAGCTGGCAGCCTCGGGCGAGGATGTCGGTCTGCCCGACGGACAGATGGGTAACTCCGAGGTGGGCCACCTCAACATCGGCGCCGGCCGCATCGTCTACCAGGACCTGGTGAAGATCAACCGCGCCTGCAAGGACGGCAGCATCATGGAGAACCCGCAGGTAAAGGCTGCCTACAGCTATGCCAAGGAGCAGGGCAAGAAGCTCCACCTGATGGGCCTCTGCTCTGACGGCGGCGTACGCTCCAGCCTCGACCACCTGTTCAAGCTCATCGAAATCGGCAAGGCCTACGGTCTGAAGAACCAGGTCTTCGTACACTGCTACATGGACGGTCGCGACACCGACCCCCGCTCGGGCAAGGGCTTCATCCAGCAGGTCAGCGACGTCTGTGCCGCCAACGATGCCGCCATCGCCAGCATCGTGGGCCGCTTCTACGCCATGGACCCCGACGGCACGCCCAACACCGCTCACTCGCTGAACCCCGTGCCCTTCATCTACGTGACCAACAACAACAGCGCCACCGTGAAGGACGGCCGTCTGGCCGACGTTGCTCCCAGCATCCTGCACATCATGGGACTGGAGCAGCCCGCCGACATGACCGGCGAGTGCCTGATTTAGGACAACAAGTAACAAGCTGCTCACGCGAGCAGTGAAGGTATGAACACAAGGTGCCGGGGTTTGCGCAATCCCGGCACCTTTCTTTTGCCCTAGGCCGTTGCCGAATTTTGCTCGGAGTAAACCCGGCGTTTGCTCGGAGTAAACGCAGCGTTTGAACGGAGCAAAATCTGGTTGGCTTTATGTATGAGTGTGTCAAAGCAGCGCGCAAGCATTTGTGTATCTTTTTGTTTTTCAGGCGTATAGCTATCTATGTGCGTGTCAAAGGCAGTCGGGGTATTGCGCGATGCGTTGTTTTTTCCTAACTTTGCAGGCAGAAACCTATAAAAGCAATGAAGACTATGGTAAAAGGAAAATCAACTTGCAAGACGCTGAAGGCCATCCGCAGGCAAATAGCCGAGGCCAACGACATTAAGTATGAACCGCGCGAGTGCCACTACGACGGGCCGTGCCTCGGCACCTGTCCCGCCTGCGAGGC
>CADBHI010000093.1 GCA_902794405.1 uncultured Prevotellaceae bacterium
CTCGCGTTTAGGCGCGGGCTGAGACTTGTATCTACGAGAACGGCGTTTGGCGATGCCTCTGAATCGGATGCGGAATCAGACTCGCGCCGTCTTTATGCCCTGCGGTTAAGAAGATTTAACGCCCAGCAACGTTATATTTCCGCGATTACGGCGTATATATAATAAAAGGTAAAGACAAATAAGAAACGAACAATGAACAAGAAAACCATCATCAATATCCTGCTCGCTCTCGTCGCAGTGGCGGGGCAGGCGCAGACCACCGACACGCTCACCGTCGGTATGGAACTGAAAGTGCAAAACGTCATCGGCACAAACGTATTTATGTACAAATGCCAGACGCCGGAATCCGAATTCAAAGGTCTTCCCACCGACACGGCTTCGTTTCGCCTCTACGAGCAAGGCGGCATCGTTTGCATCCTCGCCCGCGACGGCAAGCAGAAGGATTCCTACTTCTGCGCGTTTGACTTGAACAACGACCGCGACTTCACGAATGACTACCATTATTATTTCACGCGAAAGCAGATAGAAGATGAACGATACTTTATTCCCCAACGGTACGCCGACATCTGGCTTGCACCCAGAATCCGCCTGAACGGTGTCGCCGCTCACGGCGGAACAGTGACCAGCCCTTTGGCGTTCGACGAACTCGTCCCAATGCTCAGCGTCCACGATTTCTTCGTTGGCAATTTCAGCCACCAAGGCAAGACCTATCATGTATGCTCGGCCTACGACAAGAATGAGTTCGCCGTCACCGACTCCATCCCCGCGAACAGCGACGAACTGGCGAGATTCCTGCTACAGAACAGTCTTCTGCGCAAAGTCCAGTTCCCCATCATCCTCGACAGTCTGATTTTCAGATTCCTCGACATCAATTTCAGCCGCCAGCAGTGCCATGTCAGCATCACGCCACTCAACGACGCGACCGCACCCGTCATGCCCTACGAGGGCTTCCGCGCCCCGTCCATTTCCGCCAAGGACATCAAGGGCAAGAACGTCACGCTCGGCAACAAATACACGCTGCTTGACTTCTGGGGAACGTGGTGCAAGCCCTGCATCTCCATCATTCCCGAACTCGTGGATATTCACAAGCGCTACCCCACGCTGAATCTCATCAGCGTAGCCGTTGAGGGCAGCATGAACGACCTGCCGAAGCTAAAGAAACTCACCAAGGAACTCCAAATGGACTGGACGCACGTCTGCCAACTGCATAGCGACACCTCCAGCATAGCCAGCAGTTTCAACGTCTCCGCCTTCCCGACAACCATCATCATCGACCCCACCGGAAAGATTGTCTACCGTGGCTCCGGCAGCAATAGCACCGACAAAATGAAAGCGAAACTCGAAGAAATCTTCGGGGAATAACACCCGTTCAGACTAATTTACCGCTCGACCTCTGGTCGCTACCGAAGGGACGCAAGTATTCGCCTGCCGTGAGTGTAAGGATTTGTAATCCGGCAATACTGTCACTACCTTTTTTATCACTCCGTGGGGGGAAGCGCATTGCAAATGTTTATACTCCATGCAGCCGAATTTGCAAATTCGGCTGAACAAAAGTGACACTCTACCCCTGAAACGGGCTTCCGTCACATGACAGGAGCAACACTCTACCCTTGAAATGAGAAAAAGCAGGTTGCAGTAGCGTGTTTAAGAGGAGAGGTCATTGTGATGTAACGCTCTGCAGAAATGGCAAAACGAAGCATCCTCGCCCGCTTTTTGCATCTTTAACGGGGAAAACAGAGAATAATTGAAAGAAAATGTTTATCTTTGCCTGCGATAATAATAAGATAGTAGCGTATGACCGAGATTCATAAACGATATCGCTTGACTTCCACCGAGGATCCAACCGACGAAATGTTGCATGCCCTGATGGAGGACGTGGCCCAAGCAGCTCGCGAGTCGAGTGCCAAGGCTGAGGCCGAGAAGAAACGTAGGCTTCAGGCTGTAGCCAAGGAAATTGAAGAGTGGAAAAGTAAGGCAGGACTATGACAGAAAGGAAACCTACACTCTGTGTTGTTGCCGGCCCCAACGGTTCAGGCAAGACGACAACTACCATTCAGTTGCTCAACAACGAGTGGGCGGCTGATAGTCTGTATATCAATCCCGATACTATCGCACAGGAAACCTTTGGCGATTGGAACTCTCCAGAGGCTGTACTAAAAGCTGCAGAGGAGGCCACCCGCTTGCGCTATGAATGTTTGGAACAGGGGCGTGATTTCGTATTTGAAACGGTCTTTTCCGCTCCTGAGAAACTGGAGTTTCTTCGTATGGCTAAGGATGCTGGTTTCTTTATCCGTTTATTCTACGTCTGCACGTCAGATCCTGCCATCAACGTAGCACGCATTACACAGCGTTATCTAAATGGTGGTCATGAGGTTCCCATCTCCAAGATTATTTCCCGCTACTACAAGTCGCTCGTCAATGCTAACAAGGCCATCACCTTCGTTGATCGCGCCTATGTTTACGACAATTCCATAGATAACCAATTACCCCGACTTCTTTTCCGAACAACCGATGGCCAACTCTTTAAGCAATACAACGATGATCTCCCTGAATGGGCAAAGACATTAATATGATGAAGAAAATCATCCTGTTAATCATCCTTGCCCTCGCCGCACTGACCACGACGGCGCAGGACAAACTTATCCGCGTGGCTTCGTTGGTGAAAGAACCAATGTAAACGGGTGAAAAGATAGGGAAAACTTTGTTTTGCCTATACGCAAAATGCCTTGCGCCTATACGCAAAACACCTTGTGTCTATACGCAAAATTTCCTCGCCTTTACGCAAAAACAAGCGGCGAAAAAGATGGTCTTTCAGATTTCCGTGTAGATGTACGACTGTCCGAAGCGGGTCTTCTGCAGTTTGGGACTGTCGCCCTGTGTCCACTCGTCGAGCAGCTTGCGGGCAGAATAATATGTCAGTCCGCTTACGATGCTGAAGATGTTGGCGGTGATGGCCCCGCCGTGTCGTTGGATGGTGTCGCGCATCAGCTGTTCTAACCGCTCTTTGTCGGCAAGAAGTTTCGACGCATCGGGACGATCCTCCTTATGGAAGCCGTCGTGCATCCACTCGCCAATGGCCTCATGCCAGATCTTTCCAGGGTTGTAGTCCACGCCGTCGAGCTCCACATCGTCGTGTCCCACCTCGTCAGGGTCTGTAAACTCACCCTTCATCCGCAGCTTTGGGGCAAACGAGCCAATGGGTGTGTCAATTCTGTAGCCTTTGGCCAGCATCTCTGCCGCCCAGTGCTTGAACTCCTCAAACACCAGTTTCAGTTGCCCACGGTTCAGCAGGCTGTATTTTGCCACATAGTTGTCTATCTGCTCCTCGGTAATGCGCTTGAAACGACCACCGGCAGGTCTGGCAAACAGGATGTTACGCCCGTCCTTTCCCTTCATTGGGGTAGGATAAACCTCAAAGGGCATTCCGCTTTTCTTCCTTGGCATAGCTGTGTCTTCGATTTTTGCTACAAAGATACATTTTTTTCCCGAGAAACACAAATATTCACCGAACCTTTTACCATAATTCTATCACAATTTATGCGTTTTTCACAGTCATTCGTCACAGAATGATGCAAAGTATCCCAGTTATTTGGCAGTCTCGGCAACAATTCGTAACTTTGTAGCGTCTTATAAGAAAAGTGACATAGAAGTATAACTATGAATGTACTGATTCTCTCAGGAAGCCCTCGAAAGGGTGGCAATACGGAATTGTTGGTGGAGGCTTTCGTAAAAGGAGCCTCGCAGAAACACCATGTAGAAGTCGTGTCTGTACACGATTACAAGGTCAGTCCCTGCTTGGGTTGTAATGCTTGCTTCAGAAACGAGCAGCATACTTGTGCGCAGAAGGACGATATGGCAATGATTTACGAGAAGATGTCTCATGCCGACATGCTCGTGATAGCATCGCCAGTGTATTTCTACGGACTGAGTGCACAGTTGAAGACCGTCATCGATCGCTGCCATAATCCCATCAGGGATACATTCCACATCAAGAAAACGGCCCTGCTGCTTGTGGGTGCCGCCACACTTACTGAGCTCTTCGACAGCATCCTCATGCAATACCAGCTCAGTCTGAATTTCTTCAAATTGGAGGATGCCGGTCGCGTGTTGGTTCGTGGTGTCAAGTATAAGGGCGACATTAAAAACACCAATGCCTTGAACGAGGCATTCGAGTTAGGACAACAAATATAAATAATATGTATAAAACCCGCAATCTCCCCAACACCCGAATCGATGTGGCCGATGCCCTGAGAGGTATTGCCGTGGCTGGCATCATCCTGTATCACTCCGTAGAGCACTTCAACATCTTCACCCAGGAGCCGATAGTCCATCCGCTGGCGAGTGACCAGACGGTGGCCGACGTGCTGGCTTGGCTGCTCTCGGGCAAGATGTACGGCATCTTCGCCATGCTCTTCGGACTGAGTTTCTTCATCATGAACGACAACCAGCAGCAGAAAGGCAAATGCTTCTCGGGCCGCTTTGCCTGGCGCATGTGCCTGCTGTTTATGTTTGGCATCATCAACGTGGCCTTCTACGATGGTGACATTCTGATGCTCTATGCCTGCTACGGCCTGCTGCTCATCCCCATCAGCTACCTGCCGTCGAAGTGGGTGTGGGCCATCATCGCCTTGTTAGCCATCCAGCCCGTGGAACTGTTCTGTCTGCTGACCGGCACCACACTTGACCACAGCACCATGTGGGAACTGTATGGCAAGATCAACAGCGCACACGAACACGGCACATTTTGGGAAAACGCCCTCATCAACCTGCGATACGGGTTTGAGGTGAACTTCCGGTTCAATGTTTTCAGCGGACGATTGACGCAGCTGCTCTGTCTGTTTATTCTTGGTATGCAGTTGGGACGGCAGAGACTCTTCTACAATGAAAGGCTACGGGTAGGCGACGGCACGTCGGGAATGGGGCGCAACTTGCAGATATGGCATAGCATCCTGATTTGCTCAGCCATCATCGTCATCGCATTGAGTTTCGTGGATTTCGGCGAGCTGGAATCATGGCTCAAGCCCATCTACAACCTCATTATCCTGCTGATGATTGTCTCGGCCATCGTCTCTGCCTGGTATGCCTTCGAGGGCGTCCGCCGGGTGCTCCATCATCTTTGCATCTTCGGCCGCATGAGTCTCACCAACTACCTGCTCCAGTCCATCATCGGCTGCGCCATCTTCTGCGGCTACGGCCTCGCCTGCTACCACCTCTTAGGCATCACCTACGCCGTCATGGTCGGATGCGGAATGGTTATCGTCCAGTATCTCTTCGCCCGCTATTGGTTTTCCAATCATCCTCGCGGCCCATTAGAAGGCCTTTGGCGCAAACTCACATGGATATAGCAGCATCAAACTGTAGGCTTCGCTCGAGTTACTTACATATAAACGGCATGACGCTGTCGATGAGTGACTGCTTACGCTCCTGAAGGGTAAGGATCTGCTCCTCGAGGGTGTTTGCAGAGACGAAGCGGTAGACGAAGACCGGGTGGTGCTGGCCGATACGATGAGCTCGAGCGATGGCTTGTTCCTCGGCGGCCTGGTTCCACCAAGGGTCGAGCAGGAACACGTAGTCGGCAGCTGTCAGGTTAAGACCCACGCCGCCGGCTTTCAAAGAGATGAGGAAGAACTGACAGTCGGCCTCGCGCTGGAAATGTTCAATCACCTGTTCGCGCTGTAGCGTCTGCCCCGACAGCAGGTCGTACTGCCAGCCACGATGCCGCATCTCGGCACCCACACACTCTAACAGTGTGACATATTCGCTGAACAGCAGCACCTTGTGGCGCGTCTGTCGCAGATTCTCTAAATGTTCGAAGACAACGGACAGCTTACCCTCGCCGTTGGCTATCTGGCGCAGGCGCTGGATGGCGGCAAGGACATGGATACTCGTCTGGTGACTGGGCGACTCGAAGCCGGCTTGGCCAGAAAGCCACTCATTGCGGGCTCGCGAGAGTTCCTCGGCATACAGCTTGGCCTGTTCATCGGTCATGGGGCAGACGACGACCTCGTCTTGTCGCTCGGGCAGGTCGCTTAGCACTTCGTCCTTCGTACGCTTGAGGAAATAGGGTGCAATGAGACGGCGCAACAAGTCGCTACGGCCTTCTTCCATCTGCTGGGCTATGGGATGGACAAATACTTTCTGAAACGACGGCGCATTGCCCAGCAGGTTGGGATTGAGCACGTTCATCAGACTCCACAGTTCGCTGAGATTGTTTTCCACAGGCGTGCCGCTAAGGGCCATCCGATGGAGGGCGCTGAGCTGGCTCACAGCGTGATGAATCTGCGAAGTAGGAGTCTTGAAAGCTTGGCTCTCGTCGAAGATGACGATGCCGAACTGGTGGCGGGCAAGAAAATCAATGTCGTTGAGCAGCGTGCGATAGGTGGTCAGCACCACGTCCCATCGCATCAGCGCATGGCGTTTGTCCTGACGCTTGGAAGTGTCGCCGGTATAAGTCATCACCAAGAGCGAAGGGGCGAAGCGTGCCAGTTCATTGCGCCAGTTGTGAACGACAGAGGCGGGAGCTACTACGAGGGAGGTCTTATATTGAAAAGTGAAGGCTGAAGCATGAGGAGCAGCTGTGCCGCCGTCTGATTCCCCCTTCATCTCTTCGTCTGAGAACAGTAAGCCTGGCTGGGGCTGGCAGCGAGGCACGGCGGCTTTCGCCATCTCCTTGTATTTTAGCAGAAGGGCGATAGTTTGAATGGTTTTTCCGAGTCCCATCTCATCGGAAAGACAGCAACCCGTCTGTGCTAAGAAATTCTGCCAGAGCCAGCGAAAGCCTTCCTGCTGATAGGGACGGAGTGTGAAACGTGAAGAGTGGAAAGTTAAGAGTGAAGAATTTCTTTGCAAGCAAAGCGAACAAGTTCGAGCGGCTGCCGCCAAACCTTCTGCGGAGGGGACTCCGGTAGGAAATTCTTCACTCTTCACTCTTAACTCTTCACTTACCTGACTCTTGTGCCGCAGGAAGGCTCGTTCTTTTGGCAGTCCTATCAGCAGCAGGTCGGTATAGCGCTGAACCCACTCCTCGGGGATGAGCAGGAAGTCGCCTGTGGGCAGCATGTATTCTCTCTCGCCTCGGAGGATGGAATCGCGGAGGTCCAGGAAGGGGATGGTGAGGCGGCCACCATCGAGCACCACCGTCACATTCGTCTGCAGCCAGTCGCCTTGCCATGTGTCGCTCTGCTCCACATCGAGAGGACCTATATGATAAATATGGTCAGAGGGTTGCACCACATCGAAGCCCTGAGACTTCAACACGGCGGCATGCTGCCGGAGCCAGCCGATCATCTCGTCGAGCGACGGAAACCGGATTTCTCCAAGGTCAGTCATTTGAGGGACTGTCTGCCTCAGCATTTCCGTCTGCTCCTGCTCCATCCGCTTATCACGAAGCTGGCGGATAAAGCGGAAACTCCCGTTCTCCTCTGTTAATGTCACCCGTCCGTTGTTCTTGCTACCGAGCAAATAGGCTGTGTTATCATACTTGAACTGTAATGATAGCATCCGACTGCCGTCAATAGCCGTCTCAACTATCAGACAAGGCTGCGGCTTCACGCTGATGTCCGTAATATCAAAACCCTCAGCGTTGACCTCCGCCCGCGTCACATGTTTCAGGATGAAACGGTGGAAGTAGTCGTTCTCCAACTTTCGAGGTATCTCCACCTGCGGCTTCTGTACAAAAGGCAGTAGCAGTTGGGCACTAAAGCCCTCACCCATCGTGTACAATTGTCCGTCAAGTGCGAACATCCCCGGCTCGTGAGCCAACACGATTAGGCGATGCTCAGAGAGCCTTTCGACGAGGCTATCACCGATGCGGAGTTGCAGCTGATAGGTGGTGCCGTCGGAATGGCGACGGAAGTTCATCACAGGCCTCACCTCCTGCTCATCATCAAACTTCAGCCGGTCGTCGATGTGTAACGGCGACTTCTCTGTAAGAGCATACAATATCGGGATGTCCAACGATGCACCCAAGCGGACAGCCTTAACGAGCCGCATGTCAGCCATACGCTTCACATACTGCTTGACTGTCGCCTCCGTCGTTGCCCAGAAATCCTCCGCATGGCGGAACATCTTCTTGTTAGCATAATGGGCATACAGGCTGTCGGCTGTCAGTTCCTCGCAAAGCGTAGTCAGCTCATGTGCTTGCCTGACCTTACCCTCTACCGTCATATAACGGCCAAAAGAGGCCACTCGCTTCAGTTCGGCAGTCACTATGCCGAAACGGTTCAGCGGACGAAGAATCAAGATTACATCAGAGTCAAAAGCCATCCTACTAATTCTTTATTATAGCACATAATAAGTGTAACTGCAAAGATAGACCAAATTTCTGAAAGCTACAAGAAAAACGCCAAGATTCTATATGATTTTCTCTAAATGCACTCCTTTTTGAGTAATTCGTCATAAAAAATGAGTCTTCCTACAACCTTTTGGCATGTTGATACGTTTCTTTCTTGTTTTCTTCAGTCGGAGAGGGGAAAGGCTACGGGTTCTTGTTTGGCAAACGAACAAGTTCTTGGAAGAGCCACGCGGCAGAGCCAAGCGCTCTGCCGCTTTGTACCTTCAGGTCAAAGAACCGTTCTGATCCTATTTTCGCCCATTTATTTGCAAATTCAATAATTACTGTTTTTGGTGCGTTATTTGGGGTAAAAGCAGTACCTTTGCACCCAAAATAAGAAAGAATGGCTAACGTTCAAGCAATATTCAGACGCTCAGAATTATTGCTGGGCAACGAGGCGATGGAGCGCATCGCCCAGAAACGTGTGATTATCTTTGGCGTGGGCGGCGTAGGCTCGTGGTGCGCCGAGAGCCTGGTGCGTAGTGGTATCCGCCAATTGACGATTGTCGACTCCGATCGCGTATGCATCACCAATATTAATCGTCAGCTGATGGCAACCACCAAGACCGTTGGACAGGTGAAGGTGGACGCCTTGAAAGAGCGCCTGCTCAGCATTAATCCCCAGGCAGAGATTACTGCCTTGCAGCAAATATTCTCAGAAGAGACTGCCGAAAGCTTTGAGCTCGATAAGTATGATTATATCATCGATGCCATTGACTCGCTGAAGGATAAGGCGGTGCTGATTCTGATGGCTTGCCGTACGAATGCGAAACTCTTTTCGTCGATGGGTGCCGCCTTAAAGCTCGACCCTACGCGCATCAAGGTAACGGAGTTCTGGAAGGTGCAGGGCGACCCCTTAGCACGTGCCATCCGTAAGAAGTTCAAGCATTACAATCAGTTCCCAGAGAAGAAGTTCCAGGTGGTTTATAGCGACGAACTATTAGAAAACAAAGGGTGCCCGCCAGATACCGACGAGACACCCTCATTATTCAACAAGCCACAAACCAATGGCTCTTTAGCTCATATTACTGCCATCTTTGGCTTCACACTTGCAGGATTGGTGATTCAAGATGCCGCTACAGCCTAATCTTCCTTCACAATCGGATAGAGCTCGATGAACTCGCCTTGATGGTGCAGACCGTCATTGATAAGTTCGGCGAATTTCTGGCCAACGGTCTCGATGTCGTGGAAACCGGGGAGAGACATATTGCCGTTGAGGTCGGTGGTCGTGGGACCAGGGTGAACGGAGAAAATCTCCACAGGCGTGTTACTCTGCTCAAATTCGATAGCCATCACACCCATCATGGCATTCTGCGCGGCCTTACTGGCGACGTAGGCCAAGGGATGCCAATAAGGACTAATCTCTGAGGGCACGGTGACATTGGCGATACGACCCTGATTACGGGCAATCAGTGGAATCAAAGCCTTGGTGAGAGCGAAGGTGCCGATGAAGTTCACATCGAGCGTTTCGCGGATAGCACCGATCTCCGTATGTTCGCTATCGACACTCATGTCGCCAGGAATACCTGCATTGTTGACAAGCAGCGTCAATTCTGGGAACCGCTCGTTGATGTCCTTGGCAGCACGCCCGATGCCGTCAAGGTCTTTCAATTCAATATTCACCCAGCCGAGCACATTGATGCCCTGAGCTTTCAGCTCGCCAATGGCTTTCGTAGCACGCTGCTCATCACGTGCGCCAATCACTACTTCCCAGCCGCTAAGGCCAAGATACTTTGCAATTCCAAATCCGATGCCCTTGTTGGCACCAGTTACTAAAACATTCTTTTTTCCCATTTTATTTCTCTTGTTAGTTTAGTTTGTTCGTTGTGTTACGCCACTTCTGCCACCACCTCAATCTCTACCAATGCGCCCTTCGGCAACGTCTTGACGGCAACGGCTGAGCGGGCGGGATAAGGCTCAGTGAAGAATTCGGCATAGACGGCGTTCATGTCGGCAAAGTCATTCATGTCGGCCATAAACACGGTGGTTTTCACCACGTTGCTCATGCTGAGTCCAGCTTCCGCAAGAATGGCCTTGACGTTGGTGAGTGCCTGACGGGTCTGCTCTTTGATGCCTCCCTCGACGAATACGCCCGTGGCTGGGTCGATGGGAATCTGTCCAGAGGTATAGACGAGATTTCCTACTTTTATGGCCTGACTATATGGCCCTATGGCAGCAGGTGCCTTTGTTGTACTGATTACCTTCATTGCACTGACATTATTTTGTAAGCTCAAAGCCAACACGAGCACCGTCGGCACTCTTAGCGAGTTTGCTGACCGCCTGCACAGCAGCAGTGTTGCTGACCTTTCCTTCTTTCTGAAGAATGTTGGCCATCTGAGTGGAGTCAAACATCAAGCCCATTCCTTTCGCGGTCCTTATGACGTTGCCCTTAATGGTCTCAGTAGACGTCTTGAGGGTGATTTCACCGTTCTGGGGGTTATAAGCGTATGTTCCGCTGAATGGAATACCATTCACCTTAGCTGAATACTTGTTGCCAGCAAGGAACGAGAAAGAAGTGTTGTTACGATTAATACCGATGTTGTTATAGTTACTTGCCAGCGACGAAGTCATGTTAGCAACTGTAGCAGAGCCTCCGGCCTTCGTCAGAGTCTTTTCAGTAGTAAAGGCAGCACTTGGAGCATTGTAGTTCCAGTTGCCAAGCATGCTCGACTGATCAAATAACGATCCACCGAACAACACATTACTCAATACAGCGCCAAGCACGCTACCCAGCACATCGCCGGATGAATTGTTGGTAGCTGTAGTTCCAGTTCCGAGTCCCGTTGTCATGCAGCTCGACAGCAACAGCATCATGGCTGCAGAAAGTGTCAAAAATGTTTTCTTCATAATGCTATAGTCATTAAATGGTGAATTAATTTCGAGACAAAAGTATAGATAAAAAACGAAAAAACAAAATAAATAGCAATTAAAAAGCAAAATAGCTTGCAAAAATAAAGAAATTGAGTACCTTTGCCTCCGAAATCATCTAAAATATCAACTCTGATTGCCTATATGGCAGGCCTCTATATTCATATCCCCTTCTGTGCAAGCCGTTGCATCTACTGCGGATTCTACTCCACCACGCTGATGGAGCTGCGAGACAGGTATGTGGATGCTTTGTGTCAGGAAATGACACTCAGACAGGAAGCCCTCGTGCAGCAAGGCTTACCCCTGCCCTCTCTCGATACCATCTACATAGGCGGCGGCACCCCAAGTCAGCTTTCTCCCAGACACCTGAAGATACTTTTCGACCATATCAATAAGGTGTTCAGCAACAATGCGACAGAAGTCACCATAGAAATGAACCCTGACGACGTGACAGAGGAATATGCTCACGCGCTCTCACAACTTCCCGTCAATCGTGTGTCAATGGGTGCCCAGACGTTTGACGACACCCGCCTCCGCTTTCTGAACCGCCGTCATAATGCCCAACAGGTACCGCAAGCCGTCAAGACGCTTCGCGAAGCAGGCATCAGCAACATCAGCATCGACCTGATGTACGGTTTCCCTGGCGAGACCATCGACAACTGGCAAGACGACATCACAAAGGCACTCGACTTGGGAGTGGAACACCTATCGGCCTACTGCCTGATGATTGAAGAAGGCACCGTTCTCTATGAGAAAATGAGAAATGGAGAGAATGAGAGAATGAGAGAGTGTGACGAAGAGTTAGAGCGCCAGATGTATTACACATTGACAGAACGGCTGAAGGCTGCCGGCTATGAGCATTACGAAATATCCAACTTTGCCCTTCCCGGCCGTCGTTCACGCCATAACAGCAGCTACTGGACCGACCTGCCCTACATAGGCCTCGGTGCCGCGGCCCACAGCTATGACGGCAGAAGCCGGTGCTGGAACGTGGCTGACATCAGACAATACATCAACGGCATTGAGAACGGAAGTCCTGTGATTGATCAAGAATGGCTTAACGACGACAGCCGATACAACGACCGCGTGATGCTCTCACTACGAACATGTGAAGGCGTTGACCTATCAACTCTTCAACCAGCTGACAGGACATATCTGCTATCATTAGCCCAAAAGTACATAGGCAACCGTCTCCTGATCGCAGAAGGAGACCACCTTAGGCTGAGCAACGAAGGGCTTTTTGTCAGCGACATGATTATGAGTGACCTGATGAAGGTATAGGGGCTATTGGCACTCGGTATGATATGCCACCAACCCGTCTATCGGGCTCTTCAGGACACGGCTCACAATAAAGCCCTCCTGACTTGCAGCTTCTCGCAGCTGATCTTCATAATGCCAGGCTATGCTGCCCACAAAACCTACCGGCAGGTCACGGCGATCATACTGCACCACATTGCGACGGAAGAAGTCACAAAAATTGTCGACCACCAATTGCCTAACCTCAGGAACATCTATGTGGCGACTGATGAAGGGCGACAGCGATGCCAGGAAACGATTGGCCATCGGTTCACGGTATACACGGGCTATGACAGCAGACATATCCATACCTATATCCTCTTGAAAACCAGTAACTAACGACGCAGGAATAAACCCTTTATAGAGGGCATTCAAGAAACGCTTACCCAACACGGCACCACTACCCTCATCACCCAAGATATAGCCTAAAGGAGGGGTATTCTGAGTGATCTGACGACCATCATACAGACAGGAATTTGCACCTGTACCCAGTATACAAGCAATGCCTTCCTGACTACCAACGACGGCACGGGCCGCTCCTAACAGATCGCCATGAGCCTCCACAAAAGTGGCCGACGGAAATGCCGACAGCAGCAAGCGCTGCATCACTTCTTCCAGCTCCGGCCGTACTCCGCTACCATAATAGTGGATGGTCAATGGTGGATGGTGGATGGTGGATAGTTGATGGTGGATGGTGGATAGTTGATGGTGGATGGTGGATAGTGAAAGCTGCGCCAACAGCTCACTACGAAGGATATTCAGGATATCATCCTCAGATTGATGAAAAGGATTGATGCCCTGAGTCTGGTAACGACCTACAACGGCGTTGTCTCTAATCAGCACCCAGTCAGTTTTGGTGCTTCCACTGTCTGCAATGAGTTTCATGACCGCAAAAGTAATGAATTATAATTAAAACGTGCTGTACACATTATTAATATTTCTTAATTAGTCGTTTATATATAAGAATATTTTGTAACTTTGCACTTTGATATGAATAAGAAGACCATCATTGCAGGCCCCTGCGTGATTGAATCAGCTGGGTTGCTTGATACAGTTGCCAATGAATTAGTACGCATCAATGCGAAACTTGGCACTGATATTATATTCAAGGCCTCCTTCGACAAGGCCAACCGTACCTCCATCCACTCCTTCCGCGGACCTGGACTGGAGAAAGGCTTGCAGATGCTGGCTGACGTGAAGCAGAAATACGGTCTGCGCCTGCTGACAGACATCCATGAAAGCTGGCAGGCAGCACCAGTAGGTGAGGTTTGTGACGTGATTCAGATTCCCGCCTTTCTGTGTCGCCAGACAGACTTGTTAGTGGCTGCTGCCAAGACGGGCCGTACTGTCAATATCAAGAAGGCACAGTTCTTGAGCGGCAACGACATGAAATACCCTGTTGAGAAAGCACGCGAAGCTGGTGCTACCGATGTGTGGCTGACGGAGCGTGGCAACATGATGGGCTACAACAATCTGGTAGTTGACTTCCGCAACATTCCAGATATGCTCCAGATTACGCCCCAGGTCATCATGGACTGCACCCACAGTGTACAGCGTCCTGGCGGCGGCGACGGCAAGACCAGCGGTGATCGCCGCTACGTGCCACAAATGGCTTTGGCAGCCAAGGCCTTCGGAGCCACAGGATGGTTCTTTGAGGTTCACCCAGACCCAGACAACGGCAAGAGCGACGCTGCCAACATGCTGGAACTTGACAAACTTGAAACACTCATTGAGAAACTGATTCAATAACGAGATATGACAGTCAGAGACTATGGTATTAAATGCATTAAGGACGAGGCCGAAGCCCTGTTGGAGTTGATTCCAAATATCGACGAGGGATTCGACCGTGCCGTTGAACTGATGTATCGCTGCCACGGCAAAATCATTGTCACTGGCGTTGGAAAGAGCGGTCACGTTGGAGCCAAGATAGCAGCTACGCTGTCGTCGACGGGAACCCCCTCGTTCTTCATCAATCCCCTGGACGTCTTTCATGGCGACTTAGGAGTGATGACCAGCGACGATGTGGTTCTGGCCATTTCCAACTCTGGACAGACCGACGAGCTGCTGAGGTTCATTCCCTTAGTGCTCCAGATGGAAATACCCATCATCGCCATGAGCGGCAACCCCGAATCACTACTGGCCAAATACGCCAACTGCCACCTGAACGTCA
This sequence comes from uncultured Prevotellaceae bacterium, assembly GCA_902794405.1. Lineage (GTDB taxonomy): Bacteria > Bacteroidota > Bacteroidia > Bacteroidales > Bacteroidaceae > Prevotella. The sequence goes on from CADBHI010000093.1 coordinate 14,667, forward strand.
GTGTCAGCCACGAGGCTGACCCGCTGAACCTGGCTCCCACCAGCAGCGCCATAGCTCAGATGGCGATGGGTGATGCTCTGGCCGTAGCCCTCATCAAGAAACACAACTTCAAGCCCCGCGACTTTGCACAGTTCCATCCTGGTGGTGAGCTGGGCAAGCGTTTGCTGACTACTGCCCAGGACGTCATGCGCACAGTGGACCTGCCCATTATCAGTCCTGACCAGCACTTGGGCGAGGCTGTCATCAATGTCAGCAGAGGCAAGTTAGGCTTGGGCGTAGCCGTTACCGACGGCAAGGTCGAAGGCCTGATTACCGACGGCGACATCCGACGGGCTATGGAGAAATGGCAGGCAGAGTTCTTCGACCGCACGGTCAGCGACATCATGACCCGTTCGCCCAAGATGGTGTCGCCCAAAGCCAAGATCTCTGAGATACAGAATATAATGAACAAATACAAAATACACAGTGTGCTTGTCGTCGACAAAGAGCATCGGCTGCTCGGCGTTGTCGATAACTACTCGTGCATGATATAAACATTCACAACAATGAAGAAAGTCAGAATCCTCATACTGATGCTCCTGGCACTACCGTTGGCAGTAGCCGCTGTATACTTATTCAAGACCCTCGATGCCCAGAACGGTCTGACGAGCAGTCAAATCAACTGTATTCTGAAGGACAATCGCGGCTATGTCTGGTTTGGAACGCCTGCAGGACTCTACCGTTACGACGGATACGTGTTCAAGAACTTCCAATGCGACTCCCAGGACGGCTCCTCGCTACCCGACAGCTATATCAACAGCATTCAGGAGGCATTGGACGGTACCCTGTGGATCAACACCTCGGCAGGCTACTGCATCTACCATCCGCAGACAGAGACCTTTGAACGTGACATGAAGCAGGCCTTCGCTCGCATGGGTATTGAGCGAATTCCTACCATTATTTACATCGACAAGTACAAGAACGTGTGGGGCGCCATCCCCAACAAGGGTGTGGTGAGTTACAACATGGAGCAGCAGCTGCTCTACGAATTCGGTTATACCGACGACAACCACGGCGTACCTCAAGGCGACATCTGCTCCATCAGCGAGTGTAAGGACGGTGCCCTCATCGTCTACGACGACGGCCGCATTGTTTGCCTTGACATCATGCACCAGCAGCGCAATGTCTGGTCGACCAGTGAAATTGCCAACCGCAAGCTGCGCCGTTCATCGACGCTGAAGGCCTTTGCCGACCAGAAAGACAACATTTGGCTCTACGGACAGGGCACGCTCTTCGTCTATAACAAGGCTGCCAATGAGTGGAACACTTCCATTGGCGACCAGTTAGGATTGTACGGCATCAGCGTTGACAACAGCGTCAACGGTATGGGCAAGGACAACAACGACAACATCTGGATTGGAACCGACCGTGCAGGACTCATCAGGATGAATGTCAACACCCATGAGATGGAGGTGGCCGAAACCCGCGATATGGCTACTGGCCGGACAAATTCCAACGGCATGAAGGTGCAGAGCATCTATGTCGACGACACCGACCTGCTGTGGATTGGTACGGAGAAGTCGGGCGTTGCCTATTATGGCAAGAACATTCACAGGTTCTACTCCACTCAGTCGGGCGATATCACTGCCATCACTCAGGATGGCAACGGCAACATCTGGTACGGAACCAGCAACCAGGGCGTCATTGGATATGACGGTCCACTGGCCAGCTACAAGGTGTCGGCCCTGCAATATACACAAGACGGTAGCATGTGGGTTGGCTCACGACAGAACGGTCTGACACGTATCAAGGACGGCATGACCTATTTCTACTCCTTGGCAAAGGACAGCATGAAGACCCTGATTGACGACCATATTCAGGCACTGTGTACCGATAAGGTGGGTAACCTCTGGATTGCCACCAACGGCGGACTCCAGGTGTACAACCCCAAGATGAACACGTTCTCGAGCTATACAAAACAGAACCGTAAGCTGAAGACGAACAACATCACCGCCCTGTATTACACAAAGGACAACAAGATATTAATTGGTACCAGCGAAGGACTGGCCATACTCAGTCTCTCAACCACGGAGATGACCTACCTGACAGGCAACAACACCAATCTGAAACGATTCTCCAACAATTACGTCACACAGCTGTTCGAAGACTCCAGAGGCCTTATCTGGATTGGTACACGTGAAGGTATCAACGTGCTCAACATAGAGAACGACGACCTGAGCTACATCACCGAGAAGCAAGGTCTCTGCAACAACAACATCTGCGGTATTACCGAGGATAAGCGCCGCAACATCTGGGTCACCACCAGCAACGGTATCTCACGTATCGTGGTACAGCGTAACACCGATGACGGTACCTTCGGATACGGCCTTTACAACTACGATGTCTCCGACGGTCTGCTCAGCAATGAGTTCAACCCAGGAGCCATTATGGCCAACGAAGACGGCGACGTGCTCTTTGGCGGACTATACGGTGTGAACTGGACGCGCCACGACATCAGCGCCGACAACGAGTCACTGCCCAGGGTCATGCTGACACAGCTCTTCATCGGTGAGGAGGAAATACAGATCGGACACCTCTACGACAACAAAGTCCTGCTGACGCAGGCCCTCAACGAGACCAGCCACATCGAGCTGGCAAACGACCAGAACACATTCACCATCAAGTTCTCTGCCGGCAACTTCAACCAGAGCGAGCGTCTGCAGTTCAAGTACTGGCTCGAAGGTCGCGACATGGACTGGCGCAACGGCGATGCCATCAAGCACGGTGTCACCATTCAAGACCTGCCCAGCGGCACCTATACCCTGCACGTCAAGGCTGTTAGCGCCGAGGGTGCCGTCAGTAATCAGGAACGTACCTTGGAGATTGTCATTCGTCATCCCTGGTACCTTTCTTGGTGGATGATTCTCATCTACGCCCTGTCCGTCATCCTCTTCCTGTATGTCTGGAAGATTGGTATCGACCAGATCAAGGCCGTCAGACGCAAGAAGGAGGCCGTCATCTACGACCTCAAGCTACAGCGCGAGGAAATCAAGATGGCCAGCGACGACCTCCGTCAGCCAATGGCACGCATGACGTCTATCATCGGCAACCTCTCTGAAAAGGAGACCACGCTCGAGGAGCGTGAACAGCTCAATGCCCTCCACTCACAGATGCTGCAGATCATCACCCGTGTGGCCGACATGCAGTCAGCATTAGAGCATCCGGAGGAGAAAGCCAAGACCAACGTCAACAACCGCTACGAACTGAACGCCAAGGGCGAGCTTTCGTTGCCGACACTCGACGGCGAGATGTCTTCTACCGACCTCGGACAGCGTCGTACAGAGACCGCTACCAGCAAGTGCGTTGTCTTCTTCATCGACGACAACGAGGAGTTCCTCAAGTTTGCCAAGTCCAAGCTTTACAACATCTACGACCTCCATATCTACAATAACACCCGTAAGGCAGCCGAAGACCTGAAGACCATTACTGCCGACCTCGTTATCTGTAAGGAGGAGATGAGTGGCATGACGGGTAGCGAGCTTTGCAACCTGCTGAAGATTAACCGTCAGACCCAGAAGGTGAAGTTCGTACTCATGACCGACACCAACCTGACGCTCCAGGATATGAAGGGTTCAGGCATTACCCTGTCGGCCGACGACTACCTGCCCAAGCCGTTCAACATGCAGGAGGCCGTCCTGCGCTTCAATATGCTGCTCGGCTTAGGACCTCAGAGCATCGACAGCAACCTGATTGAAGGTGCCGAGACACGCCGTCTTGAAAGCCGCAACACCAGTATGACAACGGCTTCAGAGACCATTGACTCCAATGAATACAACATCGAGAAGGCCGACGAACACGCCGACGACGAGATGAACATCGTCGAGACCTCCATCCAGAACAAGAACACTCTGGTGAAGCAAGGAGAAGCCTTGGCCAAGATCATTACCGACGAGCCCTCGGAAAGCCTCATGGGCGACTTCTCAATGGTCGAGGCCATGGACCAGCAGTTGCTCAAGAACGTCGAGCAGTATGTGCTGCAGAACATGAGCCGCGGACAGATCAACCTCGAGGAGATGGCTACGGCCATGGGTATGGGACGCGTGCCGTTCTTCCACAAGATCAGGAACCTCACCAACAAGACCCCAGCCGAACTGGTTCGCGACCTGCGCCTCAAGCATGCCTGCATCCTGCTGAAGCGTACCAATATCAACATGAGCGAGCTGGCATCGAATGTAGGCTTCATGACCGCCGAGAACTTCATCAAGGTCTTCAAGGAGAAGTTCGGACTCTCGCCACTTGAATACAGACTGAAACATCGCAAATAATGAAAATACTGAAACCGACGACGAGGATAGCACTTCCTATCCTCGTCTTCCTTTCCCTTCCTCTCACCTGTTTCTCACAATCCGACAGCAAAGCCGTCTTCCTTCAGCAGATGGAGGACTACGGCATTCGCTTCACCTCCGACAATAAGGTAGAGCTGCTGATGAGTGGACAGGAAAAGTTCAACGACCTCTTCGCCCACATCCGTCAGGCCAAACAGAGCATACACCTGGAATACTTCAACTTCCGCAACGACAGCATCGCCTCGCTCCTCTTCGACATCCTCCGTGAGAAGCACCGTGAAGGGGTCGAGGTACGAGCACTCTTCGACGGCTTCGGCAACGACTCCAACAACCAGCCCCTGAAGAAACACCACCTCAAGGCCCTGCGCGACGACGGTATCGACATCTATGAGTTCGACCCCATCCGCTGCCCCTGGGTTAACCACATCTGGCCCCGCGACCACCGCAAAATAGTGGTCATCGACGGGCGCATTGCCTACACAGGTGGCATGAACGTAGCCGACTATTATATAAAAGGTACGGAACAGGTAGGTTCCTGGCGCGACATGCACTGTCGCATCGAAGGCTCAGCCGTCAGCGACCTCCAGCACATCTTCTGCCGCATCTGGCAGCAGGTCACGGGAGAGAACATCCTCCAGCCACGCTATTTCCGTCCACAGCCAGCCGGCAACATGACGGTAGGCATCGTCAATCGTGAGCCAGGCAGCGTCCGCACTACCGACGGCTATACCGTAGGCCAGAGCGACGCCATGCGACGGCTCTACGTCAGCGCCATCGATGCAGCCCGCGACTCCCTCAAGCTCATCAATCCCTACTTTGTGCTTGTGCCCTCCGTCAAGCATGCCCTTGAACGCGCCATCGACCGCGGTGTCAACGTCCAGATCATGGTTTCGGCCAAGAGCGACGTTCCCCTCACTCCCGATGCCGTTTTCTACACCGTCCACAAGCTCATGAAGCGTGGTGCCCACGTATGGCTCTACAAGCCGGGCTTCCATCACTCCAAGATCCTGATGGTCGACGGCACCTACTGCACCGTAGGCTCCGCCAACCTCGACGCCCGCAGCATGCGCTTCGACTACGAGGACAACGCCGTCATCCTTGACCCCACCATCACCCGTCAGCTCGACAACATGTTCGACCGCGACAAGCTCGACAGCTTCTACCTCACCGACGAGTCATGGAACAACTTCCGCACATCCTGGCAGAAGTTCCGCGGCTGGTTCGGCCACCTCCTTCGTCCATTCCTGTAAAACAAATAGATTCTTATTATACCTTAAATCTCCATCAATCTCACTTATTATTTTGTGTCTGATTTGGTGGAGATTTAAGGTTCCTTTATTCAACTTCCACAGCCTCTTTCACCCCGCCCCCTGCCCCGCCCCTTAGAGGGGTGGGGAGTTCCGCAGCAGGGGGAGTTCCGCGGAAAGCCTCTGGGCGGAGATGTTCGCGGCGGGCGTCCACTCTCCCCGCCCTTGTAGGGGAGGGGCTGGGGGCGGGGTCAGTATCTTCCTTCGGCGCAGAGGTCGGAGTTCTCACCCCGCCCCCTGCCCCGCCCCTTAAGGGGTGGGGAGTTCCGCGGCATACAGCGCCTCGTGTCCTCGCGGCGGGCGTCCACTCTCCCCACCCTTGTAGGGGAGGGGCTGGGGGCGGGGTCAGTATTTTTCCTCGGCGCAGAGGTCGGAGTCCTCACCCCGTCCCCTGCCCCGCCCCTTAAAGGGGTGGGGAGTGGAGGGCTTACTGCGGCTCCACTTCCTGCAGCAGCAGGCGGCGGGAGGCGGCGTTGCTGTTGTTGTTTACGCCGAGAATCTTTTATGTTCTAATGGTTAATATTCCTACGGTTGGTGCGACCTTCTTCGCAGCCTTTAGGCTGCAGAGGTACGAATAAGTGAGCACAATACAAAACAAAAAGGCAATTTTTTTTATTGTCGAACGAAAGCGCCGTAGACAGAGTCAAAGGTACGGTTTTATTTTGAATTCTCCAACAAATCAGACACAAAATAATTTTCAAAACCCGGTGCCTTTTTGTCAAAACCAGCCGGGTTTTGAGAAAAAGGAACCGCCTTTTGAAAAATCCCCGCCTGGGAATTTCTATTTTCGTTTTTGTCTCATGAGAAACGTTTCTCCTATATATTGTAAATCGCACTATTTAAGTAACACTTCTCACACCTCCCTCACCTAATTTAGGTGTGAGAGGTGTGAGAAGTGAGGGTTGTTTTCTGTGATTAACAATATATAGGAATACTCCAACTAATCAGGCACAAAGTACTGTCACACAGAAA
>CADBHI010000094.1 GCA_902794405.1 uncultured Prevotellaceae bacterium
ACAAGTGATGCCGACAAACAGGGTACGCAGATACCACTTGGCGGGTATTCGGCGATAGGCCCACAGCAGAGCCGCCACAGCTATTGTGCCAAGGGTAGCCACAAAGAAATGCCCCTGAAGCTTCAGCACATAGATCCAGTAGCCCATATCGACAATAGTCAGCAACAACAGGGCAACGGGTATCAGCAACAGCGCCGCCCATTGTCCTGGAATACGGAAGGCACGCTTCGTGAGCCACATCATTAGCCACCAGCATCCACAGAGCAACACCACGCCGCCCCACTTCCAATACAGGAACTGCGTCAGGAACGAGGCCATCCACGTCAGCCATCCTCCAGCCACTACCATCTGTTCCTTGAAGAACAAAGAGGTTGGCAGGAACAGGCTCATCTGCTGTGCCTTCCACAGCAGGTGTCCCTCAAAGCAGGCCAGAACGATGGCAATAGCTGCCAGCGCAACAAGCCATACAATGGCGTAATTGAAAGACCAATTCCTCTTCTTCATTTTTCCCTTTTAATTAGGTGGGTCACTTTGTGCTGCTAACTCTATGACTTAGTGTTGCTAACTCTATGACTTAGTACTGCTAACTCTATGACTTAGTACTGCTCGCTCGACCTCTGGTCGCTTTGCCTGCAAAGAACTCTATGACTTAGTACTGCTCGCTCGACCTCTGGTCGCTTTGCCTGCAAAGAACTCTATGACTTAGTGCTGCTCGCTCGACCTCTGGTCGCTTTGCCTGCAAAGAACTCTATGACTTAGTAAAATCAGGTCTACTGGGCTATGCGAGCCTTCTTGCGCTGGTCGTGATCCAATATGACTTTACGCATACGCATCGACTTCGGCGTCACCTCTACCAACTCGTCTTCCTTTATATATTCCAGGCATTCCTCCAACGACATAACGGTCTTCGGAATGATACGTGCCTTATCATCAGTACCAGAGGCACGAACGTTGGTGAGCTGCTTCGCCTTGCAGACGTTGATGACCAGATCGTTATCGTGGACATGCTCGCCCACAACCTCGCCATAGTAGACGTCCTCGCCTGGATCAATGAAGAACTTACCACGATCCTGCAGTTTGTCAATAGCATAGGCATAGGCCGTTCCCGTCTCCAAAGCTATCATCGAACCGTTGATACGGCGCTCAATCTCACCCTTGTAAGGCTGGTACTCCTTGAACCTGTGGGCCATGATGGCTTCGCCCTGAGAGGCAGTCAGCACATTAGTACGCAGGCCAATGATGCCACGTGACGGAATATCGAACTCAATGTTAGTACGCTCACCCTGACTCTCCATCGACGTCATCTCACCCTTGCGGCGCGTCACCATATCAATCATCTTAGAGGCAAACTCCTCAGGAACATTGATGGTCAGCTCCTCTATGGGCTCGCACTTCTGGCCGTCAATCTCCTTATAGATGACCTGCGGCTGGCCAACCTGCAACTCGTAACCCTCACGTCGCATGGTCTCAATAAGCACAGAGAGGTGGAGCACGCCACGTCCAGAAACCACCCACTTGTCAGTAGAATCCTCAAACTGCTCTACACGCAGCGCAAGGTTCTTCTCCAGTTCACGTTCCAAACGGTCGTTGATGTGGCGCGATGTCACAAACTTACCCTCGCGTCCAAAGAATGGCGAGTCGTTGATGGTGAAGAGCATCGACATCGTAGGCTCGTCGATGGCAATCGGCGGCAGCGGCTCTGGGTTCTCCAAGTCGCAGATGGTGTCGCCAATCTCAAACTTCTCCAAACCGATGACGGCACAGATGTCGCCACAACCTACCTGGTCAGTACGCTGATGACCCATACCGTCGAAGGTGTGCAGTTCCTTGATTTTCGTCTTTTCCAGCGAACCGTCGCGATGGGCGATGGTAACCTGCTGACCATCTCGCAGCACGCCACGATGCACGCGTCCCACGGCTATGCGGCCTGTATAGCTGCTGAAATCCAACGAGGTGATGAGCATCTGAGGCGTTCCCTCTATCTGCTTCGGAGCAGGAATCACCTCAATAATCTTATCCAGCAAATACGTGATGTCGGTTGTTGGCTTCTGCCAATCCTCGCCCATCCAACCATTCTTGGCTGAACCATACACCACAGGGAAGTCCAGCTGGTCCTCTGTGGCATTCAGCGAGAACATCAGGTCGAACACCATCTCATAGACCTCCTCAGGGCGGCAGTTGGGCTTGTCCACCTTGTTGACCACAACAATGGGTTTCAGACCAATCTGCAAAGCCTTTTGCAGCACAAAGCGCGTCTGCGGCATCGGACCTTCGAAGGCGTCAACCAGCAGCAGGCAACCGTCTGCCATATTGAGTACACGCTCCACCTCACCACCGAAATCAGAGTGTCCTGGAGTGTCGATAATGTTAATCTTAGTACCTTTCCAGTTGATACTGACGTTCTTGGAAAGGATGGTGATGCCTCGCTCACGTTCGAGGTCATTAGCGTCAAGTACCTGGCTGCTCAGGTTCTGTCCCTCACGGAACAAATTTCCCGCCAGCATCATCTTATCCACCAGTGTTGTCTTCCCGTGGTCTACGTGAGCTATGATTGCTATATTTCTTAGCTGTGCTAAGCTTTCTGAAGAACTATTACTATTGTCTTGCATACCTATTTATATAATTGTGGGTGCAAAGGTACGAAAAAAACCGGAAATTGTATCAACTTCCGGCTTTTTTTTACCTTTTAACTGATTTACCTTTACTTACGCAGGCCAAGAGCCTTCACAATTGCACGGTAACGGTTAATGTCGTTTACATAGAGATACTTCAGCAACTTACGACGACGACCTACCAGCATGGTAAGTGAACGAGCGGTGTTGTTGTCCTTGTGATTCTGCTTCAGGTGCTCTGTCAGGTGCTTGATGCGATAAGAGAACAATGCAATCTGAGCCTCTGCAGAACCTGTGTCAGCGGCTGACTTGCCATACTGGCTGAAAATCTCTACTTTCTTTTCTTTGTCTAAATACATAACGTTTTGATGAATTAATTGTTATTACTAAACATCTTTCAAAAGCCCTTTCCGCCTCCATCACCGACGGGAGCTTCGTCAAATGCGGCTGCAAAGGTACAACTTTTTCCGCTTTCCACCAAATTTTTTTTCAAAAAAACATATCATATAGGGAAAACCCTATGCGCTTTTATAGTTATTCCCATTGCCATATTATATTTTATTCGTATCTTTGCACCAGAAAATAGTTATTCACCCTTTAATCATATTGACAACAATGAAGAAGATTTACACACATCTGACAATGTTGCTGATGCTGGCAATGACAGCAACAACATTTTCCGCATGCGACTGGTGGGACGATGACGACGAGATTGCCTACACGCTGGAGGGCACCTGGCGCGGAGATATGCGCATCAATTCTAACTACCGCGGCACCCGTTACTATGCCACAGATACGGAGATCACCTTCCTGCGCGACCCAAGTCGCTACTCAAGTGGCGACGGATATTGGGTTGACTACTATTCCGATGCACCTTGGGACTATGTGGCCAACCACATCTCCTGGACTGTCAACTTCGGCGACATTGAGATTTATTTCCGTGAAGACCGCACGTCGTTCACCATCCGCAACTATAGGCTCAACGACAACCGTTTCACAGGAACGCTCTACGACAATGGTCAGTATGTAGACTTCAGGCTCTACCACGTTTCATCGCCCAACTGGACTCGCTACGACCACTGGGGCTACGATTCCTGGTATGATGATTACTACTATTCCCGTCAGACCCGTAGCACAGAAGGTACAGACAAGCCCGTTCGTTGTATTGGCGAATAGTGCACAAAGGGGTCGGTTCTGCTGTGCACTCCGCTGTGCACTCCAAGAACAAAGCCGCGTAGGGATTTCCCTATGCGGCTTTATAGTTATTCCCCCACTACATTATAGGTATTCCCTTGCAGGACAGCGTAAAAAGCCATATCTTTGCAGCAGAAACAACAAACTTAATGTATCACCATTTAAAATAATACGACTATGAAAAAGTTATACACCCTGATGATGATGGCAGTCATGGTACTGACCTTCACCTCCTGCGAAGACGAAATGATTGCAGATACCCTCGAGGGAACCTGGAGTGGCAACATGTATGTATCGTCCTACTACCAAGGACACGACTACTACGCCACAAAGACAGAAATCACCTTCAACATCGACCCCTTCCGCTTTACCAGAGGTAGCGGCTATTGGGTGGACTACTACTCGGGAGCTCCCTGGGACTACGTGGCCAACCACATTGACTGGCACGTGGAAGACGGAAACATCTATGTTTACTTCCGTGAGGATGACACCTCAGTAGTCATTTCCGACTACCATCTGTCTGACTCACACTTTACGGGTTTCATTGCCGACGGCTACAACGATGTGCACTTCAGCCTCTACCACACGTATTCGCCCAACTGGGAGAAGTACGACAACTGGGGCTACGACGACTGGGACGACGACTGCTATTATGCTCGTCAGACACGTGGTGCCGAAGGTAACGACAGCACAGCAACAGCCCCAGAAAAGCCCATACGTCAGTTTGGTAAAAAGGCTACTGAACTTCCTTAAGCGGTATCATCACGAAATCACGCTGATTCATCAAAGGATGGGGAATCTTGAGATCTGGCTCATCAACCGTCAGGTCATCGTAGAGCAGGATGTCAATGTCTATCGGACGGTCTTTGTAGGTTGAGAGCTGAGTTCTCTTGCAACGGCGGGTAGCATGCATCTTTCCTTTCCCCAACTCCCGCTCTATCTGCTGCGTGGCTTTCAGCAACTGACGAGGCGAGAGCGTGGTTCTACATCGAATAACAGCGTTGAGAAAGGGGTTGGGAGAGTGGAAGCCCCAGGGTTCCGTCTCAATAAAAGACGACTGGCGCAGTACCTCTCCCACCCGCTCATTAACGAGTTGGATAGCCTGCGTCAGCATCGACTCACGGTTACCAAGGTTGGAGCCAAGCCCCAGAAACACTTGATGGAACGTTTCGTTATCAGTCATCAACGATCAGAAGCGCATCGCCAAAGCAGCCGAACTGATAGCCATTCTCTACTGCCAACTGATAAGCCTCGTAGACGATGTCGTAACCTCCAAAGGCAGCTGTCAGCATCATCATGGTCGACTCCGAGTGGTAGAAGTTAGCTATCATGGCGTTAGCAAGTCCAAAGTCGTAAGGCGGGAAGATAAACTTATTGGTCCATCCATCAAACGGTTTCAACAGTCCGTCCGTACCTACTGCCGTCTCTGCTGCCCGCGTGGTGCTGACACCAACGGTACAGACTCGATGGCCATCAAGTTTGGTTTTATTCACCAACTGGCAGCACTCTTCCGGAATAATCATCTGCTCAGAGCTCATCTTATGCTTCGTCAGGTCTTCCACCTCGATAGAGTCGAAACAGCCCAGACCACAATGCACAGTAAGGTAGGCGAAGTTAAAACCGCGAATCTCCATCATCTTCATCAGCTCACGACTGAAATGCAGACCTGTGGCAGGAGCCGTTACGGCACCTTCGTTGCGGGCGAAGATAGTCTGGAAATTCTCCATATCCTCAGGCTCCACAGGACGACGATCCACGATATAGCGGGGAAGCGGCGCAGAGCCCAAGCCGTAGAGCTCACGCTTAAACTCCTCATGTTCACAGTCATAGAGGAATCTCAGCGTACGTCCTCGACTGGTAGTGTTGTCAATCACCTCGGCTACCATCGGGCCGTCCTCTTCAAAGAACAGTTTGTTACCGATACGGATCTTGCGTGCAGGCTCTACCAGCACATCCCACAGGCGAAGCTCCTCGTTCAGCTCACGCAGCAGGAACACTTCTATCTTTGCGTCTGTTTTCTCCTTGGTACCATAGAGGCGTGCCGGAAACACTTTTGTGTCGTTGAAGACAAAAGTGTCGCCTTCGTCGAAGTAGTTCACCAGGTCGCGGAACGTCAGGAACTCGTTGGTATCGTTGCCGTCAGGATCTTTCCTGTACATCTCAATAGCCTGGCGCTTGCGGTGAATCACCATCAGGCGCGACTGGTCACGATTATAGACACGCTCCTCAGTGCCGTCTTCATTTTTGAACAAACGATGGGGCGGATAAAGTGCCAACTGTTCTTCAGGCAGTTTGAATCTGAATTGTGATAGCTTCATCTGTGTAATTGACTATTTGACTATTTGACTATTTAACTATTTGACTATTTTCCCCAACAAGCTGCTCGTCGAGCCACTGGGGAAATGTATCGAAGGTCTGACAGTCTTCAATGCGCACATCACCCAGACGAGTACGACAGAGAGCCGTCAGGAAAGCACCGCTACCCAAGGCATAGCCGATGTCACGGGCCAGGGAGCGGATATAGGTTCCCTTTCCGCACACCACACGGATGCTCATCTGCATCGTCGTGGGGTCAAAGCTGGTCAGCTCTATCTCATCAATGCGAACGGGCTTGGCCTTTAGTTCCACCTCCCCACCCTTGCGGGCCAGCTTGTAGGCACGATGTCCGTCGACCATCACAGCCGAATAGGCAGGGGGCACCTGCTGAATCTCGCCAACGAAACTGGCGAGCACTTTTTCTATCTGTTCGCGGGTGATATGGCGCGTAGGGTATGTCATGTCGACAGTATGCTCACGATCGAAACTGGGTGTGGTAGCCCCCAGTTGCAGGGTAGCCGTATACTCCTTGTCGTGCAGTTGGAGGGTCTCGATCTGCTTCGTGGCCTTGCCCGTACAGAGTATCAGCACGCCAGTTGCTAATGGGTCAAGCGTCCCTGCATGCCCCATCTTCACCCGCTTCACATGCATCTTCTTCGACACCAGGAAGCGGATATGGGCCAACGCTCCGAACGACGACATCCGGTAGGGTTTGTTAATATATAGGAATGTTCCTTCGTTAAAGTCCATTTAATCCACCATTGCAAGTGAATGTCCCGTCAGCAGCAGCACGATGATGATGGTGCCAACGATGATACGATAGATACCAAAGGCCTTGAAGCCATACTTGGTAAGGAAGGCCACAAACCATTTCATGGCCAGCAATGCCACCACAAACGCCACAGCGCAGCCTAAGAGCAGCATCATGATGCTATGCGACGTAGCCCAGACGGCATCCTCCTTCACCAGGTCGAGCAGGTCGAGCAGCGTGGCACCAGCCATCGTGGGGACAGCCAGGAAGAACGAGAACTCTGCAGCACGCTTGCGCGTCAGTCCCTGCGTCATACCACCCACGATGGTTGCCATCGAGCGCGACACGCCAGGAATAACCGATATACACTGGTAGAGACCTATGTTGAAGGCCCGCTTCTCGTTCACCTTCTTCTCGTCAGTTCCCTTGTTGAACAACTTGTCGCAGAACAGCATGAACACACCGCCTACGACGAGCATGATGGCTACGACGAGCACGCTGTCGAGCAGCCAGTCGAGCAGGCCCGACTTCTTAGCTAACAGACCAATGACTACTGCCGGCAGCACGCCGACAAAGAGCAGCCAGTAGAAGTAATACTTATGCTTCAAGCGCTGCCACAGCGAGGCCCCCTCGGGGGCTGGCGTGTTGTCGAGCTTGAAGAAACGCTTCCAGTAGAGACACACTACCGACAGGATGGCACCAAACTGGATAATAAACGTGAAGGCGTGCACAAAGGGGTCGCCCTGTTCAATGCCCAGCAGGTTCTGCGTGATGATCATGTGACCCGTCGACGAGACAGGCAGGAACTCCGTGAGTCCCTCCACAATCGCTATGATAACGGTTTCCAGCCAAGTCATTCTTCCACCTCCTTCTGTATCTCGTCCTTCGGCTTATGTACCACTGCGTACACCATCGACACAAACCCGATCAGGCATACCACGGGCGCCACCACGATACGGCGCGTACTGAAGATATCGGGGTTATAGGCCTCCTCCGAAGAACTGCCGCCACTCATCAGCACAAAACCAATGATTACCACAATCATTCCTACTGCAAGCAGGATGAAGTTCATGCGGCCAAATGCAAAATCTCTCTTGTCAATCATATCTTATTATTATTTCTCTCAACACTAAATTTTATACAGTTCGCGTGCCCGCATCTTCAGGAAACGGCTCACGGAAATGTAGGAGCACAGCAGCGTGATAATCAGTCCAAAAAGGAATACTGCCACACCCGTGATGGCCAGTACCTCCCACGTGATGATAGTGGTCAGATGGGGTTCATACTGGAAAAGCGACCATACGGCTGCCCCCAGAATGGCACATGCCAAAATAGCGGCAATAACGCCCACCGTCAGTCCCGTCCACATAAACGGTCTGCGGATAAATCCCCAGGAGGCCCCCACCAACTTCATGGTGTGAATAAGGAAACGCTGCGAATAAACCCTCAGACGAACCGTGTTACTGATCAGCGAATAGCTGATAAACGTCAACAGCACAGCTAACACAAGCAGCACGATGCTGACCTTCTGGAGATTGGTGTTCACCTTGTCCATCAGGTCCTCCTGATAGGCCACATCGGTCACCTTGGGATTCGACGTCAGCTCCTTGGCTATCCATTGCAACGAGTCGTGACCCACATAGTCCGACTTCAGCTGCAACTCCAGCGTAGCCACAAAGGGATTCACCCCCAGGAATTCCGACGGGTCGCTGCCCATCGCCTCCGACTGCTCCTTTAGCGCCTGTTCCTTACTTATATATTCTATATGACGCACGTAAGAACGCCGCCCAAGCTCCTTGCACAGCTTTTGGGCATCGGCATTGCTCACCGTGTCACCCAGCATGACAGTCACCGTCAGGTTCTCCTTCACATAGTTGGACAGGTTGTGCGCCGTCAGTACTGACAGAACCACCAACCCCAACAATATCAATACCATCGTCGTGCTGATACAGAGTGTAATAACCTGCATGCCTTGACGACGACGAGTCATTTTTCCTTTCTTATTCATTACAATTTTGATGCAATACACCTAAATTGCTGCAAAATTACAACATTTCGTCTGAATACGCAAATTTTTATTTTCTAATTTTCAATATTTTAATTTTAATGCGTAACTTTGCACCCGATTATGAGTACCATTATCTATCCTTCACCCATTTTCGGCCCTGTTCAGAGCCGACGTCTGGGTATTTCGTTAGGCATCAACCTGCTGCCTGCCGACGGAAAGGTATGCTCCTTCGACTGTATCTACTGCGAGTGTGGCTTCAACAAGGACCACCGCCCCCAAAAACCGCTTCCAACCCGCGAGGAAGTGGCCCATGCCCTGGAACGTAAGCTGCAGCAGATGCAGGAGGACGGCCAGATGCCCGACGTGCTGACTTTTGCCGGCAATGGCGAGCCAACGTGCCATCCGCTGTTTGCTGATATCATCGACGACACCATCCGCCTGCGCAACCAGTATTGTCCGCAGGCCAAGGTTTCGGTGCTGAGCAACTCGACCATGATCCACAAGCCTGCCGTACATCAGGCATTGATGCGTGTTGACAACAACATCCTGAAACTCGACACCATCGACCCCGACTTCATTCGTCAGGTCGACCGTCCTGTCGGCGCCTACGACGTGAACCTTATCGTCGAACGCATGAAGGCCTTCGAAGGCCACCTTATTATACAGACCATGTTCCTCAAGGGAAACGACATCGACAATACCACCGAACGCTACGTCAGGCCGTGGTTAGAAGCCGTGAAGGCCATCCGTCCACAGCAGGTGATGATCTACACCATCGACCGCGAGACGCCCGACCTGTCGCTGTGCAAGGCTACCCATGAGGAATTAGACAGCATACGCGACCGCGTCATTGCCGCTGGCATCAACTGTACCGCGTCTTATTAAATCATGAAAGCCGCCAGTCGTTTCCTTCTCCTACTCATAGTGACGGGACTGTTCACGTCGATGCCCACCCGCGCCGCCGAGCCTGCCGACTCCGTCAGGACCGACTCTGTGAAGAAGCATCCGTGGAGGGCTGCTGGCGAAATAGCCGTCATCAACCTGCTCGTCATGGGCTACGACCACTTGTTCCTCGACATGCCCTGCTACCAGGTCACCTCCAAATCTATCAAAAACAATTTTCAGGTCAAGAAATGGTGGTGGGACGCCGACTACTATCACACCAACGCCATCAACCACCCCTACCACGGTGCCCTCTACTATACGGCAGCACGCGACAACGGAATGAACATTGGCGTATCGTCGCTGATGGCACTCGGAGGCAGCCTCACGTGGGAAATGCTCTGTGAGTCGGAGCCACCGTCGTTCAACGACCTCGTCACAACACCCATTGGCGGTATCACCTTAGGAGAGCCCATGCACCGCATCAGCGACAAGGTGATCGACAACAGCAAACGGGGCATCGAACGTGTGGGACGCGAACTGGTGGCTGCCCTCATCGACCCCGTGAAAGGCCTGAACCGCTTAATCAGAGGCGATACCTGGCGCGTCAGACCTGGTGCTGACAGCTATTCTCCCGCCATGAGCACCGCCGTGGAACTGGGCTATCGCTATCTCGACGTGGCAGAGGAGAAGGCGCTGGCCACGCCCTACCTCAACTTCAACGTTGATTACGGCGACGTAATGGGAACAGAGGGAAACGGTCCCTTCGACTATTTCACCCTCAACCTGACTGCTACCGCTGGCAAGGAACAGCCCCACATCAGCTGCGTACAGGTGAAGAACCAGCTTTGGAGCCGTCAGTTAGGAAAGAAAGACAAGCCTAACGCCGTCTTTGGCTTCTACAACCATTACGACTACACCTCGGCCCTGCCCAGATACGACCTCCCGGAAGGCCAGCGTATGAGACGTCCCTACGGCTACCTCGAAATAGCCTCCATCGGACCAGGCTTTGCCTACCGCACGGGCAGCCTCCTGAAATGGGAACAGCAGATCTTCGTTCATGGCATCGGACTCGGCGCCACACCCATCAAGACGGTCCACAAGAAGGGTAGTAATCGGGGCTACAGTTTCGGTAGCGGCTATGGCGCACGCACCACCACCGACCTGCGCCTTGGCAACCTGCTCCACGCCCGCATCAACGGCATGTTCTCGCAGCTGTTCACCTGGGACGGCTTCTTTGCCGACGACCCCAATCGTCAGATGGGCGCCTCGGGCAACTCCATTCAGGGTGAGGAAGGCAACACTGTCACCTTCATGGCAGAGCCCTCGCTCGACTTCTTCCCCACCCGTCACTTCGGCCTTGGCCTTAGCGGGCGCTACTTCTGGTGTCACTACAACTTCAAGTTCCACCCCCACGAGACCTCCCACTCCTTGGAGCTGCACGCTGCGCTCAAGTACCTGTTCTGAAAAAACTTCTTGAAAATAATCCGCTGAGTCAAAAAAAAAGAACCTAACTGAAAGTCAATCAGTTAGGTTTCTTTTTGGTCGGGATTACTGGACTCGAACCAGCGACCTCGCGCCCCCCAGACGTGTGCGCTACCAACTGCGCTAAATCCCGATCCTTTAAGCTTGGCATCTGACCTTGTTCGTCATTTGCGGGTGCAAAGGTACACACTTTCTTTGAGATTTCCAAATTTTCAGGGAACTTTTTTTGTTTTTCCACGAAAAAACCACTTCCCCCACCCTCTTTCCCTGCTTTTTCCGCTACTGTCAGCGTAAACAAACATACCAAAAAGAGGGCTGACAGCTCTCGTAGTCTGTCAGTCCCCTCTTACATCTCACCTCTTCCTTCTTACATCGGAATCGGCCCGTAACCCATGCAACTCGTGGTTCCAAGTGCCGTCAGCGCAGCCGTAGCGGCAGCGATCAGGATTCGCAGTCCAATCTCACAGAGGGAGCTCTTGCCACTCTTCATGGTTCACCTCCTTTCCTAGTTTTGGTGAAGGGTGAAGGGTGAGTGGTGAAGGGAGAACACCTTGCAGCGTCGCTCCCTCCACCCTTGGGGACTCCGGAAGGAAATTCTTCACTCTTCACTCTTCACTCAAATTAGGGCTCCGGCTCGTAGTTCGCGATGGCGTAGGTGCTCAGCGGAGTGCGCTCCTGGTAGCTCTTACGCTTACCATCGATCATCTTGTACTGAGTCTTCACCAGGTCGTGGGCCTCGAACACGCAGCTCTCCTTCAGGGCACGCGAGGTCAGCTTCTCGTCAATCTCGCCCGCACCCTCGGCGTTGAAGCGCAGGTGCACACCCTTGATC
>CADBHI010000095.1 GCA_902794405.1 uncultured Prevotellaceae bacterium
ATAATGCAGTGGAACACGATGTTGTCCTTACCGATGAAGTGTACTAAGCGAGTGTCCTCATCCTGCCACCACTTTTCCCAGTTACCCCACTTCTCAGGCTCCTTCTGGCACAGCTCTACAGTGTTTGACACATAGCCGATAGGCGCGTCGAACCACACGTAGAGCACCTTGCCGTCAGCGCCCTCAACGGGAACGGGAATACCCCAGTCCAGATCACGAGTCATAGCACGGGGCTGCAAATCCATGTCGAGCCACGACTTGCATTGGCCATAGACGTTGGAACGCCATTCCTTATGGTCCTCCAATATCCATTTCTTCAGCCAATCCTGGTATTCGTTCAGGGGCAGATACCAGTTCTTGGTTTTCTTCAGCACAGGCGTCGAGCCACTGATAGTCGACTTCGGATTGATAAGCTCCGTAGGCGAGAGGTCGCGTCCGCACTTCTCACACTGGTCGCCGTATGCACCCTCATTGTGGCAGTGGGGACATTCACCCGTCACATAGCGGTCGGCCAGGAACTGTTTGGCCTCCTCGTCGTAGAGCTGCTCAGTGGTCTCTTCCACGAGCTTGCCCTCGTCATAGAGCTTACGGAACCACTCGGCGGCAAACTTATGATGGGTCGCACTTGTGGTGCGACTGTAAATGTCGAACGAAATGCCGAACTCCTTGAACGAGTCTTTGATCATCTTGTGGTAGCGGTCAACTACGTCCTGTGGTGTGATGCCTTCCTTTCGGGCACGGACTGTGATGGGTACACCATGTTCATCGCTGCCGCCAATGAACAGCACCTCACGCTTTTTCAGACGAAGGTAACGGACATAAATATCGGCGGGCACATAGACGCCAGCCAGGTGACCGATGTGTACTCCGCCGTTAGCGTATGGCAGGGCGGAGGTCACGGTAATGCGCTTGTAATTCTTCTGTTCCATGAGTAAATAAATACGTTTTTATGACTTTTGGCGGCAAAGTTACAAAAAAGATGAAAAAAAATAGGCAAAAACGCTTTAATTCTCACATATTTTATATATCTTTGTACCCAAATGAGACAAACTATGTGTAATTCTAAACAAATTTAAGCTTATGAAAACAACAAAGAAACTATTTCTGCTCGCGATTTTGCTCCTGGCAGGAACAACGGTAAAGGCTCAGGAAAAGGCCGAGAATTTGGGTTACTTCAACCATCTGTCGGCAGGGCTTACCCTGGGTACCACGGGTATCGGTATTGACCTGGCTGCACCTATTGGTGAGTTCTTCGAGGTCAGAGCTGGCTATTCGTTCTTCCCCCTGACCATCAAGTCGGATGTGCATTACAAACGCCATAATAATGACCGTACTACCGAGGTGGCTGGCAAGCTGAACTTCGGAGACGCCAAGCTACTCTTGGACTACTTCCCCTTCAAAACGTCGACGTTCCGCCTTACGGCAGGATTCTATCTCGGCAACAAGGACATCGTTAAGTTCGACAACGAGGATGACCCTGTAAAGCCAGGTGACTTTGAAAAGGGCGAAGGTCTGGAAATTGGTGACTACGTCGTCGAATTCGACGAGCATGGTATTGGCCGTGCCGCCGTCCAGGTGAATTCCTTCAAGCCGTATGTCGGCATCGGTATTGGTCGTAACAT
The DNA here is from genome assembly GCA_902794405.1 of uncultured Prevotellaceae bacterium. GTDB lineage: Bacteria > Bacteroidota > Bacteroidia > Bacteroidales > Bacteroidaceae > Prevotella. The sequence goes on from CADBHI010000095.1 coordinate 1,623, forward strand.
TCCCCGTAACACCATTGGCGTAAGTGCCGACTTTGGCGTACAGTTCTGGGGATCGCCGAAGATTGTCGAAAAGCAGACGGGACATGACGGGGTACTCACCGAGTCAAGCGTAAGCCGCAAGGATGGTGGAGCCATCAAGACCATCTCTAAGATTTCCGTCTTCCCCGTACTCACCATCCGCATTGGCGGCAAGCTGTTCTAATCCAGACAAACAAGAAAGAATAGAAACTTTAAACCGATTATAATTATGAAGAAGATTTTCCAGATGATGGCCTTTGCTGCCATCGCACTCTTTACCGTTACCGCTTGTGGCGACGACGATGACAACAGCAGCAGTTCAAGTTCCGGCACTGGCGCAGATGCTCCTGTGCTGACCCCAGCTCCTTATAAGGATCAGGCCGTTGACATCGATATCACGAGCGCAAATACCACCGACAGCCAGTACAGCAGGCTCAAGAAACTCACCTTGACGGAAAGTGGCGCTTACATGATGGGCTTCGAGGAAGCCGCCAAATCGCGTAACTTCACACGTGCCAATTCTGCACTCGAATACCTGTTCGGTAAGTACACTTATTCCAATGGCGTTTATTCGTTCGATAACGGGCTGAAGATCAGCTTCACGGCTAATGGAAACAACTATATCATCAAGGCTACCCTGCCCAACGGAGTCGTTATTGAATTGACAGGAACCAAGGCTACCTCAAATTCCATTCCCACGGGCACGATGACCAGCAACCTCTGCAGTCGTGCATGGACTATTTCGGCCCTTCGTGTACGTATTATAGACAAGGGTGGTGCTGTAGGCGCACTCAACATAGAGGGTTCCGTCGACCTGGCTAAAGTCAAGTCGTGGGCTGAGTCCAACAACAAGCACATCAGTGACGACATCAAGACCAACACGATTGTCAAGGGCATTATCTTTAGTTCCTTCGGTCTGTTTGCCATCAATTACGAGAACCGTAAGTCCGATGTCGGCACGTGGAATTGGAGCGACATGAACGCTGGTGTTCTGGGTTATCGCTGGAACGATCCGTCGGCGGGCTTGTCGGTACTGACAGGTAACGCTACCGTAACGTTCTCGAATAATCCTGCCACCTGTAAGCTGACCCTGAAGGGCAAGATTGATAACGACGAAATGGAGTTTGTATTTACGTTGAATTAACCTTGTTTCTTTTTATAATAGGAGGTTGAGCAGTTCGCTGAACTGCTCAACTTTTTTCATGCGTTCGTGGTCGAAATCCTCATGCACCTCTAACTGCCACGTTACATGAAACGGGATATGGACGGCCCAGGCGCCGATGGCCAGCGCAGGGGCTATGTCACTCTTCAGGGAGTTGCCCACCATGAGCAGTTCAGAGGGATGTATGCCCTGATGCTCACAGAGTGCCAAGAACTCCTTCTGGCCCTTGTCGCTGGTTATCTCCACATCGTCGAAATACTGGAGCAGCCCTGAACGCCGCAGCTTGTTCTCCTGATCCTGCAGCTCGCCTTTGGTAAAGCACACTAAGGTGTATTGCCTGTCATCATGGAGCCTGCGCAACGTCTCCTCTACTCCCGGCAGGGGAGTGGCAGGCAGGTGCAACAGCCTCTTGCAGGTTTTGAGCAATGCCGTCAACTGCGTGTTGTCAATATGACACCCTCCCACTCTGAGTGCCGTCTCTATTATAGATATGGTGAAAGCCTTGCAGCCATAGCCTAAATCGGCCATGTTGCCACTCTCTGTCTTGAACAGCTCAGCTGCGGGATCAGGACAATACGGGGCAATAAGGTGATAGAGTTGGCTCTCCACCTGTTCGAAATACGACTGACAGTCCCATAACGTGTCGTCAGCATCTATAGCTATTACCTTCCACTTCCTCATTATTTCATTTTCTTAATTGAGTTTTCTTCATCTCTCATTCCCCTTAGAAGTCTGCGGCCTGTTCAAAGCAGAGCCGTTCGCCTGTGACAGGATGAGTTAACTCTATTCGTTCTGCATGCAAGTAAAGCCGATCTGCCTGATGGCCGTACAACTCATCACCCTTGATGGGACAGCCCAGTCCGTCAGGGTGGGCACAGTGCATGCGCAACTGGTGAGTGCGCCCCGTTTTAGGGTAAAGGCGTATGCGGCAGGTATTGTCTTCATTGCATGATACGACTTCATAGTCAGTCACTGCCGTCTTTCCGCGGTTATAGTCTACCACCTGCCTGGGCCTGTTCATGGGGTCGTTCAGCAATGGCAGCGTAATGCGTCCCCGAGGTTCTTTGGGCACTCCGTCGAGCAGGGCAATGTAACACTTGCTGATGGTGTGGTCTGAGAACTGCTGTTGCAGGTGTCTGTATACGTCGCGGCTCTTTCCTGCCACCATCAGGCCGCTGGTCCACATGTCTAAACGATGGGCAAGCAGAATTCCTGGGTAGCGCTGGCTTAAGAGTGTTGCCACTGAATAACTGCCCACACGGCCTGGCACACTGAGCATCCCTGACGGTTTGTTGACAACAACAAGGTGCTCATCCTCATAGACCACAGTAAACTCCAACCGCGGCAGTCCCTGCTCCTCTGGATTCGGTTCAACATTGAGGCCTTGTAGCATCCAGGTCAATACTGGCTTGCACTTTCCTCGACAGGCGGGATAGAATCGTCCATGCTGCCGCACCTCTGTCGCTGGCGATGGTCCCCACCAGAATTCAGCCATGCAAAGCGGATGCAGCCCCTGCTGGTAAGCATATTGTAGCAATTTGGGAGCGCAACAGTCGCCTGTACCGCCTGGCGGTAGCGGAAACTTCCGCCGTATACGGTCCGAGCAATGGTAATCCTGCCACACGCTGACGAGTCGTCGCTGTTCCCCTCGCGCATTCAGTAGCTGATATTGGTCGAAGAGCCAAAGCTGCAGCTTCTGAGATCGCTGCCGCCGTTCCTCATGCTGACTGTCGTCGTTCATGGCCGAAATCAGACGTTCCTCCTGTTTGAAGTGCCCGTCGGGTTGCTGGGCATCGTAAATGGGTGGCACGAAATAGGGCCAGTCGTTGCGCCCCTCTAACAGTCCTGAATAGGCGGCAAGGAAGCCCAACGTGCCATTGGCATCTTCCGCCACCAGTACTCCAAACATCTTCCCCTCGCCGTCATCCATGCGCCGCAACTCCTGCTGCAACATCTGGGCTGCCAACACAGAAAGAGGGTGTGGCTCATAACAGAACGGATAGGTAAACCGCTCAGGCCTTGGGATGTCGGTATGCAGCGTGTGAAAACGACTCATTTCTCATTCTCCCATTTTCTAAAGCAGGTCAAGGCACTTTTCAATGGGAATGCCTCGTTTCTTGTCATCGAGGTCGCGGTTGCGCTCTATCAGGCGGCTCACCACGTCCATCGCCGTACGTGTGCTCTGCTTCAGCTGTTCGCCCTTCAGCAGGTGGCCAATGAGAACAGCAGAGAAAATGTCGCCAGTACCATGTATCAACACGGGAATTTCATCATAGTCCAGTCGGAAGAACTCTCCGTTGAAGTGATTATAGCCTATGACACAGCTCTGACCCTCAACCTTCGCGCTGGTCACCAAAGCCGAGCGGCAGCCAATGTCACGAAGCCGTGAGAGTAGTTCGCGAGCATCCTCCCACGACATGCCTTCAGCATGGTAGGGGGTCGATGTCAGGTAGCAAGCTTCCGTAAAGTTGGGAAATGTCAGGTCGGCCACACTCACCATCTGGCGCATCAATTCCACCGACCGCTGAGTGATACCGTTATAGAGCCGACCGTCGTCGCCCATGATAGGATCTACGAAGATGGTCGTCCCCTGACGGGCCAGTTCTGTGCAATAAGCCGACACCAGCTGCGCCTGCTCCTCACTGAACATCAGTCCAGTGCAGACAGCGTCGAATGTAAAGCCGAGGTTACGCCACACAGGCAGTACCCCACGCATGTATTCCGTAGTGTCGAGCACATTGAATTGTCCGTAGTCCAGCGTATTCGACACCAACGATGTCGGCAGGTTATATGTCGGATGTCCCAGGTAAGTCAGAATGGGCATCATAGCCACCATACCCACATGGCTGTAGCCCACGACGTCGTTAATCAGCAATATCTTCTTCATTCTGGATGCAAAGGTACTACTTTTTGCCGATACCGCCAACTATTTCACCGTTTTTATATTACTTGAATATCTTCTGTGCAAACATCGTCAGATAAATACGCCAGTTGCGCCAGATGTGGCCACCATCATTCTCATAGTATTCGTAGGGGTATTTATGGGCGTCGAGATATTGACGCAACTCCGTGTTCATCGACATCAGGAAATCGTCCTTACCGATAGCAATCCAATAAAGCTTTGGCTTAGAGGCAAACAGACGGCTCATCTGCTCGTCAAACTTCGGATCGTCCTTCTGCATACGGGCTGCAGCCGACTGCAGACCATAATAGTCAAAAGTATCGGGATAGAGACGGGAAATGCCGAAGGTATGGCCGCCGCCCATCGAGAGACCAGTAACGGCACGGCCAGAACGCTTCGCAATGGTCTTGTAATGACTATCCACGAAGTTGACAATGTCCATAAAGCTCTCTTCCATCGTGGCTTTGGCACCACGGTCACGGAAAGCATTGCCATCTGGCGTGTACATTCCCTCATGCCACCAGCCAGGGGCTGCGTTGCACGTCGGATTGCCATTAGGCATCACGACAATCATCGGCACGCACTTGCCTTCGGCGATGAGGTTGTCCATAATCTGAGATGTGCGCCCGAGGTCGCCCCAAGCCGTCTCATCACCTCCGTGACCATGCAGCAGATACATCACGGGAAACTGCTTTGTCCCGTCATAAGTAGGTGGCAGGTAAACCGTCATACGACGTTGCTGGCCAAGCGTCGGGCTGTCATACCACACGCGGCTGAGTGTACCGTGAGGCACGTCGTTGACCTGATAGAGATGACCTTTATCATCGGCACTCTTCGTAACAATGAAAATATTGCTCAACGTGGCAATGTCGCGGTTTACATAGCTGTTGGAAGGGTCGACAAACCGCTGACCATCCACCGTCAGGCTGTAAGAATAAAGTTCAGGGGCGAGTGGAGCTGTCGTGACTGTCCACACGTTGTCCTCTTGTTTCGTCATCTGCAACCGTTTGTTGCGAATCTCCTCAAAGTCGCCATTAACACTCACCGATTGAGCCGAAGGGGCATAGAAATTAAAGGTTACTGTGCCGTCCTGGTTGATAACAGGCGACTTCACACGTGGACGCTGCCCCAAAGCCTGCTGTCCGAAACTGCTCACTGCTACAAGGCAGCCGAGCGCCATTGCCATAAGTCTTTTCATACGTTTTGTTATTGGTAAAGTAAATATGTTTGGTTACAGGTTGCAAATATACGACATTTCTTTGAAAACGACAAACGAATTGGCAAAAGATTACTAATTCAACTCCTATCGCCAGCTCCGCTTGCCCTGTGGAACCTTAAATCTCCACCAATCTCACAGGCGCAGCCACTCCCCACCCCTCACACTCCTGTCTCCCCACCCCCAGCCCCTCCCCTTCCCAGGGGCGGGGAGAGCGGCGAAGCGGAACTTTCCTCACCTCACACCCTGTCTCCCCACCCCTCTCCTCTCTCTCCCCACCCCTTAAGGGGCGGGGTTGGGGGCGGGGTGAGAGGCAGGGGCAGTATCTTCTTAGCTGAAAGGATAATACTAACCCCACCCCCAGCCCCTCCCCTTCCCAAGGGCGGGGAGAGCGGCGAAGCGGAACTCTCCTCACCTTCCCAAGGGCGGGGAAAGCGGCGAAACGGAACTCCCCACCCTTTTAAGGGGCGGGGTCGGGGGCGGGGTATGTAACGAATGATTTTAACCTCCCAACCTCCCGTTTTCTTCTGAAACACCTTTGTGGAAAGGGGTTTCAGGACGGGAGGTCTGCCGCCGAGACCTCCCGTCGACCTCCCGTCTAATCCCCCCCTCATGCCACCTTTTTGGGCACAGCCCTGTAGTAGGCCACATGTGAGTGTTCCTTGTGCTCGAAGCCCAGATCGGTGAGGGCCTTCCCCAGACGAATCTTCGTCGTGTGGTCGTTCCTTACAGAAGGGTACTCTTTCCGGATAATCCCAATGAGCTCACCACAGTTCATGGTTCTGGCATTTTCGCCTTCTTTGGGCTTGCGGAAGCAGATGTCGACCATCTCGGCAATGTCCTTCTTCTCCATGTACTCCAAGTTCAGCTCCTGAATGCGGGCTACCTCGTCGTTGTTGAACCAATAGGGAGAATTCAGTTCACGGATCTCGTGGAGCACCTGGGCATAAAGCTGGTCGTAGTCAATATCGCCATCGTTGTTGATGAACATCCCCTCAGGGATGGTCAGGCAGATATAACGGCGGCTACCCGTTGCATCTGTCAGCGGATGAGGATTGTTCGTCGTAGCCACAAATGAGGCATAGCGAGGGCGGTCTTCCTGCGAGGCACCATAGATGGGACGCCCGTTCACCTTACTCTTCGAGAGTGTCTGCTTCAGCGCAGCATGCTGACTGGGACGGATGGCCTCGAGCTCGTCAAGGTTCACTAAGAGGTTGTTCGTCAAAGCCATCTCCTTGTCAAACTTGTTCGAAAGGTTCAGATGATCCAGGTAGTACTGGCGCAGATGCTTGGGGAGCAGCCGGCGGAAGAAGGTCGTTTTTCCGCAACCCTGAGCCCCAATGAGCGTAGGAACGCACTCGTTGCCGTGAAGGGTGTCCATCTGCAGCCAATGGGCCACAGCCGAGCGTAGCCAGATGGTAAGATATCCCGCCTGCTCAGAGCTGATGCCGGGCAGTCGGCTGAAGAGACGAGCCACATGGTTTTGTCCGTCCCATTGGGGCAGGTGGTTGAGGTAGTCGCCAATGGGGTCATACGCGCGTACCTCTTCCGACTGCACAAGGTCCTGAATGTCCGACTTCGGATTGCCGCCCTCGCACACATCCTCGCGCTTGGCTCGGATGATGATGCTTTTCAGGGCACGCTCCGTCAGCGGACGCCATGCTGCATCGTTGTCGGCAATTGTTTCATTTACAGCCGACTTGGTTACAAACTCCACCTTCCCGTTCAACTGATTGAAACGGAAAAGGTAGTTCTCCTGAAGGAACGACTCGACTACGAGCATTCCGGCCTGTGAAGCTCCAAGAGCCTCACTTTGTAAAGCAAGTTCTTTTTCCATAAAAGTGTTTTTCTAAAGGGTCTGGCTTAGATTGGCTCACGAGTGTTTCTCATAGCGTCATGCCGAGTGCAACCATCGTGCAAGGCGAACGCAGAGCCGAGCTCGCTCGAGCTATGCTGAGCCGCAGCCGATGGTCGCCATTGCAATCAAAATTGCAAGTGCAAAGGTACAAAATTTTCTTCGCTCCTGCAAGTTTTTATCTCAAAAATAACATTAAAAATTTGCATTTTAACACAATTCAATTGGCGTTCATATCATGAGCTCAGACGGGAGGTCTGACGGGAGGTCTGACGGGAGGTCTGACGGGAGGTCTGACGGGAGGTCTGACGGGAGGTCGAAATCTCCCGAAACGCCCTGTACATCGGCATTTCATCGTCCGACGGGAGGTCTCGATGAAAAATACTTTTTTTGTTATTTCCCATTCATCATTTTTGCATTTTTCCAACCCCTATGACTTTGACACGCCAGGTCTATGACTTTGACACGCCAGGTCTATGACTTAAGCATCCCAAGTCTATGACATAGCACAGCTAACTCATGCTGCAAAAATAGGAATAAAAATTGGAACTTCCAAGAAAAAAGCGTAAAATATTTCGAAGCAGGGTGAGGTGCTTCGGCAGAAGATGCAGATTAAAACCCAGTGCCTTTTTGTCAAAACCCACCGCCTTTTGAGAAAAACCCACCGAGTTTTGAGAAAAAGGAACCGCCTTTTGAAAATTCCTGGCCTGGGAATTTTTATTTTCGTTTTTGTCTCATAAGAAACGTTTCACCTATATATTGTAAATCGCACTTTTTAAGTAACACTTCTCACACCTCCCTCACCTAACTTGGGTGTGAGAGGTGTGAGAAGTGAGGGTTATTTTCTGTGATTAACTATACATATAGCAATCACTCTCGGTATCATTCGCAAAAAAATAGTCGAACCAAATGGGTCAGTTAGTTTGGGAATCTCGGAAAGTATTCGTAACTTTTCGCTTTGCGAGAAGGTACTTTCGTTCGAAAATGAAAAGAAATACATGTTTTCTTTTTGTATTTTGCTTACTTATTCGTAACTTTGCCGTCGAATAACGGTGAAGACTCTAATGGACAGGTTGCAGGACATATTCAGGGCGATTGATGCTGATGGCTTCAAGGAGTCAACATTGTTCGTTATTGATGAATACATAAATGATATACTATATGGAAGAAAAGATTTTAATGGATTTACTCTATCAGAGCATGCAGGACTCTGCAAGGGAGGCGCGCCTCTCATTGGGGCGTCCATCATCGCGAGCTACGCGAGAAGAAGCCTTACAACAGGTAGCAATGTTGAAAGCGGCTCAAGAAGCAGCCCAGCCAATTGGCAGATAGACGAGGCGCAGGAGCGATTGGTAGAAGATTGGTCAAAGGCCGCCGGCCTGTGGTTCGAGAACTCCGACAGCATCATCCGCAAGAACTTCGGCCCGATGATAGCCCAGGGCGCGGAAGCCAAGGTGTACTACAAAGCAGGCGACCCGTCTGTAGCCAAGGAACGGACATCCATATACTCCACCACACAAAAAGCCCTTGAAGCCATCGCCTTGCACAACTATCTCTTTCCAGAGACGGCCATGAGGGTTATCGGCTTCACGAGAGACAGCGACGGTCTGATGCGCATCGTTCTCACCCAGCCCTACATCCGCTGTCAGCGGCTGGCCACCAAGCAGGAAATCGACAGCATGGTTTCCGAGAAGGGCTTCCGCGATAACTGGCAGGGACAGGGCGTGAACTACATTTCCGAGCGACTGGCCTTGGAGGATATGCACCCTGCCAACGTATTCATTGACGAGCTAACAGGCAAACCCACTTGCATCGACTGTATTGTGAAGTTTGTGTAATCTCACTTTTTTCTATAGTTGCCCCTAAAGACAAAATGTTTATACGATGAAGAAAATCCTTTTTATCGTCGGTTCGCTGAGGGAAGGTTCCTTCAACCGACAGTTGGCCCGCGAGGCTGAACAGATGATTGGCGCACGCGCCGAAGTGACTTACTTGGACTATAAGGATGTGCCACTGATGAATCAAGACATCGAATTTCCTGAGCCGGAGGCTGTAGGTCTGCTGCGTGCTGCAGTAAAAGAGGCCGACGGCATCTGGGTGTTTACGCCTGAATATAATTTCAGCTATCCTGGCCATGTGAAGAACCTGTTCGACTGGCTGTCACGCCCCTTGGTGGCAGGCGACTATGAGACGCCTACCGTAATAAATGGCAAGAAGGTGGCGCTGAGTGGTGCAGGAGGAAAGATGGCTACGGCGAAATGCCGCGAGAAACTGACAGAGTTGCTCACCTTTATCAAGGCCGACGTGATGGATCAGCAGACGGGCATCGTGCTGAACATGGAGGCTTGGACGGAGGGGCGCATGATTCTCAGCGATGAACAGATATCAATGCTGAAAGATCAGGTAGAGGCCTTCCTGAAGTTCGTTTGAATAATTGGGGTGATGCTCAGACAGCGCTGTAGCCTGTGGTGGCGATGGTGCGAATGACGTCCTTGATGTTCAGTTCGGTGTAGCCGTTCTGCTCAAGGTTGCAGCGATTCTGCTGAAGCACAGCATCCTCCTGGTCATTATTATTATAGGTGACATACTTGCCCTTGGCCTCGGCAATAAACCAGCCAACGAGGGCTACGATGACGAATGCTACGATTGCGATGAGTATATTCATAACGTTTGGATTTTTGTTTCTTGGGGACAAAGGTACGAAAAAAAGTGAAAAGTGAAAAGTGAAAAGTGAAAAATTTGCTTCCGCCAATGAGATTATTCTATTTTTTTCGTAACTTTGTAAGAATTCTCAGCTTTTCTTTGTATAAAGGCAGTCTGGGGAATTGGAAGAAAACAGGGTTCTTGCTTAGGCAAGCGGCAAAGCCGAGCGACGAATTGGCAACCGTACTCAATTCCACATTCTGCTATGAATTGCTTTCAATGAACACCCGACGCTGAGCCACCAGCCGTTTTATGACTCATCATCGGGTGCAAAGGTAATCATTTTCTGTCGAACGAGCCAAATCTATTCACATCTTTTTTATCTGAGCTTGCTCAACACCATTGAATTGATTGCGGCATCTTTTGTGGCACATGGCATAAAAGTGCGTATTAGGCTACGTCCTTCTACCGAAATGAAGGTGGAAACTCATGTAATTAATGTCATTCTTCCTCTTGCTCCAACTGCTTGTCCTTTTCGTATGACTTCATCTCGTCGCTTATCACTTTCTTTAGTTCTTCTTTTGGAATGATTAGCTGGTAGTCAGCTACACCTATCGGCTTACCCATATCCTCTAATGCGAGTTCAACTTCGAGATTGTCTTTCTCTGCACAAAGTATGATTCCAATAGAACGGTTTTCGTCCTTCCTACGCTCCAACCTGTCAAGAAGCGATAAGTAATAATTCATCTTGCCAGCATATTCTGGCTGGAACTCACCAATCTTCAAATCCATAGCCACGAGGCAGTGAAGGCCACGATGGAAAAACAGAAGATCCACCTTGCTTTCTTTACCGTTGTATTCCAATACATGCTGGTTGCCTATAAAGGTGAACCCCTTA
>CADBHI010000096.1 GCA_902794405.1 uncultured Prevotellaceae bacterium
AGGGATAGAGCAGATGGGTGCGAGCCTTCTTACCAAAGGCCTGGTAAGTGAGGGTGATGGGCTTCTTGTCGATGATGGCATGGAAGAGACCCGTGAAGAAGGCACGGCCAAGGATGCTGTCGGACTCCTCGAACTCGACAACAGGGGCATCGTTAGAGGTAAGGAACACGTCGAAGTGGGAACAGAAGTCTCTGACCCAGTCCATCTGCGGCATGCCTTCGAACTGGGACAGGAAATTGAGGAAGCCCTGTATCTTCTGTTCGTCCTCGGCAGTGAAAGGCTTGGCATAGATAGAGAAATCGGGCTTTTCGTATCTGTAACGGATGATACGTCGGTCGAAACCATCCTGGATCTGCTCGATGTTAACATGATACTTGTTGGAAATCTCCGTCATGTCGTTCAGGATGGTGTCCTTAGTCCTTACTTCGGGTACGCCTCTCTGGCTGAGCTGATGGTTAACCACTCGGATGATGTCCTGCATACTGACACCTTCCCTCCGTTTGAGAAGTCCGTCAAGGATCTTCTCTCGCATACTGTAATTCTTACTATTAGGCATATTATCTTTAACTTTGAATCAGATTCGGACCATCGCCACGCAGATGACTGCATGGTTGCCAGGTCAGTCCATGGCGGCGGCAAAGTCAATGACGCTTCAAGATATATAGCCTATCGAGCCGGTGTTATGACCACTGCCGTCAGACAGGACCGGAACCGACATCTTTCATGCAAATTTAGCAAATTCTGACGACACATGGAAATGATTGAGAGAATAAATGCAACAACGGCCTGAAAAAGGGCTGAATGGGAAGAAGAAAGAGGCTCGGAAAGTTGCATATCTCAGAAATTTTTAGTAACTTTGTAGGTAGAATCGGGCCTCTGGAGTGGCCCCAAGTTGAATCGAAAATCGTTTGTGCTATGATGATATTTAGCTTTTTCTTCGTGCTGTTCTATACAGTAACTCATGCCATCCTCTCGGTGGTTGGCTTGATAGCGAGGGGCATCGTCAAGGTGTTCGGCTTCATCTTCGGAGTCGAACACTGAGGCGACGGTGTGCGACTGGATGCGGTCGTATGCCAACGCAAGCGGTCGTATGCGATCGCAGGCCATCGCATGCCATTGGGAGCCATCGCATGCAATTGTTAGCCAAAACGAACGTCCTTTTTCTTTCCCAAAAAGTCAGAGTTTCATAAAGCTTTATTTATATATTTATTTATTAAGCTTTATTTACGGAGAACGGAAAAGCCCTATTTATCGGGGTTGCAGAAAATAAGTTGGGAGGTTTTTAGCGGTAAGTTAGGAGGTTTTTAGGCAGAAGATGGAAGGTTTTTAGCACAAGAAAACCGAAGTTAGGAGGTTTTTAGGCAACGAGTGTGTTAAGCTGTAGCAGGATTAAGGGTAACACGGAAGTTAGGAGGTTTTTAGCATCCGAAGGCCTTTGCCAGGCCATCGAGCGGATTTGGTGGTTTCGTGGAAAAGCACTATCTTTGCAGCGTCTTAGTTACGGACGACTTTAATTTGTGCTTTACTTTGATTTCGTAACAAGAGCCTTGACGGATTAGTGTGCAACAGCGACAGGCTAGCAGCATGGGCATCCGTCGGGCAGAAGCAAAGCATGAATGATGAATCCCGTAAATACGGCAATAGCAAAGTAGATTATGCCTCGGCAGAGAAACGAGATATTCAGGCAAAGGGAACTTGCCTCGATACAACATGAGAATGTCACCTGGAGTAACAACCTGATCAGTTCACCCATCTCCTGCAGCCTGATGGAGCGGCGGGTGATGTACTTCATAACGGGCGTGGTGAAGCACAAGTTTATGGAGAACAACCTCGGAGTGCCCGACAACAGGAAGGAGCTGTACTTCTATATGACTGACCGCGACCTGGGTGAGATTGGCGGCTCGAAGAACATCAGATACACCTACGAGGTACTGACGGAGCTTCCATATAACAAATATGCGGTGGGCACTCCATTCTGCCGTTTGCAAGAATCACACTAGGCAACTTTTTCAAGTTTCTCGTTGAGTTTCTTTAGTTGTCTGGTAGTTCTTGCTATTTTTCTTTCCAGCAGTTCTTTTTCATTGCATCCGACAAGGCTCGGATTGTACTCTTTCTTGGTTTTGACCATCGTGTAGAGTATACGTGCCATTTTGTGCGCTGTTGCCACGATGGCCTGCATATGTCCGTCTTTTGACTTCATCCTCCTGAAGTATGCCCCCATCTCGCTTTTCTCGCTCTTTACGGTGTTGGCACATTGTCTGAGTATTTGTCCGACAGGATTCTTCCTCCGTGGGATGTGACTTGATATGAGCTTGCCTCCCGTGATTTTGTTGTTAGGCGAGAGATTGCACCACTTGCAGAACTTCTCACATGTATCGAACTTGCTGACGAAATCATATCCGAGTTCTCCGATAAGCTGCAAAATTGCACCGGCTCCCATTCCTGGCATCGCCATGAGATTGACTCCCCACAAGGCATGTCCATACTTTTCAACATCAATGTCCGGTGCGTTCTTATATGTGGTGTGCTTCTCACTTCGGGATAGTTTTCCGGCTCCTTCCACGTCTACCTGTGCGGAATACCGTATCATCAGCCTTTCTATCTCCCGTTCGCACTCTGCCACTTTCTTCTGGTAGTAGTCATATAGTTCCACGCTTTGCTTCAGGACGAATAATAAGTCGTCATCCCATGTTCCATCGAGCGACTTAGCTATAGTGTCTTTCGAAGCCCTACAGCGCCCGTCAGCCAGTTGGGCAAGAGAATTCGGGTTGTGGTTGCCGTCTATGATGGCACGGATGATGGCCATGCCTGACTTGCCGAGAATATCGGTAATGACTGTCGAGAGCTTGATATTCATCTGCTCCATGGCCTTCTGCATGTGCTGCACCTCGCGACCGGCAGTAGTGATTAGTGTTGAACGATGGCGTGTCAGGTTCCGTATCTGCCTTGCGACGTTGTCGGGCTGGAAGCATGGCTTCACCATACCGTAGCTGTGAAGCAACATCAGCCACTCGGCATCGGCCTCGTCCGTTTTCTCGTCCATCAGGTTCTTCACCTGCAATGGATTGGCCAACACCACGTCGAAGCCCTCCTGTTGGAGCATCAGGAAGATGTTCAGCCAGTACACACCAGTAGATTCCATAGCCACCGTCGTGATGCGGCAGGCCTTCAGCCAAGCGCATATCTCGCGCAGGTCACAGGTAAAGCTGTCGAATCGGCGGTTGTTTTCGCCGTCGCGGTCTTCAGGTACACAAACTTGCATCTCGCCATCAGCGACATCGATGCCTGCAGCATCGGGATTAACAATCTTTAAGCGCAATCCCTGCTTTGTTTTGATTTTTCTTGCTACTTTTGCCATAATTTGGGTGGTTTTGTAAGTTAAGGCAAGCCTGCGGCCTTAAGGAATGGGTATTCTTCCATACGGCATCCAACGGCCAATCTTCGTTCCACAGGCACGCAGGGCCATACTCGGCATTGGATTGTGGGTCCATTGACGCAATGGTCTACTTGCTTGCCAACTGCAAAACTACTCTTTTTGAGGGAGAGTCCAAAGCAAAATCAAACAAAAGATGACAAAAACAGGGCGCAGCAGCAAACGGCAGAATGGAGAGCCCACCGCAATTTGTTATTTTTGCTTCGTTTTGTACTCCAAAATTCAATGCTCGGCACGTGGGCCGTATCCACTGGGTAGATACGTTCTTCTACGACGAGGAGCAGGAACTGTACGCCATCCGAATATCGCCGGAGATCATGCCGCTGCTGATCAATCTGACGCAGAACTTCACGAGTTTCGACCTTGGGACGGCCATGCGGCTGAGATCGAAATATACACAGAAGTTGTATGAGCTATGCTGCAAATACGGCGGTGACTACAGATATAGCGACGGTCAGGAGGAAACGACGGGCAACGTGTATAAGAAGCGCGTGGTGCCAATAGGAATGGATCATTTCCGGGTGCTTTTCAACCTGAATGAAATCAGGGATAAGAAGACTGGCAAGGTGCTACAGGAATCGTCGTACGAAAGTTATAAGGACATCAGGAGCAACATCCTTCAGGTAGCCCAGAACGAGCTGTACGACCTGTATCTGTTTCATGCCTCCAACGTATGGTTCGACTTTCAGGCAGGGCCAAGAAAGGGAATCGGAGGCAAGACATCATCAATAATCATCTACATCTACACACGGGAGAATCCGAAAGATGGGCTGTGCAGGCCTTGGCAGAAGGGCGACGAATATTTGTACCCCTATGAGCCGCCATACGTGGAGAAAACCAGGAAAACACCACAGCAGAAGCTACACGCAAATGTGTTCTATGGCGCAGACCATCAGGAGGAGATCGTACTCTCGCTGCTCTCAAAGTATCTCAGCAAACGGGAGTTGACGTACTATATGGCAGCCATCAACCGTGAGGCAAGGCAATGCAGAGACTGTTATACGCAGGTTATTCAGGTGATTCTGGAGAAGGAAAAGCAGCCGAAGTTCAGCAAGGCAAAGAAGCAATATAAGCGGAATAACATCATAGAATACGCCCTCCAGGAGAATCTGAAGGAATACGGCTGGTCTATAGAGCCACCCAAGAACTACAAGCAGGTTTATAGGCAGGAGGAGCTTTTCAGATAACTTTCTTTTAAACATATAATTAATTAGGTGCCGATAGCAGGTCTTCCTATCCCAGGGTGCAAATCTGGAAAATAAAGCAATCGAAAGGGAAGAAGACGCATGCGTCGGCCTTTTTTATGTCCCTAAGACATCATTGTCATATAAAGGTTCGTATATCTGATAAAAGTAACCTAAACATGACAATAGGTGAAAGTACATGTTAGTATATGAAAGTACATAGGTATGAACGCTAACCCAAACGTGACAATAGATGAAAACGAAGGAAAACAGATGAAAGACAGAATGCATCAGAATAAAAGGATTCCATCGTATTATCGAACCCAAACATGACAAATGATGAAAATGGATGAAAACAACATAAAATATCCTTGGGGAAAACTAACCCAAACATGACAATATATGAAAGTATATGAAAGTTCATGTTGCATTAAATCAGTAGCGTTTTTGTCCGAAAAATAGAGAGTTTTTGCTCATTATCAATCTTTTATAAATAATTAACGATTTAAAATTGTAAAGGAATACGGGATTTCGGGAAAAAAACAAAAAAAAGACCGCTAATTCATTGTGAATCAGCGGTCTTTTCCAATATAGGTGGTCGAGGTGACAGGACTCGAACCTGCGACAGCCTGGTCCCAAACCAGGAACGCTACCAACTGCGCTACACCTCGATTTTTCTAAGCGGGTGCAAAGGTACACATTTTCCGCGACTTTTGCAAATTTAGCCGCAATTATTTCACTTTACTTAATAATTCCCTGTTCCTGGAATATCTTCTTCAGGGCAATCACTGAGCGGTCTACCTGTTCCTCAGTGTGTGTAGCCATAAGGGCATAGCGGACAAGGGTGTCCTGCGGTGCACATGCGGGAGGAATGACGGGGTTGATGAACACGCCAGCCTTGAAGGCGAGAGCGGTAACAAGGAAGGTCTTCTCAACGTCGCGTACATAGAGAGGAATGATGGGGCTCTCAGTATCGCCAATCTCGAAACCTTCTTCGCGGAAACGCTTCAAAGCGTAGTTGGTGACCTTCCAAAGAGCCTCGATGCGCTCCGGCTCCTGCTGCAGGATGTGCAGGGCTTCCATGGCTGCTGCAGTAGCGGCAGGTGTGTTGGATGCCGAGAAGATATAGGTACGGCAGGTGTGGCGCAAGAAGTTAATGGTGTCACTATCAGAGGCGATGAATCCGCCAATAGAGGCCAACGACTTCGAGAAGGTTCCCATGATGAGATCTACCTCGTCGGTAAGTCCGAAATGGTCGCAGACTCCCCTACCCTGACGTCCGAAGACGCCAATACCGTGGGCCTCGTCGACCATGATGGAACAGTTATACTTATGTTTCAGCTCAACGATCTCAGGCAGCTTGGCAAGGTCACCCTCCATAGAGAAGACACCATCAACGACAATGAGCTTAATGGCCTCCTGGGGCAGTTTCTGAAGCACGCGCTCGAGGTCGGCCATGTCGTTGTGCTTGTAGTGCAACTGACGGGCAAACGAAAGACGACGACCGTCCACGATTGAGGCATGGTCGCGATCGTCGCAAATGATATAGTCGTCCTTGCCGACAACCATGGCCAGCACACCCTGGTTGACAGAGAATCCAGTAGAAAAGCACAAGCAGTCGTCCTTGCCGATATACTCAGAGATTTCCTTTTCCAACTGAACGTGAAGGTCGAGTGTGCCATTGAGGAATCGGCTTCCAGCGCAACCTGAGCCGTATTTATCAAGTGCTCGCTTGGCGGCATCAATAATACGCTGATCACCCGTGAGACCAGTATAGGCGTTTGAACCAAACATCAATACTTTATGGCCACCCATTTCCACTTCCGTACCCTGTTTTCCTTCAATAGCACGGAAATATGGATATACGTCAGCCTCCATATACTTCTGCGGCTCACGATAATGCTTATATCTTTCTTGTAACTGTCCCATTCCGATTTTTGGTATCGATTTTTTGATTTTATTTTCTAACAGGCTGCAAAGTTACACATTTTTTATGAAACCGTGCACTTTTTTGGTAATAATTGTTGGTTTTATGGAATTTTATTACACGATTTGCGAAAAAACGGTACTATTTTTGTATTTTTGCAGCATGAATGAAACGAAAAAGAGCGTCACTTTCATTGTGAACCCCATATCGGGCACTCATTCCAAGAAAGAATTGCCAGAACTTATTGAGCAATATCTTGACAAGGATGTGTTCGATGCTCGTATCGTCTGCACAGAATATGCGGGCCATGCTTCGGAACTGGCTCACCAGTTTGCCGATGAGGGTATCGACATTGTTGTAGCCGTTGGCGGCGACGGCACTGTCAATGAGGTTGCACGCTCACTTGTTCACACGTCAACGGCACTGGGCATCATCCCCTGTGGTTCAGGCAACGGCTTGGCACGGCACCTATGTCTGCCTCTGGACATGAAGAAAGCCATCTGTATCATCAACCAATGCAAAATCGAGGCTTTCGACTACGGCATCATCAACGACTTGCCCTTCTTCTGCACTTGTGGCATGGGCTTCGATGCCTTTATCTCGCTGAAGTTTGCAGAGGCTGGCAAGCGAGGCCCTATCACCTATGTAGAGAATGTGCTGAAGGAAGGACTGACCTATAAGCCAGAAACGTATGAGGTAGTCGACGACACAGGCACTCAACGCCATAAAGCATTTCTCATTGCCTGTGCCAATGCCTCGCAATATGGCAACAACGCCTACATCGCCCCTGGTGCTTCGATGAAGGACGGTCAGATGGACGTCATCATCATGGAGCCCTTTGATGTGCTCGACGCGCCACAGATTGCTGCCGACCTTTTTATGAAGACGCTGACCAACAATTCGAAAATCAAGACGTTCCGCACCAACAAGCTACATATACACCGCAAGGAACCTGGAGCCATCCACTACGACGGTGATCCCATCATGACGAGCAAGGACATTGACGTGAGCATAGAACACTTAGGGCTACGCATCGTCACCAACCCTGAGGCCACTGAGGACTCCGCACAGCCCAATCCTGTGCTCAATGCATTCAGCGACCTATTTAATAATATAAATAATGTACGCGAGGACATCGAGAAGCGTGGCCACCGCATTCAGGTCATCAACAAATTGATGCTTCGTCGTCTTTCGAAACTATGATACAGTTACTCACCGTTATTTTCTGCATCGCTGCTGCCGCTGTCTATGCTGGCTGGAGAGTACATAAAACAGTCAAGGAGCAAAACGGTCCCTGCTGCGGATGCGAGGGGTGTGAACTGAAAAAACATTGCTTTGACAAAAAAACATGTGAAAAATTTGGCCATATAAAATAAAAGCATTACCTTTGCACCCGATTTTAGAGCTGGTGCCTTGATTTACATCGAGTCACCAACGCTCGGAAGAGCTGAAGCAAGCTTCGCTCTCCATCCGCTTAAACGGTGCCTTGGATGAGTGGCTTAGTCAACGGTCTGCAAAACCGTCTACGGCGGTTCGAATCCGCCAGGCACCTCAAGAAAGCCGGAAGTTCTGTAAAAAGGACTTCCGGTTTTCTTATTATTTGTCAAAATACCATTGATTTATGTCAAAAATATAACAAAAAGAAAGTTTTTTCGCAAATTTTCCGATAAAATGTTTGTAGTTTCAGATTTTTGATGTAATTTTGCCGCTCGAAAGCGATTATTTCGCATTTCGTGCTAAAAGCTCAAACCATTAATCAAGTATAATTTAACAACCAAACAAAAGAAAAGATTATGAACGCAGCACAAGTTGTTGAAGATCTCAAAAAGAGATTCCCCAATGAGCCGGAGTACATCCAGGCAGTTTCTCAAGTTCTTCCCACCATCGAGGAGGAGTACAACAAGCACCCCGAGTTCGAGAAGGCTAACCTCATCGAGCGTCTTTGCATTCCCGATAGAGTGAACGAGTTCCGTATTACCTGGGTTGACGATAAGGGTAACGTTCAGACGAACATGGGTTACCGTATCCAGCACAACAACGCCATTGGCCCGTACAAAGGTGGTCTCCGTTATCACAAGAGCGTGAACCTCGGTATCCTGAAGTTCCTCGCATTCGAGCAGACCTTCAAGAACTCTCTGACTACTCTGCCCATGGGTGGTGCCAAGGGTGGTTCAGACTTCTCACCCCGTGGTAAGAGCGAGGCTGAGGTGATGCGTTTCTGCCAGGCCTTCATGAATGAGCTGTATCGCGTCATTGGTCCCGATGAGGACGTTCCCGCTGGTGATATCGGCGTTGGTGGCCGCGAGGTTGGTTTCCTCTTCGGACAGTATAAGAAGCTCACTCACCAGTTCCAGGGTGTGCTCACTGGTAAGGGAATCCCCTTCGGTGGTTCGCTCATCCGTCCTGAGGCTACTGGTTACGGTACTGTATACTTCCTCTGCTCTATGCTTGCTACCCGCAACATCGACATCAAGGGTAAGAAGGTGCTGATCTCTGGTGCCGGCAACGTGGCTCAGTATGCTGCTGAGAAGTGCCTGCAGCTTGGTGCTATCCCCATGACTATGTCTGACTCTGACGGTTACATCTTCGATCCCGATGGTATCGATCGCGCTAAGCTCGACTATATCATGGAGCTGAAGAACGTTGAGCGTGGACGTATCAAGGAGTATGTTGAGGAGTATCCCACTGCCAAGTACTACGAGGGCAAGCGTCCTTGGTACGAGAAGGCCGACATCGCTCTGCCTTGCGCTACTCAGAACGAGATTAACGGCGACGAGGCTGCCGCTCTGGTAAAGAATGGCGTTATTGCCGTTGCCGAGGGTGCCAACATGCCTTCACTGCCTGAGGCTATCAAGATCTTCCAGGATGCCAAGATTCTCTACTCTCCTGGTAAGGCTTCTAACGCTGGTGGTGTGTCAGTATCTGGTCTCGAGATGTCTCAGAACTCAGAGCGTCTGAGCTGGACTGCCGAGGAGGTTGACAATTACCTGAAGCGCATCATGAACGACATTCACGAGAACTGCGTGAAGTACGGTACTGAGAAAGATGGCTACATCAACTACGTGAAGGGTGCCAACGTGGCTGGCTTCATGAAGGTTGCCAAGGCCATGATGGCTCAGGGCATCGTATAAGCTCGGCGAAATGTGTAAGTAATTAAACAACAACACAAACCCATAAATAACGGAATCAGGGAGTGTCAATTCACTCCCTGATTTTCTTTTTCCCCCTAAAACAGCAAATTATAGTTACTTAACAATAAAACGCTTGTTATTCGACATATTTGCATTACCTTTGCAAAAAATTTAGAACATGAAAAAAATCGTTTTACTTTTTTGCGCATTGGCATGCCTGATTGCCTGCCACGACGATGATAATGAAGAGAAAGATTGGACTGTGCCATCAAAAGCCAGCCGTACCGTTATGATTTACATGTCGGGTGAAAACAACCTTACATACTATAATGGCTTTAGATACCTGTCTGCCGACCTGAATGAAATCATCGAGGGTTCCAAGAAACTGGCCGATAACGAGCGATTAGTGATTTTCGTAGACAGTCTGAATACAAACACCAAACAAGCTGGAAAGCCTTTCATCATGGAGGTTCATGGAGGTAAGACATTTAACCGCCATGAGTTTGATAGCGATTTCTACGCCTGCGACCCTGCACGATTTCGTGAGATTTTGCAGTGGATGACAACAAATGCACAAGCCGACAGCTACGGACTGGTGCTTTGGGGGCATGCCTGCGGATGGGCCGTTAGCACGGATACTATAGCTGGAGCAAGAAAATACGACACACGAGCCTACGGTCAAGACAATGGAAGTGACGGTAACAGCAATGGGGTGAGATGGATGAATATCACCCAGATGGCCAAGGTGCTGCAAGAGTTTCCAAAGATGGAATTTATCTTTGCCGACTGTTGCAACATGATGTGTGCCGAGGTGGGCTACGAACTGCGCAATACCACAAAATACCTGATAGGATCACCTGCTGAGATTCCAGGAAGGGGAGCACCTTACCACTTGTTAGTTCCCTATTTTTACAAGAACGGAGCAGAACTCTATCGCGGCATTATCGACAACTACTACGACTATTACCTTGAAGACTACGAAAACGATTATCAGCTGGACGGATATAGCGTGCCTTTGTCTGTCATGGACACGCAAAACCAGAACATGGAAGAACTGGCAAGAGCCACCTACGACGTTTTGGGCACGTTTTTCCCAGAAAAACCTCAAATGCTAGATTTCAAGGGCCTTGTGTTCTACTGGTACCCAGACGTGTCTGTAATGTACGACATGAAAGCGTTTATCAAACAAAATGCGTCGCCCGAGGCCTATGCCAAGTGGGAGACTGCCTTCAAGCGGGCCGTCCCCTATTACCGTATGTCCATGGAATGGATGACAATCTATGCCGAACTCGAGTACGCGTTCAACTACTTTAACCAGGACGAGTCCATGAACGGATGTGTTAGCATGTTTATTCCCAAGGAGAACGCCTATTACAATTACTATGGCATTTGGCGCTATAATTATACTGCCAAGAATCTGAGCTGGAACAGAGAACTCGGCTGGGAACGTTTCGGATGGTAAACAAATAACGTCAGGCTTCTGCCGGCACGTCATGAACAATCACCTTCACCTTTGAGATGCGGCGCTCATCGAGTTCCAGAATCTCGAAGGTGAAATTTTGATAATCAAGCTTCTCATGGATAGCAGGGAAGTCGCCTTTTAGCTCAAGCATCAGACCAGCCAAAGTATCGGCATCTCCCTCTATCTCCTCAAACGTCTCGTCGTCGAGTTTCAGTAACTTATAGAAATCACTAAGCAACGTCTTACCCTCAAAAATATAGGTATTGGCATTGACACGCACGTAGTTCTTCTCCTCTTCGTCGTATTCGTCGTTTATCTCACCCACAATCTCCTCCAGAATATCCTCTAAGGTGACAATACCGCTGGTGCCTCCGAACTCGTCGACCACTATGGCTATGTGAACCTTATTGGCCTGGAATTCGCGCAACAGGTCATCAATCTTCTTTGTTTCAGGCACGAAATACGGCGGACGAATCAGCGACTGCCAGCGAAAGGTGCTGGGCTTGCTGAGATGGGGCAGCAAATCTTTGATATACAGGATTCCGCGCACATTATCGATTGACCCCTGATACACGGGAATACGTGAATAATTGTTCTCAATAATACACTTGATGACCTCCGGAAAGGGCGAACGGAAGTCCAGATCAACTACGTCCTGGCGGCTGGTCATAATCTCCTTCGCCGTCTCGTCGCCAAAACGCACAATGCCCTCCAGCATGTTCTGCTCCTCTTTCAGTTCCGTCTTGTCTGTCAGTTCCAGTGCCTGTTCCAGATCATCCACACTCAGCACATGGTTCTCCGTCTGTACCACTTTCTCAGCAAGGATTCCAGAACGGATGAGCACAGCTGCCAAAGGACGGAACAGCTTACGTAGCACAGTGATAGTGCCGGCAAATCGACGACACACTGCCAACGCATGCTGACCACAGTATACCTTGGGAATGATTTCTCCAAAAAGCAACAGCAAAAATGTCAGTAAAACCGTCACGACAATGAACTGCAGCCAGACAGCCCCTCCGAAGTCTACCACGTGTGCAAAGAAATAGTTACACAGCATGATAATCGTCACATTGACCAGATTATTGGTAATGAGTATGGTGGCCAGTGTTCGTTCCGAATCCTCCCTCAACTGAAGAATCTGACGGTCGTTATTGTCATTGTTCTCCTCCAGCTCGTTCAAGTCAGAAGGCGATAGCGAAAAGAAAGCAATCTCAGAACCTGAAGCAAACCCCGAGAACACAAGCAACACACATGCCAGCACGCCAGCAAAAACAGCACCAGCGGTAGGGGTCAGAAAATAAACTTCATTAAAAATTTGTTGAAGATAGTCCACGATTATTCCTTTGTTTCCTTCGGAGTAAGCATCTCCATGTTGTCAGCCCATATCTCTGTCACATACTTACGCTGCCCTAACTTATCATCATAGGTAGAATAGCGTAGGCGGCCCTCGATATAAAGCTTATCACCTTTGTGAACGTATTTTTCTACTATCTCAGCTAACTTTCTCCACAACAGGATGTTATGCCAGTCAGTACGATCGGGCACCTGAGTCCCGTTTTGTAACGTATAACCCTTTTCTGTCGTAGCAAAGCGGAAACGTGCCACAGCCACCCCTTGGTCGACATAGCGAACCTCAGGATCTGTGCCCACATTACCTATCAGCATTACCTTATTCATTTTACCATTCCCAGATAAGTGAACTTGAAATTCTTTCCCTTAGCCGAGGGGAACTGGCTTCGCTCATCAACACGCTCCTGAAGATGTTCAACAATACGGTTATAGCAGTCAATACCCGACTCTGCTTTGACACGGGCCACGAAACGAGTGTCACGATACTGGAACTTACCTGTACCTGGTACCAGCAACACGCGCTTGAAGTCGAGCATACCTTCGTACCATCCGTAACGTTCCTCGTTCAGCTTCGCTACCACTGGCATAGCATTACGTTCACGAACTGAAAGAGTCGGAGCGGAGTGAACAGCCTTCTTATCCTTGAAGTCCTGCATATTGGCCGCATCAGTCTTTATTATAATAAAGTACACGCGAGGGCGAATCTTGTATCGCTTCGGATAGAAAACATCGCTCGCAACGTAGTCACGGATATCCTTTTCGAGTACGGCATCCATGCCAATCTCGCTAATATTAGCCAAAAAATCAATAGCCTCGTCAACAGTCGTCACGAGTGTCTCTCTATCGAAATATCTTAAATATAAATTCATTAAAAAGTGAGTTTTTGTTTTCCTGTCAAAAAAGGTGAATGTGTTATTCGGTAAAAGAGCGGAAAACGGGACTCGGACCCGCGACCCCAACCTTGGCAAGGTTGTGCTCTACCAACTGAGCTATTTCCGCATAAAAAATCAAAAGAGCAAATGTGAAGAGGAGGAGACTCGAACTCCCACGTCGCAATTGACACTACCCCCTCAAAGTAGCGCGTCTACCAATTCCGCCACCTCTCCAACATGCTGTTCACATGCTGAAAAAAAGAGTGCCCAGAACAGGACTCGAACCTGCACGCCTCGCGGCACACGCACCTGAAACGTGCGCGTCTACCAATTCCGCCACCTGGGCATTGATTTGTTTCAATATGTCTGGAGCGGAAAACGGGACTCGGACCCGCGACCCCAACCTTGGCAAGGTTGTGCTCTACCAACTGAGCTATTTCCGCAACAAAAACCTTAATAAAGGTGCATCTCTCTCGATTGCGGGTGCAAAGGTAATGCTTTTTTCGAAACTGACAAAACTTTTCGCCATTTTTTTTCAAAAAAACTTTTTGCCCATCCGTTTTATCACTATCATTCTCATCCTACACCTTATTATATTTAGAGTATATGAAGCATCCTTACCCAAGAATCATCTTCATCAGTTCCTTTGCCAGACCATAATAATAACGTCAGATTCTATTCTTAAAGGAAGGGAAAGGCAACCAAAATGAGGCAATTCCAACTTTTTTCAAAGAAAAGCGCAGAAAAGTTTGGTCACTTCAAAAATAATGTGTACCTTTGCACCCGCAAATCGCAAAACATACGGATGCACCCGTAGCTCAGTTGGTAGAGCACCTGACTCTTAATCAGGGTGTCCAGGGTTCGAGCCCCTGCGGGTGTACAAAATTTAAAAGAGGTTTATCCTCTTTTCTTTTTGAGACAAAGAAGCGATGCACCCGTAGCTCAGTTGGTAGAGCACCTGACTCTTAATCAGGGTGTCCAGGGTTCGAGCCCCTGCGGGTGTACAAGATTCAAAGGGATTGCCGATATGGCTCAGTTGGTAGAGCAACGCATTCGTAATGCGTGGGTCCCCGGTTCGAGTCCGGGTATCGGCTCAAACAATCAGAAAACTTTTTAAGCGGGATTAGCACATCGGTAGTGCACGGGCTTCCCAAGCCTGGGAGGCGGGTTCGATTCCCGTATCCCGCTCTTCTGTGGAAGTTAGTGACCTACAACAATTCGAAGACACCTGTAGGTGTGTTACGCTTCAGAACCTCAAGCTTGAAATCCTTTCCTGCCACAATACCGTATTCGCGCAATACTGCCTCAACGGTTTTGCGGGCTAATTCAGGGTGGTTGTTTTCCTCGCTCAGGTGGCAAAGCCAAACACGCTTCAGCTTCTCAGTCATGTTTTCGGCAATAGCCTTACCGCACTCCTTATTGCAAAGGTGTCCCGTCTTGCTCTGAATGCGCACCTTCAGATGCATGGGATAGTTTCCATGCATCAGCATTTCCTCGTCGTGATTGGCCTCAATTACCAGATAGTCAGCCCGCGATATATAGCTGCCTATTTCACTCGTTATCTCACCAGCATCAGTAATGATACAGAAGGTGACGCCCTGTACCTCAATTTGATAGCCTACATTCTCGGAGGCATCGTGAGGAACGCTGAAGGGGGTGATGTGGAACTGTCCTAAATCCAAGGGTTCGCCTGGCACAACCATGCATTTCATGTCGGATGTCAGTTTTCGCTGAACACAATAGTTACGGTCGATGCCTTTATGTACCTCTAAGGTGGCATGGACGGGCAAATGGAGTTCATGGCTAATACTACCTACAGACTTAATGTGGTCTGCATGGTCATGGGTAATCAGAATATGATGAATTGAACTAAGGCTCAAGCCAAAGTCTCTGAAATGCTTCTTCAATGTTCTAAACCCAACTCCAATGTCAATAATCAGTCCTTCTGTTTCGGTCCACAGATAGTAGCAATTTCCGCTACTTCCGCTTCCAAAGGATATAAATCGTAGCATTATATTTGTTATTTTCTGCAAAAGTACAAAATTTATCGTAATTGTTATACATAATTCATAATTATTGCCTACCTTTGTACTTTATTAAGAAATATGACATGAAGAAATTCGCTTTGTTTTTGATGGCCGTCGTAGCTCTATGGGGGTGTGAAACAGATAGTTCTGACATTGACAAGAAGGTACGTGAAGTAGCATCAGTATTTGCCGAGGCCTACTTCAACTATGATTTCGAGGAAGCCCTCAAATGGGTGACCGACGACTCGGAAAAGTGGCTACGCTTTGCCGCCACGAATATATCGCAGGAAGACGTAGACTCGCTTAATGCCCAAATGAAGGCTGCCACCGTGGAAACCGACGAGGTTAGCTACATAGACGACGAGACGCTGACTGTAGGTATCACCGTTAAGGACTTCCTGCTGAAGGATACTGTAGGGAAGCCAGGGCACATCGAAAATGAAGCGAAATACAATCTGACAATTGTCAAACAAGGCAGGAAATACCGTGTCAGAATGGCATGCCTACCGCAAAATGAAAGGCGAAGTCACGACTGATTCTTGGGTGCACTATTGGGAAGTGCTGTTCTTCATCATAGGCAGGATTAACAGCCTTCATGCCTAAGTCGAAGCGTACGATGAAATAGTCGAAATTAAAACGGAAGCCCAGGCCGTAGTTGGCGGCAATCTGGTCGGGAAAATCCTTAAGGGTCAATTGTCCACCCGGCTGATCGGGATAGTCACGCAACGTCCAGATGTTACCAGCATCGACAAAGAGAGCACCATCCAGTTTCCAGAACAAATGCGTACGGTATTCCACATTCAGGTCAAGCTTCACGTCACCCGTTTGGTTAATAAAGTCAATACGCCCGTCAGTACCTTTATATCGTCCAGGACCTATTCCACGTACCGCCCAGCCTCGAAGCGAGTTGGCACCACCCGAGAAGTAGCGTTTCTCGAAAGGCAACAGCGTAGAGTTACCGTAAGGATAGGCAATGCCCAACCCAAAATGGAACACCAACTGGTTGCTGAAGTCGAGCTGCAAGCGGCGCGTAAAATCGAAATCACCTTTTATATATTGTGCATAGGCGATATTGAAAATTTTATATTGACCCTGGTCATTGGTGCGGGCATCAAAGAGCTTTGACATCAGGTTAAATATATTTCCCGAAGTCTCAATGTTTGTCTTTAGTGCCGTACGTCCGTTGTTGTAGGCAAAGCCGAAACCTGTCTTTGCAATGAACAGGTCTTCGTAGTTGTAGCGCAGAATGGCATTGCGCGATGTGACATCATCGAGATAACGCTCCTTAAAGGTCTGACTAATCCACGGCATCAGCACGTAGTTGATGTCGAGCATGTCAAGCTGGTACTGACAGAGGCTGGAAGCTGGTGCCCATCTATAGCGCCAAGCTGCCGACCACAACCTGCGATGAAATTCTGGGCGATCCTGCATGTCGTAGAGCACCGACACCTCACTCGTGGCATTCACGACACGTCGAGTGGCGGCACTAACGAAGGGCATGATGAATCGTGGGAACTTCAAGCGTGTCTCTAAGCTGTACTCTATAAAGTCCTGATTACTATAGCCTTCCAAACCTTTGATAGCTTCATACGCGCCACGCAGTTCTACCGACAGATTCTCAGAACCCCTGAAAAGATTGTTGTTCTGATAAGTCAGTGTGGCAGCTGCACCAAGATCGCCTGCAGTATTGGTTCCCTCTGGCTGAAAACTCACCGTTGAGGGCTTGTTGGTCTGCAAACTGATGTTACAGTCGAGGAGCGATGTGTCAGGGACTTCCACAAACTGAATGTTCGTATATTTTACCGCCCCGAGCCTTCCGAAATGGTTATAGGTGTTCTGCAGGTCACTCACAGAGTAATAGCCGCCTTCCTTGATATAGGTACTCTCGTTTAGCACCTTACGCCTCAGGTGGATGGTCGTATCGTTAGGGGCCCCGCTCATAAACGACACCTTTCTTATATGATAGCGTGTGTGCAAAGTATCGAGACCCTCGCGAGTCAAGCTATTGCCCAACAGCAGTTTCACATTCACACGATTACCGCCACTAAGGGTATCAGCCTCATAGCGGATGTACTCCTTATGGAAGCGGTAGTAGCCCTGATCATTCAGTAAACGAGTGATGCGTTTCCGTTCGAGGTCAAGTTCATCAACGCTAAACTGCCGACCGGTTATCAGTCTCTGGTTATGGGGGTCGTCCAAGCGCAGTTCATCCCTTATAATAGGGTCGTCAATCTGGTAGGAGACATCTCCTAAATAATAAGGTGTGCCAGGAAACAGCTTGAAATCCTCCGACAGACGCTTACCCTTGATTCTTGTCCACAGCTCTACCCTACCGTTCATATAACCATTATTCTGCAAGTACATCTGCAAGTCGGAAACAGTCATCGAAGCTTTGACTGAATCATATATTACCGGCGGCTCACCAATGCCACGAAGCAGACGGTTGTGCCATCGTGAAGAGTCCCTGCCCGACAACGAGTATACGTGTAATGGCAATTTCACCAGCGAGAACCATTTCACATTATTCTGCTGGCGAGCATAGTTTTTCAGCTTGCTGCCATTCATGTCACGATAATGTCCGTCAACTTTCATATTGACGTCATCAAGCAGATATGAACCATCTGGCACGTACTTAGTTTCAGCACATGCCACCAGCAGCATAGCCACCAGGAGAACGACACCAAAGTGTTTCAAGCGTTTGTCAATTTTCGGTCTGCAAAAGTACAAATTTAAAACGAAATCAGCAAAAAGAATAAGAAGAATTGGCAAAATACTATAATTTTCGCCAAAAAAGGGTGGATAAATCCGAAATAATTCGTAACTTTGCCAACTCATTTGATAAAAGTGTAATATTACAATAAACAAGATGAAAAGAGACAACCAAATCTTCGAGTTGATTGAGAAAGAGCATCAGCGCCAGTTGAAGGGCATCGAGCTGATTGCCAGTGAGAACTTTGTAAGCGATCAGGTGATGGAGGCCATGGGCTCGTACCTGACGAACAAGTACGCCGAGGGTTATCCCGGTAAGCGTTACTATGGCGGTTGCCAGGTAGTAGACGAGGTAGAGCAGCTGGCCATTGACCGCGTCTGCAAGCTCTTTGGTGCTGAGTATGCCAACGTGCAGCCTCACTCTGGTGCACAGGCCAACGCCGCCGTACTCTTAGCAGTACTGCAGCCGGGCGACACATTCATGGGTCTGAATCTGGCTCACGGCGGTCACCTCTCACACGGTTCGCTGGTGAACACGAGTGGTATCCTCTACAAGCCCGTAGGCTACAACCTGAACAAGGAGACTGGCCGTGTGGACTACGACGAGATGGAGCAGCTGGCCTTGGAGCACAAGCCCAAGTTGATTATCGGCGGTGGCTCTGCCTACAGCCGTGAGTGGGACTATAAGCGTATGCGTGAGATTGCCGACAAAGTGGGTGCTCTCTTGATGATCGACATGGCTCACCCTGCCGGTCTGATTGCAGCCGGACTGCTTGAGAATCCCGTGAAGTGGGCTCACATCGTTACCTCTACTACTCATAAGACCCTGCGCGGTCCTCGCGGAGGTATCATCCTGCTGGGTAAGGACTTCGACAACCCCTGGGGCCTGAAGACGCCAAAGGGTGAAATCAAGAAGATGTCGGCTCTGCTGAACAGCGCCGTATTCCCTGGTCAGCAGGGCGGTCCGTTAGAGCACGTCATCGCCGCCAAGGCCGTTGCTTTCGGTGAGGCTCTGCAGCCTGAGTTCAAGGAGTGGGCCAAGCAGGTCCAGAAGAATGCCAAGGTACTGGCCGACGAACTGATTAAGCGCGGCTTCGGCATTGTCAGCGGTGGTACCGACAACCACTCTATGCTGGTCGACCTGCGTTCGAAATATCCCGACCTGACTGGTAAGGTGGCTGAGAACGCTCTGGTTGCTGCCGACATCACCGTTAACAAGAACATGGTACCGTTCGACTCTCGCTCAGCTTTCCAGACCTCTGGTATTCGTCTCGGCACTCCTGCCATCACTACCCGTGGTGCCAAGGAAGACCTGATGGTTCAGATTGCCGCCTGGATTGAGGAAGTGCTCAATGCTCCTGAGGACGAGCAGGTCATTGCCTCCGTCCGTGCTCGTGTCAACGAGAAGATGAAGGAATATCCGCTCTTCGCCTATTAAGCTATTTTAAAGTTAAGCTATATGAAACTAAGACTACTAACAAGCGTGGCTGCCTGGTTGATGGCAGCCACGTTATGTACCGCAGCTGCGGTATGGACAGACGTTACCCAGGCTTTTATTACCAATGCAACATTCGACGAGGGTAACACAGACGGATGGATAACAGAGACACAAGGGGGCACCGTAGGACCCAGTGCAGGCTGCATGCGGTTCTACGACACCACCTGTACACTTAGCCAGCAGCTCAACAATCTGCCGAAGGGCAAATACCGACTGAGCGTACAGGGATTCTATCGAGCCTATGGCGACTCATACGAGGCCTTTACAAATGGTTCAGAAAACATCACTGCCTATCTCTTTGCCGGTGACAACGCTACCAAGTTGCGTAGCGTCTACTCAGAGGGACTCAGGTGGCAGGGAACCGGCAACTGGCAAATCCATAACGACCAATACTACCCTGACAACAGTTCAAGTGCCAACTATGCTTTTGAGAATAGACTCTACGAGGGTAATACCCTTGAGTTTGAGGCAGAGGGCAACATCACCATCGGTATCAGGTGTGAACAGCGCGAATCCCAGAACTACTGCGTATTCGATAACTTCAAATTAGAATACTACGGTGAGACTGTCAAGGTGAGTGGCGTTGAGCTGAAACTTGACAACACAAAGCTAATCGTCGGCGAGACAGCCACCATCAATGCCACAATGACTCCGGCTCACGCTACGGCGGCAAAGCTGACATGGACTTCTGACAACAAAAAAGTGGCAACGGTCGACCAAAAAGGCGTTGTAACTGCAGTTGGTGAAGGAACAGCCGTCATCACAGCTACCGTCAACGGCAACGCCACCGTAAAGGGCAAACTGACCATCACCGTAGAGCACAGCCAGGCTTCGGCTGGCTCAATCGTCATCAACGAAATCATGGCGTCGAACATTGACGAGTATATCAGCCCCGCCTTCAACTTCGACGGGTGGATGGAACTGTACAACCCCACTGACAAAGCCGTAGAGCTGGGCGGACTTCGCATTAGCGACTCTGCCAATAAGCAAGGCCCGTGGACCACCCCCGTCAGCATGGGCATCCTGCCTGCCAAGGGCTATCGCGTCATCTGGTTCGACTCCAATGACATTGCGCCGGAGAACGCACCCTTCAAACTCGATACCGATGGCGGCACCATCGTCATCACTGATGCCAACAAGCAAGAAATAGCATCTCTGGAATACCCTGCCTCAATGGAGCGCATCAGCTATGCCCGTTCTACCGACGGCACAGGCGAATGGGGATTTACTGGTACCGCCACCCCAGGTACTTCAAATAACGGCATCAAACAGTTTACGGAGCAGCTCGCTGCTCCCGTGGTAGACCAGCCCTCACAGCTCTACAAAGATTCATTCACCGTGAAAGTAACCATCCCTAAGGGCTGCACCCTGCGATACACCAGCGACGGTTCTCTGCCTACACTGGATAATGGACAAACCAGCAAGGATGGTGTTTTTGAGATCCAACCCCAGTTCTATACCTGGGGAAATGAAGTTTGGGTATGGGGAAATTACGACTACCGCTTCCGCCTGTTTGCCGATGACAAGCTGCCTTCAACCGTCACCACCCGTTCCTTCATCTACAAGGAATACGACTATTACCTGCCCGTTGTTTCTGTAGTAACCGACCAGAATTTCATCTACAGTCAGGAGATTGGTGTTTTCTCGATAGGCCCCAACGGCCGTCCGGGCAACGGCCAGTCACAGAAGTGCAACTGGAACATGAACTGGGAGCGCCCGGTGAACTTCTCATATCTGGATGAAAACGGCCAGATGGTGATCAACCAGGACGTCAACCTCGAGATGTGCGGTGGTTGGAGCCGTGCATGGACGCCCCATGCCTTTAAGCTGAAAGGCAGCAAGGAGATGGGCGGCAACAAGGACCTGCTCTATCCCTTCTTCAAGGACAAGCCCTATATCCGCAACCGTACCCTGCAGATACGCAATGGCGGTAATGACACCCAATGCCGTATCAAAGACCCTGCCCTGCAGTACATTGTGCAAACGTCAGGATTTAACATCGACTGTCAAAGCTACCAGCCGGTCCACGAATTCATCAACGGTGAATACATTGGTGTGCTGAACGTTCGCGAGCCCAACAACAAGCATTACGTCTATGCCAACTACGGATGGGACGACGACGAGATAGACCAGTTCGAGATGTCGCCCGACTCTGGCTATGTACAGAAATGCGGCACCCCCGACGCTTTCTACGAACTGGTTGACGTCTTGTCACCCGATGCTGCCGATGCCAACACCTATGCTGAAATCTGCAAGCGTCTCGACATGGATGCCTACATCAATTACATGGCTATACAAATGTATCTTGGCAACACGGACTGGCCTCAGAACAATGTCAAGGGATTCCGTCATCGCGACGGCGGCAAGTTCCGCTTCGTGTTGTTCGACCTTGACCACTCCTTCAACACCAGCAGTTCTTTCAGCACCTTCTTAAACAAGGAGCGCTATCAATTCGACCAGCTCTATCCCACATCTTTAGGACGTATTACCGACCAGATCCGTTTCGTTACGCTGTTCAAGAACCTGCTTAACAACAAAGACTTCTGCCGGCAATTCGTCGATGCCTTCTGCATTGTAGGCGGCAGCGTATACGAAAAGTCACGCGCTACAGCCATTATCGACGAAATGGTCAACTATGTGGAACCTGCCATGAACATGGACTGGGGTTCGGCAAGATCAACTGCCAACCAGCTGAAAAGTTCACTTAACTCGCGCAACAGCTCGCTGACTAACACGCTGAGAAATACCACCTATTTTAATATAAAGAACACAACCAGGCAGACTGTTACGCTCAACAGCGACACCAAGGGAGCACGCATCACCATCAATGGTCAGGAAGTACCCACCGGCTCATTCAACGGTACACTCTTTGCCCCCGTCACCTTGCGGGCAATGGCTCCTGGCGGTTGTGTCTTCAAAGCGTGGATAAACGATAATACGGGAGCCGTCCATTCCACCGAACCTGAAATCAGCCTTCCCAGTGACAACACTGTCAAACTAACGGCCACCTTCACACGCCTTTCCTATGCCGAAGCCAAGGCAAAGGGTGTGTCACCAATTCGTATCAACGAAGTTAGCGGTTCCAACGACAGCTACATCGACGAGTATGGAAAGAAGGGCGACTGGGTGGAACTCTACAATACTACTGATGCTGACATGGATATAGAAGGTATGTTCCTTACCGACGACCTCGCAATGCCGACAAAGTATAAAATCACGAAAGGCGACACCAAGGCCAACACCGTGATTCCTGCCCAGGGCTACCTTGTTATCTGGTGTGACAACAAGCGGTCTACCACCGACAACGGATTACATGCATCTTTCAAGATTGACGGCGATGGCGGCCTGGTTGCCATCAGCGCAGTCGACCAGTCATGGTCCGACGTCATGGCTTATGGAGCACATGATGCACAGACCACTATCGGACGCTATCCCGATGGTGCTTCCGACGTCTATGCAATGAGCGCCGCTACCATTGGACACTCCAACATTCGGACGTCCTACATGACTCCCGACAATACGCCTGTCACTGGCATTGCCGCTGACAGAGTCATGGCTCAGCATGCGTTGCAGCTTAGCTACGCCGCACGTCACCTGCTCGTCAGCTGCAGCAACAGCCGCCAAGTAGCCATTACCATCAATCGCACCGATGGTGTACTTGCCGCCCAGACTATGCTCAATACTGCCAGCGGCTCTGCACATTTCGACACCGATTCACTTGAGCCAGGCTTCTACGTAGCACGTGCTACTGACGACAATGGCAATACAGTTTCATGCAAATTTGTCAAACGGTAATGTTAAATAACCTTATTTCCTTTGTCAGCTAAATTAAAATGCTTACCTTTGGGCTATCAAAATCTAAAACAACAAAAAGAACGAAAACCTAAAATAGGAATTATGAGTTATTTACGATTCGAAAAAGCCGTGATGACTAACCTTCAGGAGAGTCTGCGTCGTGAATTACTCCGCACAAACCGTTCAGGTGCTTACAGCTCGTCTACACTCGTAGATTGCAACACACGTAAGTACCACGGTTTGCTGGTTGTTCCCGTACCTGAACTTGACGACGAGAACCATGTATTGCTCTCGTCGCTTGACTGTACGGTAATCCAGCATGGAGCGGAATTCAACTTAGGCCTCCACAAGTATCAGGGCAACACATTCAGTCCTAACGGACACAAGTACATTCGTGAGTTCGATGCCAGTATCGTACCGACGACAACATATCGTGTTGGCGGCGTTATCTTGAAAAAGGAAGCTATCTTCCAGGCGTATGAGGACCGCATCCTCATCCGCTACACGTTGGTGGATGCCCACTCGGCAACCACGCTCCGCTTCCGTCCCTTCCTGGCATTCCGCTCGGTGCGCCAGTTCACACATGAGAACATGACGGCCAGTCGTGAATATCAGACTGTGGACAATGGCATTAAGACGTGCATGTATGCAGGTTATCCCGACCTGTACATGCAGTTCTCTAAGAAGAACGAATTCATCTTCCAGCCTGACTGGTACCGCGGCATCGAGTATCCTAAGGAGCAGGAGCGTGGCTACGCCTCCAACGAGGACCTCTACGTGCCCGGTTACTTCGAGATGCCCATCAAGAAGGGCGAGTCCATTATCTTTGCTGCTTCAACATCGGCCATCAAGTCAAGCCAGCTCAAGAAGTTGTTCGACGACGAGGTATCGCTCCGTGTGCCTCGCGACAACTTCTACCACTGCCTGGTAACGGCCGCTCACCAGTTCCACAACCGCAAACCCAATGACGACCGCTATCTGCTGGCCGGCTATCCCTGGTTCAAGGCTCGCGCACGCGATACCTTTATTGCTATGCCAGGCCTGACGCTGGCCATTGGCGAGCGCGACTACTTCGAGCTGGTCATGAAGACTGCCGAGAAGGGACTGCGTGAGTTCATGCAGAACAAGCCCCTGTCGGTAAAGATCTATGAGATTGAGCAGCCTGACGTTCCCCTGTGGGCCATCTGGGCTGTCCAGCAGTATGTCAAGGATGCTGGCAAGGAAGAGGGCTACAAACGCTATGGCAAATTCGTAGCCGACATTGTTGACTATATCATCAAGGGCGGACATCCCAACCTTCTTCTGAAGGAAAACGGTCTGGTTTATGCCGACGGCCACGACAAAGCTGTGACATGGATGAACTCCATGGCCAACGGTCATCCCGTGGTGCCGCGCTCCGGCTACATCGTTGAGTTCAACGCCTTGTGGTACAACGCCCTGAAGTTCTGCGCAGCCATGTATGCCGACCAGGGCAAGCAGAAGAAGGCCGACGACCTGGAGCAGCGCGCCGCATTGGCCAAGCAGTCGTTCGTCGAGACATTTGTCA
The DNA here is from genome assembly GCA_902794405.1 of uncultured Prevotellaceae bacterium. Taxonomy (GTDB): domain Bacteria; phylum Bacteroidota; class Bacteroidia; order Bacteroidales; family Bacteroidaceae; genus Prevotella. The sequence continues at coordinate 24,935 of CADBHI010000096.1, forward strand.
ACGAATACGGCTATCTGCTCGACTATGTCGACGGCACCAACATGGACTGGAGCGTACGCCCCAACATGATCTTTGCCGTGGCACTCGACTACTCGCCGCTCAGCCAGCAGCAGATGAAGAGCGTAGTAGATATCTGTACGCGCGAACTGCTCACACCCAAGGGGCTGCGCTCGCTGTCGCCAAAGAGTGGCGGCTACAACCCGATGTACGTCGGCCCGCAGACACAGCGCGACTATGCCTACCATCAGGGTACAGCCTGGCCGTGGCTCGGCGGCTTCTACATGGAGGCCTGCCTGAAACTCTACAAGCGCTCGCGCCTGTCGTTCATCGAGCGACAGATGGTGGGCTACGAGGATGAAATTGACTATCACGCTGCCATGAACGTGGCCGAGATCCTGCGCACGCTGAAGCTCCTCGAGAAGTATTCGTATCAAAAGTAAATAGGAGGAACGCTGTATGAAAGTATTAATGTTTGGATGGGAGTATCCTCCTCACGTATTCGGTGGATTGGCCACCGCCAACTATGGCATCTCTGAGTCGAGACTGTACTCTGCCTCCCCCACCCCTTCGGCGACGAGAGCCAGCATGCCTGCCGCATCGTGGCCATGAACGCAGTGCCTATTGCCTACCGCGACGTAGACTATGACTACGTGAAGCAGCGCGTGGGCAACATCATGGACCCCGACTACTATTTCAAGCTCCGTGATCACATCTATGCCGACTTCAACTACATGAATGTCAACGACCTTGGCGCCATGGAGTTTGCCGGCGGCTATCCCGGCAACCTGCACGAGGAAATCAACAACTACTCGATCATTGCCGGACAAGTGGCTCGTGCCGAGGAGTTCGACATCATTCATGCCCACGACTGGCTGACCTTCCCTGCCGGCATCCATGCCAAGCAGGTCAGCGGCAAGCCACTGTGCATCCACGTCCACGCTACCGACTTCGACCGCAGCCGCGGCAAGGTGAACCCCACCGTCTACGGCATCGAGAAGAACGGTATGGACTGGGCCGACTGCATCATGTGCGTCTCTGAGCTGACGCGCCAGACGGTCATCAACCAGTATCATCAGGACCCGCGTAAGTGCTTCACCGTCCACAACGCCGTCTATCCCCTGCCACAGGAGTATCAGGACATTCCGCGTCCCGACCACACGGGCAAGGAGAAGGTGGTGACCTTCCTCGGACGTATCACCATGCAGAAGGGTCCCGAGTACTTCGTCGAGGCCGCCACGATGGTGCTCCACCGCACCCGCAACGTGCGCTTCTGCATGGCAGGCTCCGGCGACATGATGGACGCCATGATCCAATTGGCAGCAGAGCGCGGCATTGCCGACCGCTTCCACTTCCCGGGCTTCATGCGCGGCAAGCAGGTGTACGAGTGCCTGAAAGCTTCCGATGTCTACGTCATGCCTTCTGTTTCCGAGCCTTTCGGCATCTCGCCACTTGAGGCCATGCAGTGCGGCACGCCGTCTATCATCTCCAAGCAGTCAGGCTGCGCCGAGATTCTCGACAACTGTATCAAGGTCGACTACTGGGACATCCACGCCTTGGCCGACGCCATCTACAGCATCTGCCACAACGAGTCGCTCTTCCAGTACCTCAAGGACGAGGGTAAGCGCGAGGTCGACCAGATCACGTGGGAGAAGGTAGGCCGCTGGATTCGCACCCTTTATAGAAGAACGCTGGGGTGGGAAACCGCCTAATCGTAATAACGAAATACCGTAATCCCGGAATCCCGTAATCCCGAAATACCGGAATCCCGGAATACCGAAATAACGAAAAAAAGAAAAAAGATTATGAAAACAATTTGCTTATATTTCGAAATACATCAGATTATACATCTGAAGCGCTACCGTTTCTTCGACATCGGTACCGACCATTATTATTACGATGACTACGAGAACGAGCGTAGCATCACCGACATTGCCGAGCGCAGCTACATGCCGGCGCTGAACACCCTACAGCAGATGATTGCCGAAAACGGCAACTACTTCAAAGTAGCCTTCTCGCTCTCGGGTACTGGCATCGAGCAGCTTGAGATGCATGCGCCGCAGGTCATTGAGAAGCTGCAGCAGCTGGCACAGACGGGCTGCGTAGAGTTCCTCGCCGAGCCATACAGCCACGGACTCTCCTCGCTGGCCAACGAAGAAACCTTCGCACTCGATGTGAAGAAGCAGTGCGCAAAGATTGAGGAGCTCTTCGGACAGAAGCCCACCGTGGCCCGCAACTCATCGCTCATCTACAGCGACGACATCGGCGGACAGATTGCCGCCATGGGCTTCAAGGGCATGCTCACCGAGGGTGCCAAGCACGTGCTTGGATGGAAGTCACCCCACTACGTCTACAACTGCAACATCGCCCCCAACCTCAAACTGTTGCTCCGCGATGTTGAACTGTCAGACGACATCTCGCTGCGCTTCAACAACGCCGAGTGGGAGGGCTATCCCCTCTTCGCCGATGCCTATATCGACCGTATCAGCCGCTTCCCCGAAGAAGAGAAGATCATCAACATCTTCATGGAACTCTCGGCACTTGGCATCGCCCAGCCGCTCTCGTCAAACATCCTCGACTTCCTGCACGCACTTCCCGCCTGTGCCAAGGAGAAAGGCATCGACTTCGCCACGCCTACCGAAATCTGCATGAAGGTGCCCAGCGTGGGTGCCGTCGACGTGCCCGACACCCTCTCATGGGTCGACGAAGAGCGCGACTGCTCCTGCTGGCTTGGTAACGCCATGCAGCGTGAGGCCTTCCAGAAGCTCTACTCCGTGGCCGACCGCCTGCGCATTGCCAACGACCCGCGCATCAATCAGGACTGGGACTACCTGCAGGCCTCCAACAACTTCCGCTTCATGACCACCAAGCCCTCCAACGTAGGACTCGACCGTGGCATCTACAGTGGACCGTTCGACGCCTTCACCAACTACATGAACATCCTTGGCGACTTCATCAACAGAGTCAACGCCCTCTATCCGCTCGACATCGACAACGACGAGCTCGAGGGTCTGCTCACCACCATCAAGAACCAGGGTGACGAAATTGAGATGAAGGATAAGGAAATCACCCGCCTGAAGGCTAAGCTTGAGAAGTACGAAACCGAAAAGCCAGCTGCCAAGAAGCCTGCCACAAAGAAAGCTGCTGCCAAGAAGGCATAACCGGGTACAATAACTTAAAAGAGGGTGTGTCAAAAATAGGCACACCCTCTTGTTGTGTGATAGAGGGTCATACGTCTTCACAAACTGGGTGAGTTAGTCATGCCAAGTGGCCCAGTTAGCACTGCTAAATGACCCAGTTTGTAGATGCATCTTGGTGTCTAAGGTTCTACATCGATGCAGAACTTATCGCAGATCCATTGCACGATGTTGGGAGGAAGGATGACCATGCCAGGCTGAAGACCTAAGGCTTCAAGTTCCTTTCGATAGGGTTTACACCAGTTTCTGAGGGTCTTCACTGAGACTCCAGCATACCACGCGATTTGTTGTCTTGTCATTGCTTTCATAGTAATGAGTAATGAATAATTAGTAATGAGTAATTATTTCTGTGCTTTCCGTGATTTCCGTGTGACATTCCACTCCCTACGATTCGAAGAGGTAATCGACGAGGTCGATTTTACGGCTTTTCTGTTCCTCTGTAGCGTGCTGCTCGAGGAGGCTGCTCACGGTGACGGGATGACCGAACACGTCGGTAGCGGCCTCGGCCACCTCATACCAGTCACGGTAAGTCTGCCCGTCGGCGTCAGTATCGGGGAAGAGAATCACCCGGTGTCCTGCCAACGGCTTCAGCTTCGCCACGTTCAGCTCTGTCTTGCCACCAGTTGCCAGCCATACGTACTCAGGCTTCACCTCGGACATGATCACCGCAGTCTTCTCCGCCTCCACCACCGCAACAGTTTTATATGTCACACAGAAATCACGGAAATCACGGAAATTTGACCCTTCGGCTCTGGGAGAGGATAGCCTTTCTGTGTTTTCTGTGATTTCTGTGTGACCTAACAGGTGCAGGCCAAACAAACAATGCTCCGACTTCCACTCCTCCGGCAGTTTGCCGTACTTGCGCAGCAGGTAGCTGATCCACGTCGGACGGCGGTCGTGGTCGCGGTGGCGTCAATCTGCCAGAAGATCACCCCGCCGTCGCGGCTGGCACCTAACCGATAGCGCTGTGCCGCCCGCTGCATCTGTTCGGTGGTCAGGTAGTTGTTGGCCACGAGTGCCTGACAGAAGACGGATGCTGTTGAGAGCCGTCGCTGCCATAGCGGCTGGTTGTCGGCATGCTGGCTGATGCCCAGTTCACTGTTCATGGCTTTAAACGTATGTAAAAATATATCTTCCATCGTCATCTCTCTAAACTCTAAACTTTCAACACTCAACTTTCCACTTCCCGGATGAAGCCTCCCCCTCATGTCTATGTCCCCCCTTTAAGGGGGACAGACATATGAGGGGGGTGAGGCTTCAGAAGGGCGCCGGACGATAAAAGGTGCGACGGTCATGCTCCACCCTTTCGATAAGCTTCAGTTCCAGCGCTTTGGTTAGCAGTTGGTTGTACTTGAAAGGAAAGGCTATTCCAGATAGCTGCATCACCCGGTTGCGCAGTTCGCTACCCCCCACTTCTTCCTCACCGCGCATAGCGTCGAGGAACAGTCGTGTTACATCGAACTGCCATCCGCCGTCCTCCTCATGCACGATATACTCCTGGTTCAGTTTTGGCAGTGGCTCCTGACCGCCTCGTTTATCCCCCTCCAGGGAGGGGGGAAGGGGGGAGGCCCCCCTTGGCAACCCATCATCTCCCACCTCGAAATACATCGTCTGCTCGATGTCATACTTACGTGTGAGCGTCTGCTCCAGCGAGAAGATGCGCTGTGGCAGCAGTTTCTCGCAGCTGTACACCTCAAACGCCTTGTTCATCAGTTCCGTGCCGATCCATCCACGCAGGTTGTGGTCCTCGCCGCTCTTGTTCTGGTGCAGTACACACACGATGCAGCAGTCGTGCTGCGTGGCCAGGTGCAGCAGTTCCTCCATCACCTCCTGTGCCAGCACACCGTCGTTGATGTCGTTCACCAGGTCGCGTATGCCATCAACAATCACTAGATCAGGCTTGCATCTCGTCACGGCCTCGCGCAACAGGTCGCGCCGTTCCTTCCACTCCACCGCCCGCACATTGAACACATCGAATGGTCTATCAATTTCCCCTCCTGAGTAGGAAAGGCTACGGGTCGGCGAGCTTTGCTCGGGTGCTCGGCCCTTTGGGACGCTTTGCTTGCAAAGAATGGGGTCAGGGGTGGTCTGATCAGTCGCCTTAATCATAGTTATCACCCTATTCTTCAGAATATCCTGCGTCGACTCATCACTTTGCTCCGTGTCGTACCACAGTACATGCAATGGCTCCTCGCGCATCCTCTGGAATGCCAATACTTCGTTCACCTGACAGCATGCAATCAACATACTCGTGACGAACGTCTTACCCGACTTCGCCTTACCCGTTATCGCCACCAGTTCCCGCCTCGGAAAACACGGCTTGCCAAACAACCGGAACAGGAACTCCATTGGCTTCAACTGCTTCTCCGGCGTAATCCTCAACTGTTCTAATAGCAGCATCTGCGGACTCAGCGCCGTCTCTTCACCCGCATGCTCCAATTCCGCATCCAACTGGCTCATCACATTCTCATTCATAATCCGTTTTTCTTGTCCTTTGTTGTCTAAGTTGTCTTTAATAACCTTGCAAAGTTACGAACATTCACCGATTCCTACTACCCTTAGGGGTACTACGCGTGGGTGCTACGGTCCAATAAAAATAGAGCTCAAAAAACTTTGTTTTTACTTTTTTATGGCTGTATTTTTACACATTTCAAAAATAATATGTACCTTTGCACCGTGATAACAAAAATGCAGTAATTATGGCAAGACCGATTAAAGAAACTCCAGTTCTGACGGGTAAGGAGGCATACGAAATGCTTAAACGCAATTCACCAGACTGTCCTCTTTTCCGATGAATCATTCCGATATATCAATTAAGGTGCTGACTCCCGAAACGGATCTCACTATGTTCAAGTGTGCAGAAAGCGACTTGAACGAATTCTTATTGGATGAATCGAAGGACTATCAGACAGAATACCTTGCCGTCACCTACCTCCTTGTCAATTCTACCAATGGCGACATCGTTGCCTATTATAGTTTACTAAATGATGTCGTTCGTTTGAATGAAACTGAGAAGAGTGTACGCAATCGTATCAACCGAAAAATTCCATTCAGCAAGCAGCGTAACCACTATCCCGCAGTTAAAGTTGGACGTTTGGCTGTTAGTGAGGCTTATGAAGGACAAGGCATCGGCCGTCTTATATTGGACAGTGTAAAATATCTGTTCACTCATGGGAATCGGACAGGATGCCGATTTGTAACAGTTGATGCCCTTGCCACTGCAACTGGTTTCTATGAGCACAACAAGTTCCGATTCTTTACAGATAAAGACAAAGACGATGATACACGCCTGATGTATTTCGACTTGAAAGATTTCGGTTAATACACCCACATAACCAAGGAACTGCAAGCCGCGTCTTTCCGTTAAGATGACACGGATGTATTTCATAAAACAAGAACAAGAACAGAAAAAGTCCTGATGCGCGAGCACCGGGACTTTTCGCTTCCTAATCAAACAGTTGCTTCAGTTCGTCTTGAAAGTCGAGCGTTCTCTTTCTGGTAAGCGCCAAGTTGTAATCACTCCGCATGTACTTGCGGTGCCAAAGACCCTCAAATACCTTCCACTTCTCCTTGATGCCCAGCCGCTCCGCCATCGCATCAGCCAACAATGCCGCCTGCGTCCGCGAGATCAATGGTTGATAATTGGCATCTACATATACTGCCTCCTGCGCCTTCCGCCACAGCGTCATCGCCTTATCGGTAGCGAGCACCTCTGGCAACGACTCCCCACCCCTGTCATTGGAGGGCTTCCCTCCCATCGTGTTCTCCCCACCCCTATTATAGGCGGGCTTCCCTCCTACCGTACTTTCCCCACTCCTATCATAGGCGGGCTCTCCTATCGTACTCTCCCCACCCCTATAAGGGGCGGGGTTCTTGCCTTGCAAGCGTCCTTCGGCCGAGCGGGGGGCGGGGTACAAATATTGGTTCTGGACTGTCTCCACATACTGGCTGCCTGGGGCATAGATGAACACGGTGCCGCCTTGGTGATCTTTGTCTGCGCGGCGCAGTTGCTCCAGCAGTTCAATCACCTTCTTCAGGACATCGGCGGGCAGCATGTCGCCAAGTCCTCCCAGAAAGTCTGGGACTTCTTCATTGTGATTCATATTCACGTTTTCCGTTTTGGATATACACTTCCTTTGAAGGTTTAGCGCCATCCTGCGGGGACGTCAGCTTCTGACCAGAGAGGAAGACTATGTGTTCCTGAACCGTCGTGGGGCCCACCTCACGCGCACCCCTTCGCCACTCTTTTGCCACCGCCCTGCTCGAAGGCGGTGCCGACCTGCGCGCCATCCAGGCCATGTTAGGACACGAGTCGATTGGCACTACCGAAATCTATACCCACATCGACACCTCTACCCTGCGTCAGGAGATTCTCGAACATCATCCGAGGAATAATCAACTGCAAAATAGACTCTCAAAATAATTTTGCGAAAATTGGAGAAAGTTCCACTTTTCTACTTAACCTACTGTTTCACTGTCGGTTGCAGCGGTGCACCCTATTTTCAAAGTTTCACTTTTCGGGGCATTTTTGGCCAAAATTTGGGAAAGTGTCTCTATTAGGCGGTTGTCAGTCGACGTTTACCCCGGCCAGACGACAGCCGTATTGGCACGAAAGGAGAAGAAGGTTCGGTGACCGAGAAAGTAAAACAAGTTGTTTTACTTCAGTTTAGTCCGGGCAAAGCATGAGTTTGCCAGCCATTTAGCAAAGTAAAACAACTTGTTTTACTTTTGCCTGTTTAACCGAATCCCCTGTGTTTATCGGCCTTTCAGCGTGGTTTGGGCGGGGCAAAAAGCGAGGTGAAACTTGGTGGAACTTTGTAAAGAAGATGCACCGCCGTAACAGCCTAACAGTTAATCGGTTAGGTGAAAAAGTG
>CADBHI010000097.1 GCA_902794405.1 uncultured Prevotellaceae bacterium
CCTTCGGGCTCATGGTCAGCGTTCCGTCGGCAGAAGCCGTATAGGTAAAATTGATCTTCTCAATGCCGAGGGGTTTGCCATTTAACATGTAATAGATACAAGTGCTGCCCGTTCCGTCGGCCTTGAACTCGGTGTTCTGCCACGTCTTGTCATAATTCCACTTAGCATAGGTTTTGCCCGACACGTCGGAAAACCAGTTACCCACGATCTTACTGTCAACACCAGGCGTCGGGTTGGCAGAATTGTCGTCATTGCTGCACGCCGTGAACACACTCAAGCCGCAAACGAGAGTAGCGGCCATCACCCATTGCATCAATCTCATACGTCGTGATGATTATTTTACCATGAACTTCTTACCTTTATTTATATAGAGGCCGCGCTGAGTGGGCTTGGCACTCATACGACGTCCGCTGAGGTCGAACCATACATCTTCCATCTTACTTCTTCCATCAGACATCAGGACAATCCCCGTACCCTGCTGAATATAGTCCAGCCCCTTCTTGGCATTGATCTTGCCATAGCCCCAACGGATAGGATTCTTGGCGGTAAACTCGTCGTTATCACACGAATTGGCCAGAATATCCTTCACGTCGGCCAGTGTGAGCTTTGGATTAGCCTGTAGCCACAGGGCTATGATGCCCGACACAGCGGGAGTGGCCATCGACGTGCCACTCAAGGATGCGTAGGGGTAGCCCTGCCATGCCATCGCGTCGAGGTAAGTCGAAGGAGTGGAATAGAAGGCGTCATCGTAGTATTTGTTCCACGCCGCCACCACATTGACGCCAGGAGCGCAGACGGTTGGCTGCGTCACGCCGTTGAACATCATGCCATAGCTGCTGGTCGCAGCGATGTCGCCCTGTGTTTCAGTTTCCGATTCGATATCCTCCATGCCTTGTCTGTGGGCGCGTGCAGTGGTGTTGGCACACCATGCTCCTACGCTGATGACATCGGGCGTGCTGCTCCAGTCGCTGCCCGTAATGAAATCGTCGCCGACAATGTAGTCGTCGCCCTCGTATGGGATGAACCTGTAGAGATTCTGCCACAGGTCAACGTCGGTGCCAGGTGCACCTGCCACAGTGATGGTCAGAGCATAGCGTGTTACTCCTCTGATCTCCTTGCAGACACCTTTAGGCATCACTGTCAGCTCCCGCTGGCCATTAGCTAGCGTGCGGACTCCGAGGTACACCTTGCCTCTGAAGTATTTATGAAGCTCAGGGTCGTCGTCCGAGTTGATGAACACTGACAGGTCGGGCTTGTCCGAACTTGTTGTATAGACGGGCGACGACCATGCATATTCCGTGATTTGATAGCTTTCATCACGACCAATCACGTTCAGGCGTAAACTGATATCGCCACTGTGTCCGGCACGTGTGTAGCCTCTTACCTTATCCGTGAAAGACCAGTAAAAGGGATTGTCAGGATCATCTTCATCAACAATATATTCGCTCAAAAAAGGTGCGAGACCAACGCTGAATGATGGCTTATCGTCGGCAAACTGATAATGTACGTGATAACTTTTACCACCCTCGTTGCCACTGGCAAATACGGGAATGGCGTGCTTGGAGAGAGCCGAAATGGCTTCGGGTACGGCACCGGTGCCATCGTGAGGCCCTAAGTTACTGCCAATGCTGGCACTTATCACCATGGGCTGTTCGCTCTGCTGAGCGTAGGCACTGGCAAAGGCCAGGTATTGTTCTACTATTTGGTTGGTCCCTTCAATTTCGTTTAGGTTGATGTCGCTTGATGAACTGCCCTCATCAGTGCTGCCCGTACCAGTGTCCACGTCGTCGTCGGTAACAATCGTAGAGGCCATACACAAATAGACAATGTCGGCCTCGGGAGCCATGCCGCCAAAGCCTTGAGGCGACAGCGAGCCTGCGGCGGTGCTTGTGGTATGACCGCCGTGGGGCGATATGTTAATGTCGTAGTTAAGCTTGGCAATGAGTTCGGGCGTGTCGAACACGCTGCCCGGAAACTCGATGGGGCCTGCCACAGGGTCGTCGTACACAAACTTGCGACCCTTATCCGACATCATGCAGTAAACGCACTTGATACGCGAACGACCCTCGGCATCCTTGAAGGCGGGGTGCTTGAAGTCCATGCCTATGTCCATCACGCACACCGTCACGCCTTTACCCGTAAAAGGTGAGGGTACCGTGGGGTTACTGCCGTTGAGGAGGTTGACACCCATTACCTGACGTCCTACATCGGTCTTCAACTGCCCCTGATGGCCTACGTCCACGCGGAGAATGCCATCCATCTGGGCAATGGTCTCTACCTTGTTGAGCGGTACCTCAACGATGGCCTGCTGTCCGATGCGTCCTCTGATGGTCACGCCCTGCTCTCTCAGACGGGCGTAGGTGTCAGCAGCGTTCTCATCTGCCACTTTTACGATGAGCGTCAGCGCAGCCTGCTGTGCCGGCGACCTTTTCTTTCCGTCAACCGCCATACGCTCCAACTTCGTTTTCTGCTCCGCCACGCGAATCATTGCGTCGGTGCTCAACACTCCCTGTGCCTCATTTGCCATCACATACGCCAGTAGGATTGCAAGAATGAATATTGTTTTTGCTTTCATCGCTAATTTATGTTGAAAATTAAGAGGTTATCTGATGCCCTTTTGGGGATCGTCATTTTGGGGTTACTTCTGCACCTGCGACATAAGGTGGAGGAAGTTTCCGCCCCAGATCATCTGGATGTCTTGTTCGGTGTAGTGTTGCTTCAGGAGCTGGCGTGTGAACTGTATGAGCTCGGAAGCGTTGCTGAGTCCGCAGATGCCGCCGTCGCCGTCGAAGTCGGTACCGAGTCCTACGTGCTCAATGCCCATGATGGAGATGGCGTGCCTGAGGTGGTCGATGGCATCGATGATGGTGGCTTGTGCGTCCTGCTTGAGGAAGCCGTTGTAGAGCGTGATTTGCATGACGCCGTTCTTCTCAGCGAGCTGTCGCATCTGGTCATCGGTGAGGTTGCGAGGGTGGTCACAGAGTGCGCGGCACGAGGAGTGGCTGCAGACGATGGGGTCCTTGCTGATGTCGAGTGCGTCGTAGAACGACTTCTGGTTGGCGTGGCTGAGGTCGACGATGATGCCGTGCTTGTTCATCTCGGCGATGACCTGCTGTCCGAATGAGCTGACGCCATTGTTGGTGTTGCAGCCCTTGGCGGAGTCGCATACGTCGTTGTCACCGTTGTGACAGAGCGTGATGTAGACGACGCCCCGCTGAGCGAAGTGCTCCACATTGTTGATATCATGTTCAAGGGCTAACGCATTCTCAATGCCAAGCATGATGGACTTGCGCTGGTTGCGCTTGTTGTGATAGAGGTCGCCGGGGGTCTTGGCGAGGGCGATGTAATCAGGATTGTCGCCAACGATTTGCTCTATTTTGTCGAAAATAAGGTCGGCATATTGTTTGGGGGAAGTCCCTCCCTGTCCTTCCAACTGGGTGGAGGATGAAGGGATGGGAGATGAGACGAGCGACGAGAATGTCTCTCCGATTTTGGGTTGTGGCAGGTAGGCCACCATGATGGTGGCATCGAGGCGTCCCTCGGTCATCTTATGGAGGTCGACGCAGGCTTGGGAGTCGCGCTGACAGAAGTCGATACCCTTGTGAAAGAGCATGGGCGTGTCGCAATGGGTGTCGAGGGTCAGGATGTGGTTATGCAGGTTTTGTGCATAGCGATAGTCCTTGGCCTCGTTGACAAGCCACTGAAAGAGGGGCAGCGAGGCGTCGAGACATTCGGGATGCCATTGTACGCCGATAATGCTCTTGTATTCAGTACTCTCGATGGCTTCGACAATGCCGTCGTTGGCACGTGCCACGACGCGGAAGCGAGAGCCAGCCTCTGAGACGGCCTGATGGTGGAAGGAATTGACGAGAAGCCTCCCCCCAGCCCCCTCCGACTGGAGGGGGAGCATGTGCTCCTTATAGATATTATATAAGGTGGAATCTGCCTCTATAGTCACGTAGTGGGTGGGTTCCGTGCGGTCAGCGTCCTGCGAGTGCTTGATGTTGGTGCTGATGTGCTGTGCCACCTTTCCTCCAAGTGCTACAGCAAGTGTCTGGATGCCGCGGCAGATGCCTAAGATGGGTATCTGGCGATTGTAGGCCAGCCGGGTGATCAGCAGTTCGGGCAAATCCCTTTGCTGGTTAATGCTGTGCAGCTCGGGAATGGGGTCTTCGCCACACCAGAGTGGGTTGATGTCACCACCGCCGCTGAGAATGAGCGCATCAATATGCTGGAGCGTATTGATAATGACGTGCTGGTCGGGCGTTGGTGGTATGATGACAGGCACGCCTCCAGCTTTTATCACAGAGTCATAGTAGGTACTGGCGAGGGTTGATTTCTGATCTTCGTAGTTGGCAGTAATACCGATGACAGGTTTGGTCTGTGCTGGTGGAAACTGCTGGTGAATCTGATTCAGGTGTGCCTGGAGGTTGAACATGGTGAGAGGTAAATAGGTGAGAAATAATCAGAGGAGTACAGGAATCTGCCTGTTGATGCTCTGTTCGAGCGAAATCAGGGTTTCGGTAGCGGTGACGCCAGGAATGCTCTGCAGGTCGCCGTTAAGGAGGTTCATCAGCTGTTCGTTGTCTCTGGCATAGAGTTTCACCATCATGGTGTAAGGACCTGTAGTGAAGTGGCACTCTACGACCTCGGGAATCTTGAGCAGTTCTTCGACCACGTCTTTATACATAGAACCCTTCTCAAGGGTAATGCCGACGTAGGTACATGTGGAATAGCCGAGGCTCTTGGGGTTGATGTCGAACCGTGAGCCAGTGATAACGCCGTCCTCTACAAGGTGTTGCACACGCTGATGAATGGCAGCGCGAGAGACATTACACTCTGCTGCAACATCCTTGAAGGGAATGCGGGCGTTTTTTATTAAGATACCGATAATCTTCCTGTCGATGGTGTCAATTTTTTCCATTGTTGCGTTGAATTGTTACAATTTGTCAGCAAAAGTAATGCTTTTTGTTTAAATGTGCAACTTTTCAGGCTTTTTTTTCTAATTTTCTGGCTTCTTAAGGTGTTATTTTGGTGAAACAACACCTTGTAGCCCCTCCTTGTTGTAGTAGCCACCGTTTTTGAATGGCAGGTCGCCCGTCTGGTTTCCGCCGCCGCTGAAGATGATATAGTTAGGGGCGTTGGTCTTGGAGGTTGTCCACTTAAAGACCTTGTTGCCATTGTCGGCTTTGCCGATCTGCGTGGCAGCAACGCCAGGCCAGTTGGTGCCTACGTAGTCCTTTCCGTCGCCGCCTGTCAACCATGCCCAGGTGTAGACCTGACTGCCCCATGCGACAGGAGCCTCAAAGAAAGCACAGATCTCGCCTTCGCCAAATGTGCAGAACGAAGGTATGCCGCTGAATACGCCATCCTGTGGTTCCTCATCTTTTTCCAGTTCCGGCAGGTTGATGGCACTTGGCTCTATGCCGCTGACATAGTAGACATAGTGATAGCCGCTGAGTACCTTCTTCCATTCGCCACTGGATGGGGTGTATCCATTGGCCTTGGTACCTACCACACAAAGCAGCTTCTTATCGCCGCTACCATCCACCTGAACGGCATAGTAGTCATTGTCGGAGCCGACTTGGGTTGGCTTGCTCATATTGGTGATGCCTACGGCTTTGCGCACGGCCACCATCTTGGCAATCTCGGGCTTGTAAGCTTTCCAGTGCGTTAGGAAGACACAGGGTGTTCCAGGCATAGCTAGCAGATAGGCATTGGCGGCCAGCGTATCCTTGCGGATGGGATCCTGCTGGCTTGTTGCTGAACGGTACTCGGTATCGTGGTTCTCGACAAAGGTGACGGCATATCGGCGATAGTTGCCATTCTGGTAGTTGCTGCTTACCAATGGCCAGTTCCCTTCGTTCTGTGCCGCCAGTTTCCTCCAGTCACCGGTTTTGATGGCATTGCGCACGGTGTAGCGGAACTGGAAGTCGAAGGCGGCAGAGGTCTTGCCCGTACCGTCAATCCAGTTCTTGATGGTGTTGGAACTGTCCCAGCACTCGCCGACGGAGAATTTTGGATTGCTATCTTCATTATAGATTTTGGTATAGGAAGCGGCGTAGCCCTTCACCATATCGTAGCGGAAGCCTACATAGCCCAGGTCTTCCAGCAGCATGTGCAGATAGGCCTTGACGTTGGTCTGCACGTTCTCGCTCTTATGGTCGAGGTCGCGCATGCCGTCCCATCCTTCGCCAGTATCGTTGTTGGAGCTGACGCTCAGTCCCAATTTGGCAGCCTCGCTTTTTGCTTTTCCACCATCGTCGTTGGCACAAACGTCCGTGGACTTGAGCTGATAGGTGACGCCATTGTAGGTCTCAGCAGGGAAGTCTACCCAGTTGCTGACGTTTCTGCGGTGGTTAATTACCACGTCGGCAATGGTGCCGATGCCCTTCTCCTTGAAAGTCTTGATCAGCGAGCGCAACTCTGTCTCAGTGCCGAACGAGCTGTTGTAATGTCCTGGGAACCAATAGAGGTCATCGTAACCCATTGATTGTCCGCCACAGTCACCACTCTGCGGCAGCCATACGAGGTCGAATGTCGTAGCGAGGTCATCGGCCTGCTGTTCAAGTCGGACCCACTGGGCATCTGCGTAACCGTCCCAGTAGAAGCCCTGTAGCATCACGCCGCCGTAGTCGGCTGGCCAGCCCTCGCACCCCTGAGGTGTAGGAGTCGGAGTAGGAGTTGGTTCTGGAGTAGGTTCGGGTGTTGGTGTAGGTGCTGGGGTAGGGGTAGGTTCAGCTACCGGGTCGTCGTCACCTCCGCCACAGGCGGTCAGTCCAAGTGTCAGTCCTGCAGTCAGCAGCAGGGCCATGAATTTGCTATTAATCAGTTTCATAGTCAATTTGTTATTGGTTTCTGGCGACAAAGGTAATTATTCTTTTTGAAAGAACCAAATCCATACTCAACTTTTTCTTCTGAGCTTGCTCGTTGCTCGCAACAAATCAATAGTTACAATCCATTCACCATTCTTCTTTCCGCCTTTTCGTTTAAGAAGCCTTTTGTATGGCTTTTTGCATGGGATTCTTGCAAATATGCAACCGACCCGAGGTCGAAGCTGGACCATTTTCGTGACCTCGCGAAAATGATCATCAATGCTGATAACCAGCGTTTTACATGATTCTATAGCACGCCCAATGGCTACTACAAAATTCTCCCATCGAGCATAGCCTAACACCTGTTGCAACTTTTGATTATCCATCACACTCCCCTCCTTTCTCGTTTTGCTCAATAATTTCCCAATGGCCACCTTTGTCAGGGCCGACACGACGGATAATACCTAGTTCACGAAGGCTTCTAATTTGTTTCTCAATACCTTTTACAGATAAATGTATCTTTGCGGCAAGTTCAGATTGTGTAATCTCAGGATGCACTTTAATCAATTCGACTATTTTCTCCCTACTTTTCTCCCTACTTTTCTCCCTACTTTTCTCCCTACTTTTCTCCCTACTTTTCTCCCCAGTTTTTTCTGGCCACTTTATCGCTTCCTGGTCCTTACTATTCATTCTGCAAAGAAGAAAGCTTTTTTTTAGAGTTTTTTTATGAACATCTGCCAAATCGTTTCGTTACTACATTTTTTTTTCGTAACTTTGTCCCCCAAACCGATTAATATTTGTGCGCAAAAACCTAAAGAAATGAAGAAAACAGTAATTATTGCAACTATTGCACTGGCCTTTGCTACTGGAGCATCGGCAGCAGAAAACGTGAAGGGTTCCATTCATGCTGACCAGGCAGGAGCCAAGATCAACCGTGAGATTTACGGACAGTTCTCCGAGCACCTCGGCACCTGTATCTATGGTGGACTCTGGGTGGGCGAGAACTCTCAGATTCCTAACATCAAGGGCTATCGTAAGGATGTGTTCGAGGCGCTGAAGGCATTGAAGGTGCCTGTACTGCGCTGGCCGGGCGGCTGCTTTGCTGACGACTACCACTGGATGGATGGCATTGGCCCCAAGGACAAGCGCCCCTCGCTGCGTAACAACAACTGGGGCGGCACCATCGAGGACAACTCGTTTGGTACGCACGAGTTCCTGAACCTCTGTGAGATGCTCGACTGTGAGCCCTACATCAGCGGCAACGTTGGCTCGGGCACGGTGAAAGAGATGGCCCAGTGGGTGGAGTATATGACCAGCGACGGCGATACACCGATGGCCCGTCTGCGCCGTCAGAACGGCAGGGAGAAAGCCTGGCACGTGAAGTACTTCGGCATTGGTAACGAGGCCTGGGGCTGTGGCGGCAATATGACCCCCGAGTACTACAGCGACGAGTTCCGCAAGTTCAATACCTATCTGCGCGACTACACGGGCAACAAGCTCTATCGCATCGGTAGCGGCGCCAGCGACTATGACTACGACTGGACGAAGGTGCTGATGGACAAGATTGGCAACCGCATGCAGGGCGTGTCGCTCCACTACTACACCTGCTCAGGCTGGGACGGCCCGAAGGGTTCGGCTACGAAGTTCGACAACGACCAGTACTACTGGGCATTGGGCAAGTGTTTGGAGATTGAGGAGGTCATCAAGAAGCACAAAGCCATCATGGACGAGAAAGACCCTGAAGGCAAGGTCGGCCTGCTCGTCGACGAGTGGGGAACATGGTGGGACGAGGAGCCGGGTACCATCAGCGGCCACCTGTACCAGCAGAACGCCCTGCGCGATGCCTTTGTGGCTTCGCTGTCGCTCAACGTGTTCCATAAGTATACCGATCGTGTCAAGATGGCCAACATCGCCCAGATTGTCAACGTGCTGCAGTCGATGATTCTCACCGACCAGGAAGGCACGGGCCACATGGTGCTCACGCCTACCTACCACGTGTTCGAGATGTACACCCCGTTCCAAGAGGCTACCTACCTGCCTGTAGACCTGCCCACGGAGACCATTCAAGTGAGCAAGGCCTACTTCAAGGAGAAGGAGGGCGCCAAGGATGCCGGCTATCGTCCATGCCCCATGCTCTCTGCCTCAGCCGCCAAGACTCAGGATGGCTCGATGGTGCTCGCTATTACCAACGTGAGCCTCGACAAGGACCAGACCATCGACTTCAACATCGAAGGTTATCAGGCTAAGAGCGTCAGCGGTCGTATACTGACTTCCAAGAATGTGGCAGACTTCAACGACTTCACTCATCCTGACGTAGTCGCTCCCAAGGACTACAAGGATGCCAAGTTGAAGAAGAATGTGCTGACGGTGAAGGTTCCCGCCAAGTCGATTGTTGTGCTGAACATCAAGTAAACCGATTCATAGAAAACGAGACAGCCGGAAGTTCTCACGCTTCCGGCTGTCTCGTTTTTTATAATCCTGGTTTATTCCTCATCCTCGTCTTCGTCCTGGTCTCCCATCAGCAGATCCACCAGTCCCTTGTCCTTGAACTCATGCTTCTGCTGGTCCCAGAAACCGAAGTCGGCATCATAGCACCAAGTGGTCCATGCGATGTTGTTCTCCTTGAATACCTTCAGCATGTCCTTGGTCCATTTGTAGGCCAGCTCACGGTCTACAGGCTCATACACGCCCCATTCGCCGCAGAACAGCTGCAGGTCGTACTTCTTAGCTGCCTCGATGGCGTCCTTGAAGTCAGCGCGAATCCTGTCGATGTCCCACACCTCAGTAGTGAATTTGTTATCGTCGATGACTTTCTTCACTGAGTCGGAAGCAGCCTCATAGTCTTCCTTCGACACGAGCACACCAGGATAGTTCACCTTGCCGGTATACTTGCCTATCGGTGCCCACCAAGCACCGTAGTGCGTCAGGATCATGGGGTTGTAGTAATGGAATGAGAGCACGATGTTCTTGTCACCCTCGGGCACCTTCAGGTACTTGATGGTTCCATAGCTCTGCCACATGTTGGAGCCGATGACCAATGTGCGCTGAGGCTCACGCTCACGCAAGGCCTTGTGTACCTTTGCTATGAGTTGGTTCCACTGTTCGTGGTCTTCGGCCACAGGCTCGTTCATGAACTCGTAGGCCACAGAATCGTTGCTATAGCCCTTCAGCACGTCCGACAGTTCGTACCACATGTCGATGAGCCTCTGCTGCGACTCCTCCGAAGTGAACAGCGTATTGGCATCGGCAGCACCTTCGTTCACGGCGTTGAAGTAGTGTGAACGGATAATGTGCAGGTCGACGATGACACGCAGATGGTTCTTGATGCACTGGTCGACGGCGAAGGTCAGCAGGTCCCAGCCCTCAGGCAGCTTGTTGCCCTCTTCATCCCAGAACTGAACCTCGTCGATTGGCAGGCGCACGAAGTCGAACCCCAGCGAATCCAGGCGCGCAAAATCATCCTCCTGGATGTGCTGCTTGCGGGCTTCACCACGCTCCTCACTCTGCGACAGCCAATGGCTGAGGTTAGTACCGCGGTGAATACGGAAGTTATTCACTCCAGTGTCTTTCTCACTCTTGGTGGCGCAAGCCGTAAAGGCCAGCACGGCGATGGCGACAATAGCCATCATTGACATCATTTTCTTCATGTTTTCTACTTATAAATTTTAGGTTTTTTGCTGTTTCGCGGCAAAGGTACTAAAATTTTCTGAAAAACGAAGAATCTCTTCCCATTTTTTCTTCTTTCCGTTCGCCAACTGTTAATTCAGCTTGAAGCTGACGGGTAGGGTGTAGCTGGTTTCCACGCGTTTGCCGTTCTGGCGGCCAGGCTCCCATCGCGGCATGTTGCGCACCACGTAGATGGCTTCTTCCTTCAGGGCCTCTACGGCGTCGTAGTAGTTCCTTGAGATTTCTACTGCCTCCTCGTCGCCCTCCTTGGCAGCCTTTGCCACCTCGGCCGTAATGAGCGGAGATTTGGTATTCGTTTGTACAACTTGCGGAGAGCGTACAAATCCAGTCTTGTCGACGATGAACTTAACGGTAATCTCACCCTCAGCCTGCATTTCACGGGCTACGGCGGGATAGCGCAGGTGAGTGCTCAGATATTTCATGATTTCGCCTTGACCGCCAGGATATGTAGGCGCTTGCTCCACCAGGTCGAATGTCTTGTCATCGCCGCCGGCGTTGGTCTGGTCCTGATAGCGGGCACTCTTGAGGTCAACGCTGTCGCGACGGCCGACTACCGTGACGTTACTGAAACCCGTTATCGGCTCCAGCGTGGCGTCCATCTTATTACTGCTGATGTCGAGCGTCTGAGTCTTATATCCCACGTACGAGATACGGATCTTGTGACCAGGATCGACCACCTTCAACGAGAACTTGCCGTTCTTGTCGGTTGTGGTCTGAGCCACGATGCGGCCGTACTGGTCAATCTCAACGAGATTGGCGTAATGCAGTGGACCGACATTATCCTTCACCGTACCAGTAATCGTGCTGCCGGCCTTTACTTTGGATTCCTTTTGCTGGGGCTCTTCGACCTTTTTCGGCTTCGGAGCCTCGCTGGTCTCGGCGGCAGGAGCGTCGAGCACGGCGGCTGTGAGTTCGGCCAGAGGCTGTTCTACAGCCTTGACGCTGTTGTCGACGGCCACTTTCAATGCCTCCTTGGGTTCCGAGAAGGCCATGAGTGTGACACCTGTGAGCGGAAGGGTGACGACAATCCATGCGATGCGCCACCAGTGTGACTGATTTTTCTTCATCATAATAATTCGTTTTTTAATGTTTAAGTTAAACGAACTTGCGAGTGCGTAGGCCTCCGCTCCCACTGTCCGCATGATTAATAGTCGCTATCTTGATTTCTTTCATTACTATCCAGCACGTCGGGTTGATGATGACACACGCCATCAGCAACAGCAGGTCGAGGTGGTGCAGCAGCACAATGTGCGACAGCTCATGCCGCATGCTCGCCCTACGCCCGAAGCCCTGCTCGTTTCTCGAGATGACGATGATGTTCATCCAGCTGAACGGCCCGTATTCGGCATCGTGCTCCACCAGCCATACCCAGCGGCCGATTCTGTGACGGCGCTTGCCACGCAGGAACCACAGCATCTTGACAGCCGCCTTAGTCCATCCCGTCAACTGTACCAGGACATATAGGATGTACATCACTAACAGCACCATAGCCCCCTTTTCCGTAACGCTCAGACTCTTGCTCTCAGCGTCCAAGGCCGAACTGACACTAAGGCTGCTCAGCGGACTCTCGTCCACCCACACCGCCGTCCTGCACGATTCAGCCATTGGCTCCATCTGCTCAGTCGGCGCAATGTGTATCAGCGGCAGCATGGCCGACAGCACCACGATGCCTAACAGGTAGAAACGGTTGAACCTGTGGAACGTTGACCCGCTGAAGCACATCTTATACAGCAACAGGAATGCCAGCAGACATACCGACCACTCAAGGATATAAACTACAAATGCTCCCATGATCCTTACTCCTCCTCCACCATTTTAATCAGTTCTTTCAGTTCGTCGACGCTCACCTCGTGGCGCTTTACCAGTCGCGAGATGAAGTCCATGTAGGAACCCGAGAAGAAGCGGTCGATGCTCTCCTTGTTCACACTCGAGATATATTGTTCGCGCGTAACTGCGGCATGATAGCGATAGAACTTCGGACTCAGCTCCTCATGCCCAATCATGTTGTGTTGCTCGAGTCGCCTCACGTATGTGGCAATGGTATTAAAGTGCACCGTTGTGTCGGGCAGATGCAGTATGATGTCACGTGTCGACAGCGGCCCGTTGTCCCACAGCACATCCATGATTTGCAACTCTTTGTCAGTCAATTTCTTCATAGGTCATCGTTATTGGATGGTGCAAAGATAACTACAAATTGTAATAACCTCCAAATTTTGCAGCGCTTTTTAAGAATTTACTTGTAGTTATTAACATGTTTCCAGACTTGACAGATGACGCTCTAAAAATTATTTTGCGAAAATTGGCCAAAGTTGCACTTTTTATCTTAATCTACTGAACCTCTGACGATTACAGAAGTGCACCTTAATTCAAAAGTTACACTTTTCGGAGGCATTTATGGCCAAAATTTGGAAAAGTGCCGCCATCGGGCGGTTGTTCGTCATCGTTTAGCACGGCCAATAGACAACCGTATGGCCACGAAAGGAAAAGAAGGTTCGGTAACTGAGAAAGTAAAACAAGTTGTTTTACTTCAGTTTAGTCCGGGCAAAGCATGAGTTTACCAGCCATTTAGCAAGGTAAAACAACTTGTTTTACTTTTGTATATATAGCTGAATCCCCAGTGTTTATCGGCCTTTCAGCATGGTTTGGGCGGGGTAAAAAGTGAGGTGAAACTTGGTGTAACTTTGAAAATAGCATACACCGCTGTAACAAACTGATAGATAATAGGTTAAGTCAAAAAGTGTAACTTTAGCCAATTTTTAAACTTTCTGTAGAGAGCAGTGCTAAGTGACGAATCTGGGGAAGGCTACCAAGAAAGTGCGATTCGTTGTCATACAGTAATAGGAACCTTAAATCTCCACCAATCTCACAAAAAAATCGAGAGGTCGCTGTTGCTCTCATGGGAGGTCGCTGTTGCTCTCATGGGAGGTCGCTATGTCAGTACTCCTTGTGCTGGTGGTGGTTCTGTCAGTAGCGAAACTGGTTGGGACGGGCGCAAGAAAGACGAGGAGAACGAGGGCTTCCGACTACGTTGTTGGCTTCATGCAGCCAAGACCGTCAAAGCTTCTCGATATGTGCCGACAAAGAGGAAAGGGTATGGCCGATAGTGTGTTGTTTATAGGACACTCACATCTGACGAGGTGAGGTGTGAGTGCCTTCTTTTTTATACGTATTCGAGCATCTTGTTCGTTTTTACAGGTCTCTCCCTCATAATTCTCACAAAAAATTATAAATATTGCAGATTGTCGCTCCGTTCTTGCGATGGCCTGCGAATATTTTTATATCTTTGTAGTCAGAATTTGACAAATCAAATTGAGGATTATGTATAACATGAATGAATTAGCATTTGAAGCAATGCTGGAAGACATGAAGCATACAAGCAATGGTAATCCATTTGCTAAGTTAACTATTGATAGTATGTCTTATGAGTATAATAGACAACAATATAATGATTGCCTTCGCCATATCGACGAAGAAAACAATCAAATAGCAAACATTTATAATCAGATAAGTCAACGAGGTGGTTTTATTACTCCGCAAGAGCAAATGGAATTACAAAGACATATTCAGCTAAGAGGCGAATATGAAGTGAAAAGCATGAAACATTTCATGTCTGGAGGTAAGGATGCTGGAGAGATTGTCAACAATTTTGTTAGGAGGTGAAACGCTGCTTTTTTGAGTTAGTGAGTAACTATAATATAATTTGTGGGTAAGTCGGAAAAGTTAGTGGGGAAGTCGAAATTTTTGTAATTAATTCGGTTATGGCAAGTAAACAGAAACATAGCATAGAAGAGATAGTTGAACAGTGGGCGAAAGAGCAGCTAAAAGGGATTAAGCTCTATGCCAAGAACGATTTCATTAATTCACAAATAGAGAAAGCTCTAAAAACGGCTCCTTCTAAAAAAGGAGGCAAGGGGCCTAATTACCCCGACGTTAAATGCGTGATTCCAGCAGCAGAAGGCGACATTCCTGTGATGATTGAAGTTAAAGGAACAAAAGGTGCACTCATAAAACCAACCTGACGAAAAAAGGAGAGCCGAATTTTACAAATATTTCCAAATATGCCGTCAACGGTGCCGTACACTATGCCAATGCAATCGTGCGCCATACGACCTACAAAGAGGTTTTAGCAATCGGAGTTAATGGATATGAGGAAGAAGAAACTGGCGAAATTGTTTATGAAGTCAGCACATGGTACCTCTCCCGACAAAATCTATTCATCCCCAAAGAGATAGGACGCTACAACGACTTGTCCTTTCTGCTGGAAATGTATCGTCAAGAATTGTTCAAACAACTGGCAGAGATTAATTTAACCGAGGCAGAGATTGAGCAGCAAAAGTCC